>NZ_JBYTAI010000006.1:0-405183 GCF_058788035.1 Ideonella sp. FW305-24 | reverse complement strand
CGTGACCGCTGCGGCTCAAGGAATCAAATGACTGCTGTCGCTGCGCTTGAAATGGATTTTGCAGGGCCGACTACTTACTTAAAATTGTATTGACGACGCATGGTGTTGTGGCAAAACCAGGGCATTGGTTTAGTGTACTAGAGTCCTCATAATACAAAATAATTTTACCCATCGTTGCCTTGTTTAGTAGCGCGGCGGCAATCAATTGCTTGTTGTTGTTGAGGATTGCAACAAAGCCACCTTGACACGTTGCAGATACAGCGGAAGTAACCTGAATACAGCTTGTTCCAGGATTGGTACTGTCTGCCCCTCCGTTCACTGCGACCGTTAAAATATTTGTCTCATATAAGATTTGCCCTGCAGCGAAAGACACTGACGTCTGTGCGCCTAAAATTAATGCCAACATGGAATAGGCCAACGCGAAGTTACTCTTACGAACGGACAACATTTAGTTTCCTTTGTTGATCAAAAAATTGACGAGCGGCGAATACTTAAATTCAAGCTAATAATCTGCGATTTATGCGATACTTGACATGTCCAGGTATCTGCGTTTACTTAATGAATGGCCTATAACATTATTCTCTCAATTTGTAGCAGCCTAACGTTTGACTTAAGCGGACCGCTGAAGGCGGGTCCACTTGAAGGAAGGATTAGGCGCCATACGTTACCTCAGCGACAAAGCCTGTCTTGGCGAGCGACGACACCAACTCACGTGCTGATGTGACCGTCAGGGTATTTATCAGCACCGAGTTTCCGGCCAAGCAACTTTCAACAGCTTCCTTTGCAGCGGCTAACCCAAATGATGAATGTTGACGAAGAGCTTGGATTGCCGAAACCGCTAAAGCGCCTGGCTTCCACCCGGAAAGTCGAACCTGGGCATTCGCCTGTGCACTCGCATTGCCCGATAGGCGGAAGGCTTCCATCGACTCTGCCAAGGGACGGTGATAGCTGACGAAAGATGGAGGTGCGTCGTTCCGCGGAACGAAGAGAGGCGCGTTGCCCACTAGGCTTTCGTTGATATCTCCCGTCTCGACGAAACCAACTGACTGATAGTAGTAGATCCAGCCTTCATTGAACTCTTGGACTTTCGACTCAAGAAGTACCGCGCTGGCCTCGGCAAACGGACCTTCAGAAAGAATGGCAAGAGCAATCGTCTTGGCGGACTCGGCGGTTCTCATATGGCGCCTAACGTTTGACATGAGAGGCGGCGCCCGGCTTGCCGGGTGACGTCCTCTCGATGGAAGGGTTAGAGCGATTGGCGGTAAACATCGGGTTTGAGGATTTCCATCATGAGCGACGGATTGGCCAGTGCGTTGAACTCGAACTGCTTGTACAAGCCATGTGCATCCTTGGTTGCGAGAATGAAGCGCCTAAGACCTTGCAGGTCTTTGTGCTCCGTGATGACTTGCATTAGCCACTTCGATAAGCCTTTGCCTCGATGTGCATTGAGAATGAATACGTCTGCGAGATAGGCGAAAGTGGCTTTGTCAGTGACCACACGAGCGAACCCTACCTGCTCGGCCCGGCGATACAGGCCGAAGCACAGGGAGTTCCTGATGGCGCGCTCGACTACAGAGCGCGGAATGCCGGGCGACCAGTAGCTTTGTGTGAGAAACGCATGAATGAATGTGACGTCAAGCCGCTCCGGATCAGTGGAGATTTCGTACTCGTCGTGCTGAATGTGGTCTGACATATGAAGCGCTCTAACGTTTAACTTAAGCGGCTGGCCAAAGGCCAGTCCGCTTGAAGGAAGGGTTAGGCATTTGTTCGCTTCTGCCACAAGAATCTTGGAAGGTTGATGCGTGTTTCAAGCGAACCGTTCCACTCGACTTCAAATCCCTCCCGTCGGAGGCGTTCGCAAACCATCTTGCCGACAGCGACGCTTTCGACGGGATCGTCATTCAGAGCTCCGAACGCAAGCATGATGCCTCCACCTTCCAGGGCGCGCTCAACGTCCTGGCCATGATAGAAGCAGTAGGACTTGTAGTGACCAGACGGCCCGTTTGCCGTGGCCTCACTGACCTCAGAGTAACCATCGGACATGGTGTAGCCGGCGTTGCCGAGAGCACAGATTCCTTGTTCATGTAGCTCGTAGAACGCTCGGTCGAGCCTGTCGCAGTCGGTAGTAGCCGGCCAGCCAGCCTCAGCCGACAGCTTCAGTTTAATCTCCGGGGCGATGCAGTTCCGGAGCATTTGCGCATCGCAATCGTGCTCAAGAACATCGTCGATCATGGATTCAATCTGCGCAGGCGAATAAAACCCTGACCACACCCAACGCTTGATGCAATCCAGAACGTAGTTTTCACTTTCGGTCACTGCATGCTCCTGGGGAATGCCTAACGTTCGACGTAAGGGGCGGCCCGCTTGCGGGACGTCCCCTTGGCGGAGGGGTTAGGTCTCGGTGGCATACAGACAAACTGCAAAGAGCCACGAACCCAGAACGCCCAGCCAAAGGAAGAGCAGGAGGCGTGTGGCCGCTGCTGGCCACCAGCGCGAGAGGCCTGCGCGTTTGGCGAGCAACGCAACGGTTGCTCCACCGTTGAGGGCTGGCAACGGAAAGAGATTAAGGGCTGCGAACTTGGCTGCCACAAGCGCCAATGTGCTAGTGAAGGTAGTCGAATGGAGGACGGCAGCAGCGCCATGGAGGAGCGACTGCGCTTCGCCTAAGGGCGATGCGGCCCCGGCAAGAATTTGACCAGGGAATCGCAGGAACGCCTCGAACGCGGTGGTGCCCTTGAGGCCGACCGCGAGGAGAAGAAGCGCGAAGCAGCCCGACAGAGTGACGGACAATTGTTCGATCGTCGATCGACGATCGATTGCAGTTCTCAATTCAGAGTCGGGGACTATGTCATCGACTGTGTGGAGAAACCTGACGTAGCCGCCCGTAGGAAGGGCCCCAAGGCGATAGCCATTTGCCTGAAATAGCGTGGGACCGTAACCCAGCGATACCAGCACCACCTTCACTCCGATGGCGCGAGCTGCGATCGTCATCGCAGCGATATGAACAATCACCGCCACGAGAACGGCAAGGAGTAGGTAGAGCATGGTATTTGAGAGACCTAACGTCAAATGGACAACCGCCGCCCGACGCGGCCGGTTGGTCTAAGGTCTTTGGAGGCATTGCGCATGACCGCAGTTTCGCCTCTGAAAACCATAGCTGTCATCTGCTTTCGAGGGATGGGCCGGCGCATTGGCACGCCTAAAAGTTTGCGGATGCGCTCGCCCGCTTCGGCGGCCTCCATGATTGCCTCGGGGTTCAACGTGGGGACACCTTGGCGGAATTTCGTGTCACGGCGCGTGAAGTTGGCGGTGCGGTGAGCGAGGGGTGGGCTTGCCCGTCAGGTGGGCCGGAACGGACTCGTTTTCCGGGGTCTCGACTGCGACGCCCGAAACTGCGCCGGATCGAAACTCTGACGCTGGCGCAACAGTTCGTCGCCATCGACGCGCTCGGCCAGGCTCTCGATGTCCCGGCTCGCCACGCCAGCCTGGGCGAAGTGCGTTCGCCACTCGTTCACCACCGCAATGACGGCGACCACTTCGGCGGCCGCCTCGTCCGGGCGCAGGCCAAAGGCCTCGCACTGTGACATCGCGTTGGCCAGCGTCGAGTCCCGGCCCTCGGCGCCGCAAATCTCGGTATGCGCGCGAGTTCCTAGCCGATGGATGTCACAAGCGAGCCTTAGACGAGCACGTCACGGATCGCAGCGTCTTTCCCGAACTGTGCCTTCGCGAACGGACACAGCGGGACGACCTTGATGCCGGCGCTCCGGACCCAACTGACAAGTGCATCGAGCAATTTGCGCCCAACGCCCTGACCGCTGAATGAAGGGTCGACTTCGGTGTGGTCAATGATGATCAGTGATGCGTTGGTGCGGCTGTAGGTCATCTCGGCGACGCGCTGGCCATCCTTCAGCACAAAGAAGGCACCCTTTGATTGTTCGTCTTCGTGTTCGACCAAGTGTTCCATGGCGTAGCGGTTGCAATTTGGATCTGTGGTGCTGCCTCACGAATGAAACGAGCTTTCGCGTCTCGTGCGGTTTGTCGTCAACTCATTCGGCAGGGTAAGTCCATGGTGATTTTGACCGGAGGATTTGGGTCTCACCAAGAATGTTTTTGCCATGCACGGCCTCAACGAGGCAGGCCGTCCTGAGAGTGACGCGTTGGCGGCGGGTCGAGCGGTGACGGGCGGACTTCGGCGAGCTCAGCCTGAACGGCGGCGGACATGGCCAGCAGGCTTCGACAAGCTCAGCCCGAACGGGAATATCTCAAGCTTCGTTGGCGTGTGACCGGCGGCCCTGGCTAGACGCGGGCGACAGGAAAATGAAGTCCGCCTTGCGTACTCAAACCGTTCGCCTGTCGAAGAGTCTTCCGGCCGTTGGTCCCAAGCCCTGGGTGGCGTCGCAGCAAATATGGCACTCAAGTTGCCCAGGACGCTGAAGAGTCGTCGTCCGGGGAGTTTCGGCGTGCCAATAGATTGCAACAGAACGACCTGTTTTGTACCCATCTATCAGCACAAATACAAGCTACCGCTTCATGTCCCGGAACGCCCCGAACAGCCACGCCCGCATGCCGATCAGCAGCGTCATCGGCCGCTTCTGGTCGGCCGGCAGAGCCCTGTCCGACAGGTGCTGCTGCGCGAAGTCCTGCGCCAGGCGCTGCAGCCGCTCCTGGAAGGCGATGGCGTGGCGCGGGGCCACCTGGCCGTGCACCAGCGCCAGCAGTTCGGCCTCGCCGTCGAAGCCGCCGCTGTAGAAGTCCTGCACCACGTCTTCGCGGAAGAACTGCATCACCGGGCCGTGTGGGCGCCAGCGGAAGCCTTTGGCGAGCTGCAGGCGGTAGCGGTTCAGCGGGCGCAGCGCGATGATGCCCAAGCGGTCCAGCTGCGCCAGGTGGCGAATGACCTCGGGCTCGGTGATCCGGTAATGGCCGACCATCTGCTCCAGCGACCACTGGCTCATGCAGCAGATGGCCACCAGCAGCAGCTTGCGGTCCGCCACCACGGCGCGCTCCTGCTCCAGCGTGAGCTCGCGGCGCTCGGGCTGGGCTTCGGCGACCTGGCGTGAGAGCGCGGCGAAATCGGTCTTCAGCACGCGGCAGATCTCGTCCACGCGCGACAGCGGCATCTCGCCGCGCGACAACATGCGCTTGACGCTGGACTCGGCCATCTGCAGTTCTTCGGCCAGCGCGGCGTAGGTCAGGCCAGCCGCCTTCAGCTCGTTCTTGATGACCTGGATCAGGGCCTGAGTGCTGGCCATGCGGGCTCCTGTGGAAGGGTGGCGTATCGAATTACGATACCATACGTGCCATTCAGCGCCACACGGCATAGAGCCAGGCCACTTCGTCCGCTGGCCCGCGAACATCGCGTCCATGTTCAACGCTCCCGTCACCGACATGGACCCCTCCGCCGTCTCGTCCCTCGCCGTCCGCCGCGACACCGCGGCCTGGCGGCTGCAGGTCTGGCTGTCGTTCGGCATCGCCGTTTCGCTGTGCGCCATCGGCCTGGCCTGGCTGCCGGGCGACGACATTGACCGTGCCTTCATGGTCATGGGCTATGTGTTCTGCCTGTCCAGCGCGTTCGGCCTGGCCAAGTTCGTGCGCGACAACCAGCGCCGCACGGTCGACACGCCGATGTGGCGTCTGGTGGTGTGGGGCGGCTTTTTGCTGTCGATGGGGCTGACGGGCTGGGGCCTGTGGCGAATGGGCATACAGCCGGTGTGGAAGGCCTTCCTGCTGGTGTCGTGGCTGTTCCTGATCTCCAGCGTGTTCACGCTGGCCAAGACCCTGCGCGACGCACATGACGCCGACCTGCTGGAAGCCCGCCTGGCCGGCCGCCGCGAAGCCCTGCGTGAGGAGACTCGCTGATGTGCACGACCCCTGTTCTCAAGCCGGCCACGAAGACCGTGCGCAAGACCACCCGCGGCGCCGTCTCGGTCAGCCTCGGCATGGTGCTGGTCCTGGCCAGCTGGCCGCACACGGTGCTCGCGCACCAGGGCCCATCGGAAGCCAGCGAAGCCTCGGCGCTGTCGATCGCCATCTCGGTGGCCACGCCGCTGGCGGTGCCGGCCGCCGCGCTGTCGGCCGGCGCGGTGCTGACCGTGGTCTCGGTGCAAGCCGTGGCCGCCGGCACCGTGTGGGTGCTGGCCCGTGCCTCGGACGGCGCGCGCATCAGCCTGACGATGGCCGGGGCCTCGCTGGTCGCCGCCGGCACTGCGGTCACCGTGGTCGTCACCGGCACCGGCTGGGTGCTGTCCCAGGCGGGCAAGGCGCTGTGCTTCATCCCCAACGAGATCGGCGCCTCGCTGCTCTACAACGAGCCGGTGACGCGATGAAGGCGCTCCGAGTGCTCGTGGCCGGCCTGGCGCTGGCCTTGGCCGCGAATGCACACGCCGGCCAGGCTTGCGAAGCGCCACAACCGCCCAGCGTCGACGCGGTGAACCAGGGCATGGCCATGGCCCAGCGCACCTCGCAGGCGCTGGACGCCAGCGGCGCGCAAGTCGTGCTGCTGGCGCGCGCCGGGCAGGACCTGCGGCGCTACGGGCTGCAGTGGTCGCACCTGGGCTTTGCCTACCGCAGCACCGACGCGCAAGGCCGGCCCGCGTGGCGCGTGGTGCACAAGCTCAACCGCTGCGGCACCGACCGCGCCGGCCTGTATCGCCAAGGCCTGGGCGACTTCTTCCTCGACCAGCCCTGGCGCTACGAAGCCGCCTTCGCCGTGCCCACGGCCGAAGTGCAAGCCAAACTGCGTCCCTGGCTGGACGACAACCGCCGGCTGCCGCTGATGCACACCGCTGCCTATTCGATGCTGGCCTACCCCTGGTCCGAGCGCTACCAGCAGAGCAACCAGTGGGCCCTCGAAACCCTGGCCGCTGCGCTGGACGACAGCGCCACCGACCGCCACCGCGCCCAGGCCTGGCTGCAGCTGCGCGGCTACCAGCCCACCGTGCTGAACATCGACGCCTTCACCCGCCTGGGCGCCCGCGCCACGCGCGCCAACATCGCCTTCGACGACCACCCCAACAGCAAGCGCTTCGCCGACCACATCGAAACCGTGACCGCCGACTCGATGTTCAGCTGGCTCGCCCGCAGCCAGCTCGCCGGCGCACCGCAGCTGGTGCGTTGAACCGCTACATTGCTACCCGGCACCCGCCGCGCCAAAACCAAAGCCCCCGAGGAGACCTTCGATGTCCGCACCTTCGTCCAGCGAACACCCCAGCCAGTTCGCGCTGCTGGGCCAGCGCCGGTTCGCGCCGTTTTTCTGGGTGCAGTTCCTGGGGGCGATGAACGACAACGTCTTCAAGTTCGCGTTCACGGTGCTGGTGACCTACCGACTGTCAGTCGGCTGGTTGCCGTCCGCCATGGCGGGCTTGGTGATCGGCGCGGTGTTCATCGCACCGTTCCTGCTGTTCTCGGCCACCGCCGGCCAGCTGGCCGACAAGTACGACAAGGCGCGCATGACCCGCTGGGTCAAGAACCTGGAGCTGGCGATCATGGTGCTGGCCACGATCGGGCTGGTGACGCACCAGGTGCCGCTGCTGCTCGCCTGCATCTTCCTGATGGGGCTGCACAGCACGCTGTTCGGCCCGGTGAAGTTCGCCTACCTGCCGCAGCATCTGAACGAGCGTGAGCTGACCGGTGGCAACGGCATGATCGAGATGGGGACCTTCGTGTCAATCCTGCTGGGCAACGTGGCCGGTGGCATCTTGATCGCACTGCCCGAGAGCGGCGCCATCAGCGGCGCGCAGGCCGTGGCCATCGCCTGCCTGGCGCTGGCCGCGCTGGGCCGGCTGGCGGCGCAGTTCGTGCCGGCCACGCCGGCCACCGAGCCGGGGCTGAAGGTCAACTGGAACCCCATCACCGAAACCTGGGCCAACCTGAAGCTGGCGCACGGCCACCTGGCGGTGTTCCGCTCGCTGCTGGGCATCTCGTGGCTGTGGTTCTTCGGCGCGGTGTTCCTGTCGCAGTTCCCGGTCTTCGCGAAAGACGTGCTGCATGGCGACGAGCACGTGGCCTCGCTGCTGCTGGTGGTGTTCTCGGTGGGCGTGGGCATGGGCTCGCTGCTGTGCGAGACGCTGAGCCGCGAGCATGTGGAGATCGGCCTGGTGCCGCTGGGCGCCATCGGCATGACGGTGTTCGCGGGCGACCTGTGGTGGTCCTCTTCTGCGCTGGTGGCACCGGCGCTGCAGTACGGGCTGGGCAGCTTCATTGCCGAGCCGGCGCACTGGCGCGTGCTGGCGGACCTGTTCCTGCTGTCGCTGTTCGCGGGCCTTTACAGCGTGCCGATGTATGCGCTGATCCAGCTGCGCTCGCCGGCCAGCCACCGGGCCCGCATCATCGCGGCCAACAACATCCTGAACGCCTTGTTCATGATCGCCAGCAGCCTGATCGTCGGTGCGCTGCTCGCGGCCGGGTTCACGGTGCCGCAGGTCTTCGGCCTGCTGGCGGTGGCCAACGCGGTGGTCGCGTTGTGGATCTTCCTGGTCGTGCCCGAATACCTGCTGCGCTTCATCGCCTGGGTGCTGTCGCACCTGGTCTACCGCTTCCGGCTGCAGGGCACGCGCCACATTCCGGCCAGCGGCGCCGCGGTGCTGGTCTGCAACCACGTGAGCTTCATCGACCCGGTGCTGCTGATGGCCGCCAGCCCGCGCCCGATCCGCTTCCTGATGGACCACCGCATCTTCAAGATCCCGGTGCTGGGCTGGCTGTTCAAGCTGGCCAAGGCCATCCCCATCGCCCCGCGCGCCGAGGACCCGGCCGCCTACGAGGCCGCGTTTGACGCTGCGGATGCCGTGCTGGCCGACGGCGAACTGCTGGGCATCTTCCCCGAAGGCGGCATCACCCGGGACGGCACGCTGCAGCCCTTCAAGAGTGGTCTGATGAAGATCCTGGAGCGCCGCCCGGTGCCGGTCGTGCCGATGGCGCTGACCAACCTCTGGGGCTCGTTCTTCTCACGTGCCGAGGGCGGCACCGCAATGGTCAAGCCCTTCCGCCGCGGGCTGTTCAGCCCGGTGGGGCTGGTGGCGGCACCGGCGCTGGCGCCCGAAGCGGTGACCACCGAAGGACTGCACGGCCAGGTGGGCGGCCTGCTGGCCACGACTTCTTCGTGACACCGTGATCGCGCTGGACGCCAGCACCGCGGCCTGGCTGCACGGCCTGCTGGAGTACCTGGGCATTGGCGTGGGCATGGCGCTTTACCGACGCGCTTTGCGGGCCGATGCGACAGCGCCGCCCGGCGCGGGCAGCCTGCTGGCGCCCGGCCGCTTCTCGGTGATGGTCGGCCTGCTGGCCGGCGCGGCGCTGGGCAACAAGGCGGTCTACCTGGTCGAGCGGCCGGAGGTGGCTACCGCCTGGCTGGCGGGGCAGCCGGCACCGCTGGGGCAGTCCATCGTCGGCGGACTGCTGGGCGGCTTGATCGGTGTGGAGCTGGCCAAGGCCTGGACCGGGCAGAAGGCTTCGACCGGGGACGCGATGGTCTTGCCGCTGGCTGTGGGCCTGATCATCGGCCGCGTGGGCTGCTTCCTCGCCGGGCTGCATGACGACACCTACGGCCTGCCGACTGCGCTGCCCTGGGGCCTGGACCAGGGCGATGGCGTGGCGCGGCATCCGGTGGCGTTGTACGAGATGGCGTTTGTTGCATTGCTGGCTGCTGCACTGCAGCACCGGCGCGCCTCGCTGGCGCGTGTGGCCGGCCTGCGCTTCAAGCTGTTCCTCGCGGCCTACCTGCTGTGGCGGCTGCTGGTGGACGGGCTCAAGCCGGTGCCGGTCGCTTATCCGCTGGGTTGGTCCGGCATCCAGTGGACCTGTGCGCTGGCGCTGTTGCTGTACCTGCCTTGGGTGTGGCGCGCATGGCGGCAGCCCACGGCGGCGTTGCCGAACAAGGAGTTCGCATGATCGATCTGCTGTCTTTCGTGGTGGTGCTGTTCTTCAACCCGCTGACGCTGCTCGCGGTGTTCGCCTGGGCGGTGTGGATGTTGCGTGGCACCGCGGGGCTGCCCGGCTCGCTGAGCGAGGGCCAACGCCGCGGCCGCGTGCTGGCCCTGGTGGCGCTGGTGGTGCTGGTCGCCGGCTTTGGGTTGTGTGGTGGCGCTGGCACGGTGATGGGCCTGGTCGGGCTGCGCGAAACAAGCGCGGAAGCGCGCGCCTATGCGCCGCTGTTCCTGGTACCGGGCCTGCTGGGCCTGGCCGTTGCCTCGCTGTGCCTGTGGCTGATGCGCCGCTACCGCCGGCAGGACACGCCATGACCCGCAAGACCCGCCCCTGGCTGTTCTACGACACCACGCAATCGGTCTGCACCACCTGCCTGCGCCAGGTCGAGGCCAAGATCCTGATCAAGGACGATCAGGTGTTCATGGACAAGTGGTGCCCGGTGCATGGCACCGAACGCGTACTGGTGGCCGACGATGCGGCCTACTACCGCCAGTGCCGCGAGGTCTATGTGAAGGCGCCGGAGATGCCGCAGCGCTTTGCCACCGAGATGCGCCACGGCTGCCCGTACGACTGCGGGCTGTGCCCGGACCACATGCAGCACAGCTGCCTGTCGGTGGTGGAGATCACCGACCACTGCAACCTGCGCTGCCCGACCTGCTACGCCGGCTCCGGCCCGGAGCGGCTGACGCACCGCTCGATGGCCGAAGTGAACGCGATGCTGGACGCGGTGATCGCCAGCGAAGGCGAGGCCGACGTGGTGCAGATCAGCGGCGGCGAGCCCACGCTGCACCCGCAGTTCTTCGAGGTGCTGGACGCGGCGCGGGCGCGGCCGATCCGCCACCTGATGCTCAACACCAACGGCATCCGCATCGCAGAAGAGCCGGGCTTTGCTGAGCGGCTGGCGAGCTACGCGCCGGCCTTCGAGGTCTACCTGCAGTTCGACTCGCTGCAGCGCGCGCCGCTGCTGGATCTGCGCGGCGCCGACCTGCGGCGCATCCGCACGCAGGCGCTGGCGCGGCTCAACGAAGTGGGCCTGTCCACCACGCTGGTGATGACGGTCAAGCGCGGCGTGAACGACGAGGAGATTGGCGAGGTGATCCGCTTCGCGGCGGCGCAGCCCTGCGTGCGCGGCGTGACGCTGCAGCCGGTGCAGGACGCCGGCCGGGTCGAAGGCTATGACGCGGCCCGGCACCGGCTGACGGTGAGCGAGATCCGCCGCCGCATTGCCGAGCAGTCCGGCCTGTTCACGCTGGAAGACGTGCTGCCGGTGCCGTGCAACCCGGACACGCTTGCAATGGCCTACGCTCTGCGCGCGACACCCGGCGGGGAGCTGCAGCCACTCACGCGTTTCCTGGACCCGGCCGCGCTGGTGGAGGCCGCCAGCAACACCATCGTCTTCGAGCGCGACCCGGCGCTGAAGGACCAGGTCTTCCGGCTGTTCTCGACCAACCATTCGCCGCAGTCGCAGGCCAGTTGCCTGTCGGAGCTGATGTGCTGCCTGCCGCAGATCAGCGCGCCGCAGGGGCTGGACTACCGGCACGTGTTCCGGGTGCTGATCGTGCAGTTCATGGACGCGCGCGGGCTGGACATTCGCGCGCTGAAGAAAAGCTGCATCCACATGGCGCTGCCTGACGGCCGCATGGTGCCGTTCGAGAGCCACAACCTGTTCTACCGCGAGCCGGCCCAACAGGCGATGCTGGCCACGCTGCGCGGTGAGCTGGACGTGCTGCATGCGCAGCGCCGGGATGCGCCACGCGGTGCGCTGTCCATCAAGCCAGCGAGTTGCTGAGCACGCCGGCGGCCAGCTTCTCGGGCAGCGCGGTGATGTCCGGCAGCGAGCCGCTGCTGCGCGGCACGATGGCCAGCGTGACGATGAGCTCGCTGCTGAAGGTGATGCGGGACGAAGTGTCAGAGCCGGAGTCGAACAGCACGGTGCTGTGGTCGCCGGTGGGGGTCAGGCGCACGCGGTAGGTGCCGGCCTCGACGGTGACGAAATCGCCCAGGTTGCCGATGGCGGAGATGGTCGCGGTGGGCGTCAGGTCGGCCAGGCTGCTGGTGTTGCTGATGTACAGGTCCAGCCCGTCCAGCAGCGGCGCGGCGTGCAGCAGGCGCACATTGAAGTAGCCGCTGGACGGGGCCGAGTTGGACTCCTCGATGCGCCGAAAGGCCATGCCGGCGCTCAGCGTGCCGTAGGCGATCACGGTGTTGTAGGTGTCGGCATTGAAGCTGTAGGCGGTCGACGGGCCCGTGGTGCCGCTGGTCGAAAACAGCGCGAGCGCGCGGCTGCCGCTGTCGATGCTGACGTAGTCGCTGGTCGTTCCGCCATAGGCGAGCGACGAGATCACGGTGCTGCCATCGACCTGCAGCTTGGCCGTCTCGAAGTCGATCGTGGCATTGACCAGGCGCAGCGAGGCGGTGTCGCTGTCGTCAGAACCGCCGCAGGCCTGCAGCGCCAGCAGGCTGCCACCGGTGGCCAGGCCGACGGCGGCCTGCAACAAGCGGCGACGTGCGAGGTGATGCGATTCAAGCGCCTCGGGCGCCTCAGCGGAGGAAACGAGGCTGGAACGGAGACGGGACGGCAGGCGCATGGACAACTCTTTGGGCAACAGAAGAATGGGTGGGGGCCACTGTCGCCAGGCCATGTCGCTGCCAATCGTTGCGGCTGGTGAAGTTGTGTGAAACAGGGAACTCTGGGCGGCGCGCGATGGGCGCCTTAAAATCTTGGGTTCCGCCTTTTGGTCTGCCTGGAAAGAGCCCTGCCGTGTCCGCCACCATCCTGCAAAAACTCCCCTCTGGCGAGCGCGTCGGCATCGCCTTCTCCGGTGGCCTGGACACCAGCGCCGCGGTGCACTGGATGCGCGCCAAGGGCGCCATTCCCTGCGCCTACACGGCCAACCTGGGCCAGCCCGACGAGAGCGACTACGACGAGATCCCGCGCAAGGCGCTGGCCTACGGTGCCGACATCGCCCGCCTGATCGACTGCCGCACGCAGCTGGTCAACGAAGGCATTGCGGCGATCCAGTCCGGCGCCTTCCACATCTCCACCGGCGGCGCGACCTACTTCAACACCACGCCGCTGGGCCGCGCCGTCACCGGCACGATGCTGGTGGCGGCGATGAAGGAAGACGGCGTCAACCTCTGGGGCGACGGCTCGACCTACAAGGGCAACGACATCGAGCGCTTCTACCGCTACGGCCTCCTGGTCAACCCCGCGCTGAAGATCTACAAGCCCTGGCTGGACCAGACCTTCATCGACGAACTGGGCGGCCGCAAGGAGATGAGCGAATACCTCATTGCCAACGGCTTCGACTACAAGATGAGCGTGGAGAAGGCCTACAGCACCGACTCCAACATGCTGGGCGCCACGCACGAGGCCAAGGACCTGGAGTTCCTGAGCGCCGGCATGCACATCGTCAAGCCCATCATGGGCGTGGCCTTCTGGCGCGAGGACGTGGCGGTCAAGGCCGAGCAGGTCACTGTGCGCTTCGAGGAAGGCGTGCCGGTGGCGCTCAACGGCCAGCAGTTCGCCAGCGCCGTCGCGCTGTTCGAGGAGGCCAACCGCATTGGCGGGCGCCACGGGCTGGGCATGTGCGACCAGATCGAGAACCGCATCATCGAGGCCAAGAGCCGCGGCATCTACGAAGCCCCGGGCATGGCGCTGCTGCACATCGCCTACGAGCGCCTGGTGACCGGCATCCACAACGAGGACACGATCGAGCAGTACCGCATGAACGGCCGCAAGCTCGGCCGCCTGCTGTACCAGGGCCGCTGGTTCGACCCGCAGTGCATGATGATGCGCGAGTCGGCCCAGCGCTGGGTGGCGCGCGCGGTGACCGGCGAAGTGACGCTGGAACTGCGCCGCGGCAACGACTACTCGATCATGAACACCGACAGCCCGAACCTGACCTACGCGCCCGAGCGGCTGTCGATGGAAAAGGTCGAGGACGCACCTTTCACCCCGGCCGACCGCATCGGCCAGCTGACCATGCGCAACCTGGACATCTCCGACACCCGCGCCAAGCTGGGCATCTACAGCCGCGTCGGCCTGCTGGGCACGGCCGAGAGCAGCATCGGGCTGATCAGCGCGCCGGCCAAGGGCGAGTGACACCGGCATTCACCTGGTTCAATCAAGGCCCTTCGGGGCCTTTTTTCATGGCCGCGGCCGGCACGCCTGAAAGTGGGATTGCCACCTGCCAGCGCCGCTGGCAGCATGCCGCGCTGACACGACAACACAGGCGCCGATTCGCGCCGCCAAGGGAGTTTGCATTGGAAGATCTCGACAAGCTGAACCGGCTGGCCGCCTCGCATGGCGCGCTGCAGCGCGGCACCGGCATGGTCTCGGGCGTGATTGCGCTGAGCCTGGCCATCCTGTGTTTCCTGGGCGTGTTGGCCTTCCACTTCCCGCAGTACCTGACGACGCCGCAGTTGCGCCAGTCGTACGACGTGGCGGTGATCCGGCAGATCATGCTGGGGGCGCTGGCGGTGTCGGGCGGCATTGCGCTGTTCAACATCCTGTTCGGCCGCGCACGCTGGCTGGCTTTCAGCGCGTTTGCGCTGGTCGGCCTGTGCCTGCTGCTGGGCGGGCACAAGGTGCCGGTCAACGACTTCCCCGACCACACGCCCTACATCGGGCTGGACTGGTTCATCCTGGACCTGCTGGGCTCGACGCTGATCTTCGTCTTCATCGAAAAGCTGTTTGCACTGCGGCGCGATCAGCCGGTCTTCCGCGCCGAGTGGCAGACGGACTTCCACCACTTCATCGTCAACCACCTGGTGGTCGGCTTTGTGCTGCTGGCGACCAACCTGCTGGTGCACAAGCTGTTCGGCTGGGCGGCAAAAGACGGCATCCGTGGCTGGGTCGAATCGCTGCCCTTCCCGGTGGCGCTGTTCCTGATCATCCTGGTGGCCGACCTGGTGCAGTACTGGACCCACCGCGCGTACCACGAGGTGCCACTGCTGTGGCGGCTGCATGCAGTGCACCACAGCGTGAAAAGCATGGACTGGCTGGCCGGCTCGCGCCAGCACATCCTGGAGCTGCTGATCACGCGCACGCTGGTGCTGGCGCCGATCTATGTGCTGGGTTTCAGCAAGGAAGTGATCGACGCCTACATCGTCGTGGTCGGCTTCCAGGCGGTGTTCAACCATGCCAACGTGAGCGTGCGGCTGGGGCCGCTGCGCTACCTGATCGTCACGCCGAATTTCCACCACTGGCACCACAGCCAGGACGACGAGGCGATCGACAAGAACTACGCGGCGCACTTCGCGTTCCTGGACCACATCTTCGGCACTGCCGTGAAGTCTGACCGGCCGTGGCCCGGCCAGTACGGCGTGTTGGGCGACTACGTGCCAGACGGCTTCTGGAAGCAGGTCGCCTTCCCGTTCCGCTGGAAGGGCTGAGGTGGCCCTCTACAGGTAGCGCATGCCGCGCCGGCCGGTGGCGCGCGGCGATACCACGCCGATTCCCGTCGGCGCCCGCCAGCGCCGCACCTAGATTGGCGAGGTGTTCCACTCCCGCACGCCTTGCTGGCGTGACTCCGCGTGAAGAAATCCATCCTGGCCGCCGCATTGCTCGCTGCCACCACGGCCTTTGCTGCAGCCCCATCGGCGCCGGACCTCACGACGCCCGCCGGTTTCCAGCGCAGCTGCGCCGAGATGCCTGTGAGCGCCCCCAGACCTGCCGCTGCGCGTCAGGCCCCCCAAGGGGGCCAAGAAAACTCGGGAGCGGCCCTTCGTTTCCTTGAGAGCGCCGACAGCCTGCCCAATGACGACGCCCGCCTGGCCTGGGTGATCTGCCGCGACGTGGACCAGGTGCGCGACCTGATCACCTGGGGCACGCAAGGCATGGCGATGCTGGACAAGGCGCATCCGAGCAAGGAACAGGTGGTGGCGGAGGTCACGCGCAAGGTCGACGAGCTGCGCGAGCAGCTGCGGCGCTCGCGCCTGCAACTGCAGCGGGTGCAGTTGGGCAAACGCACGTCCTTGCTGATCGCGCCTGGCCAGTGGCAACTGGACCTGAACGGCAACGGCCAGCAGGAGGCCTGGGAGACCTGGTTCTTCGCGCTGCCGCGGCCGCATGACGGCGCTTCGCAACCGCGGCTGCCGGACAACGACGAGGACCGCTACCGGCGCGAGTTCGACGCCAACGCGCTGATCCGCCTGGACCAGAGCGACGTGCTGTGGGCGCTGTCGTACCACCAGTTCCTCGAAGGCCTGCTGACAACCGTGCGCGCGTTTGACTTCGACACCGACCACGGCGAGCTGGTGCTGAGTCGCCCGGCCTTGCTGCGCAGCGCGCACGGCCTGATCGCCGCCGGCCTGGCGACCTCCGAGCAACTGCGCCGCAGCGTGCTGGCCGAGACCGACGACGAGCACGAATGGGTGGCCAACCCACGGCAGAAGAGCAGCGTGTTTCCCATCCCGATCACCGCCGCCGATTTCGAGACCTGGCGCGCGCTGCTGCAGGAACTGGACGCCGTGTGGCAGGGCCGGCACCTGCTGCCAACCACGCGCGGCGGCCGCGGCCTGCTGGCCAGCACCGCGCCGGTGTGCCCGGCGGGCCAGGGGCTGGACGTGGCACGGCTGTTCAAGTCACCGCCACCAGTGGGCACACGCGTGGGATTCGACCGGATGCCGGCGCTCAACAACCAATCCTGCCGCACTGTGGACGCCACGCACCCGCTGAGCAATCTGTCCACGCGCCTGGACCGCACGGCCAGCGAGGCCGGCGGCATGGCCGCATTGCGCTACCTCTATTGGGTCAACTGAGGCGCCCGATCAAGGCCTGCTCAGTCGCGGCTCAGCCAGCGCTTGAGCAGCCGCACCCAACGGCCCATTCGGCGCTTGACGACCCGCGCCGCGCGCCACGGGCGCGAGGCGCGCACCTGGGCCAACAGGCGCTCCTTGAACACGGTCCAGCGTGCGTAGTTGCGGGCGAACCAGCCCAGGCGCATCAGCGCCGGCTGGGTCAAGGTGAACAGGCGCGCGACGATGGCGGTGCCGGCCACCTTGGCGGCCACGATGACCAGCGTGCCCAGCAGCGCATGGCCGCGGCTGATCGCGAACAGCGCCAGCAGCTTGACCGGCAGCAGCGCCAGCGTGGGCAAGGCAAACAGCGCCAGCGCACCATACGGCGGCAACGACTCGATCCAGCGGCCGATCCAGCGAAAGCCCGGCCACTGGCCGATGCGCGCCATCGCGCGCTGCAGCGGCTCCCAGCCCCATTCCTCGAACAGGATCAGCGCCGCCAGCGGCCACTCCCACAGGCCGCGCACAAAGCGGCGCCAGAACGGCTTGCGGTGGGGTGGACGCGGCGGGGGGCTGCTTTGCATCAGCCGGAGTGTGCCTCGGCTTCGAGTGGGGCCGCCGCGGGTGCGAGGCAAGCCAGCAGTTCGGCCAGCCAGGCCTGCAGCGCGGCGCCGCGGCGCAGGCCGGTGACCGGCTCGGCACTGGCGGCCTTGTCAGCCTGCGCCTCGCGGCGGCTGGCCAGGCTGTCGGCCGGCATCAGTTGCCAGACCGGCAGGCTGCGCTGGGTGCGCAGCGCACGCACGCGCTGCAGGCGGCGCTCGCGCACCGCGTCGTTCCACGGGCGGTCGAGCAGGATGACCAGTGGGCGCTGCGGCTGCACCGCGATGCGTGGTTCGTCGGCAGGCACACCATCGGCCACCAGCAGCACCTGCGCCTCGGGCGCGTCGCGGAACTGGCGCAGCAAGGCTTCGCGTTCGTTCATCGTGCCCGCCAGCGCAAAGGCCGGCAAGCCAGCTTCGCCCATACGTTCGGCCAATTCGGGCAGCGTCTCGGCGTCTTCGGCGAACACCACCACACGGCGCACACCGTCGGCCATGGCCTGCTGCAGCAGCGCCGGCAGCGCCGCTTCGCCGGCTTCGCGGCAGGCCTGTTGTTGCGCTTGCAGTTGACGCTGCAGCGCGAGCTGATCGCTGTCGGACAGGAAACCGCTGCGCTGCCAGCGCGACAGCAACTGCAGTGCGGCGGCCTGCGCCTTGTCATGGGTCTCACGCTGCAACGCGGGCAGTGGGCACGCCAGGGTCTGCGACGCCCAGGCCGGCCATTGCTGTGCCACATCGGCAAAGCGGCGTTGCAGCAGCAGCGGTGCGAGCACCGCGTCGCCTTCGCCGTCCAGCCAGTCGGCCAGCGCGCCGCTGCGCTGGCGGTCAATGCGTCGCAGCCAGGCTTCGGCGCCAGCGCGGTCGGCCTGCAGCAGGTCGGCCGGGCAGAGCACCCAGCACCAGGTCGGTTGATCGGCCAGCACGGGCAGCGGCGCGCGCAAACCGTCGCGCTGGTCGACGATCAGCACGCTGCCGGCTTGCAGCGCGGCCAGGTCGAGTTCGTCGGTCCATGCCAGCAGGCGCGGCGGCGCGGCTTCATCCGCGGCCGGGCTCTCAAGAAATCGAAGGGCCGTTCCCGAGTTTTCTTGACCCCCTTGGGGGGCCTGGCGCGAGGCGGCAGGTCTGGGGGCGCTCAGCAAAGCCTGCCATTCGGCCAGGCGCTCGGCGGGGGCCAGCACAGTCACCGTGTCGGCGCCGAAGTGGCGGCGGACCAGTTGCCAGGCCAGCGCAGCTTCGCGCGCCGGTTCGAGTTCGGCATCGTCAGCCACCAGGCAGGTGCCGACGCAGGCGAGGAAAAACGCGCCTTCGAGCTGGGCGGGGCGAGGCGTGAGGGCCTGAGGCGACTCGGGCAGGGCCACGCCGTCCAGTCCTTGCGGGTACAGGGCTTCGAGGTGATCGATGCGGCCGTGCAGGTCGCCCTGGGCGGCAAGGTGCTGCCACACGGCGTCATCCACCACCAGCTTGTGCCCGGCGTGCCTGGCCTCGGCCACCAGGGCCGCCAGCGCGTCGGTGCTGCTCAGCGCCAGCACGCCGCCGGCCTGCTGCAGCGGGGCCACTGCGTCCAGCAGGCTGTTGGGGCAGCGGCTGCCGCTTTGCCAGCGCAAGGTGCAACGAAGGCCGTCGTCCTGCAGCGTGAGCTGGCTGTGAGCGGGGCGCGGCGGGAGGGGTGGGAGCGGCGGGGCGACGGGCGCGCTGGGCGCCTCCACCGGCACGGCTTCTTCGGCGATGGGCAACGGCACTTCGGGCTCGACAGCGGGCGCCGGCTCGACATCGACTGGCAGCGCAACGACGAGCTCGGCTTCGACTGCGACCTCCTCGACCACCGGCGAAGCCTTGGCAGGGCGCGCCGTCTTCGAAGCGGGCTTCTTGGCGCGGGCACGCGGTGCGGGCGCTGCTGCCTCGGTCTCAACGACCTCGACAACCTCCGCCACAGGCGCTGCCACCGGTTCAGCCGGCTTGGCGCGCGAGCGCTTGCGCGGCGCGGAGGCCGGCGCCTCGGCGGCCTCGACCACCGGCGCAGCGACTTCTGCCGCAGCCTTCGGCGGCTTGCGCGTGCGGGCGGGTTTGGCGGCGGGTGTCGGGGTGTCGACGATGAGGTCGGCAGCGGGTTCAGCCGGCGCGGAAGCCGCGCGGCGCTTGGCAGAGGTCGCCATGGGGCGAGTTCATCCGTGGTGAAGAAGGGGAGGTGCCCGGCCGCCAGCGACGGTGCACTGCACAAGGGCGGCGCACGGCCAGCGGTGGGCTGTGAGGAGGTCTCTGTTCGCTAGACGCCGCGTGCCCGGTCGGCCGCGAACTGGCGGCGGAATTCGGCGAAGGTGCCGGCGTCCAGGGATGCGCGCACTTCGCGCATCAGGTTCAGGTAGTAATGCAGGTTGTGAACCGTGGCCAGCATGGGCCCCAGCATTTCGCCGCAGCGGTCCAGGTGGTGCAGGTAGGCGCGGCTGAAGCCGCCGGCGCCCATCCCGGCAACATTCGCGTCGCCCGCGCAGGCATAGCAGCTGCAGCTTTCGTCGATCGGCCGGTGGTCGCTTTTGTGGCGCGCGTTGCGGATCTTCAAATCGCCGAAGCGGGTGAAGAGGTGACCGTTGCGGGCGTTGCGGGTGGGCATCACGCAGTCGAACATGTCCACGCCGCAGACCACGCCTTCGACCAGGTCTTCCGGCGTGCCCACGCCCATCAGGTAGCGCGGCTTGTGGGCCGGCAGCAAATGCGGCGTGTGCGCCATGATGCGCAGCATCTCGTCCTTGGGCTCGCCGACGCTGACACCGCCAATCGCATAGCCCGGCAGGTCCAGTTCGACCAGCGCATTCAGCGAGGCTTCACGCAGGTTTTCGAACATGCCGCCCTGCACGATGCCGAACAGCGCGTTCGGGTTCTGCAGCTTGGCAAACTCGGCCTGCGAGCGCTTGGCCCAGCGCAGGCTCAGCTCCATCGAGACCTGCGCTTCCTTCTCGGTCGTGCGGTGGCCCTTGGTTTCGTAAGGCGTGCACTCGTCGAACTGCATGACGATGTCGGAGTTCAGCACCGTCTGGATCTGCATCGAGACTTCCGGCGTGAGGAACAGCTTGTCGCCATTGACCGGTGACGCGAACTTCACGCCTTCCTCGGTGATCTTGCGCATCTCGCCGAGCGACCAGACCTGGAAGCCGCCGGAGTCGGTCAGGATCGGCTTGTGCCAGTTCTCGAAGCCATGCAGGCCGCCGAAGCTGGCCATCACGTCCAGCCCGGGCCGCATCCACAGGTGGAAGGTGTTGCCCAGGATGATCTGCGCGCCCATGTCGTGCAGCGAGCGTGGCAGCACGCCCTTGACGGTGCCGTAAGTGCCCACCGGCATGAAGATCGGCGTCTCGACCACGCCGTGGTTGAGCGTCAGCCGGCCGCGGCGGGCATGGCCGTCGGTCTTGAGCAGTTCGAACTGGAGCATCCGGGGATTGTCGCGCAGTGGGGCACCCGGTCTCGCGGGTGGGCGCTGGCCTGCTGGCGGGACAATGCACCCATGCCCTTCAGCCTGAACCAGCCGGTGCATCACGAGCTGGTGATCAAGAAAAGCCGCTTCATCGCCTGCGTGGAACCGATGGCCGACCGCGCCGCAGCGGTCGCCCGCGTGGCGGAACTGCGTGCCCAGCATCCCGGTGCCAACCACGTCTGCTGGGCCCTGATGGCCGGCGGCCAGTCAGCCGCCAATGATGATGGCGAACCCGGTGGCACCGCCGGTCGGCCGATGCTGGACGTGCTGCGCCACCAGGACCTGGAAGGCGTGATGGCCAGCGTGGTGCGCTATTTCGGCGGCGTGAAGCTGGGCGCTGGCGGCCTGGTGCGCGCCTACACCGACGCGGTGGCGCAAGCCTTGTTGGGCGCCGAGAAGACGCCGCTGCAAAAGCGCATCGAATGGCGCTGCGAGGTGCCGTACGCACTGGAGGGGCGCTTTCGGCGGGAGCTGGACCTGGCCGGTGCTTCTTTGCTCGACGCAGGGCACGGTGACGGCGTGGTGCTGCACTTCTCGGTACTGGCGTCTGCTTCGGAGGCCTTGAAGCTTCGATTGGAAGAAGCGGGTCAGGGAAAGTTGTGCTGGCTGACTGACTGACTAGGTTTCAGTGGCCAAGGCCAACGGGTGGCCGGCTCCGTTCATGTCCCCCGGCCTTCGGCCTCCTCCTTTACTTCACTGCGCCGGCCACCCGCCGTCCTTGGAACTCCACGGTCTTGGGGTTTCACGGTCGAACAGCCAAAACACCGCGCCAGATCAGGGTGGTGGGATGCTGTGCAGCGAAGTAAAGGAGGAAACTTCGGCGCAGCCGAAGTTGGGGGACATGAGCGGAACAGCGTCCCGCCGGCCTGATCCCATGCCGACCCCAGGTCGTGAACGGCCATCACGAAGTCATTTCCGCAGACCGATTCAACGTCCCCGGCACACCTTCGCAAAACGTCCGCCACTCACGCAGGATGAAGCGCCCACGCTGGGCCGACTCGAAGTTGGCGCGGCCTTCGGGGTCGGCTTTCAGGCGGGTGCGGTAGCGCTCGTAAGCGGCCAGGTCTTCGAACGAGATCAGGCCCCAGGCCTCGTGGTTGCTACCTTCGCAGGGCAGGAAGTAGCCGACCAGCTGCCCGCCGCAACGGGGAATGATGCGGCCCCAGGCCTGGGCGTAAGCGGTGAAGGCTTCGCGCTGGAACGGGTCGATTTCGTAGCGGATGAAACAGGTCACGGCCATGGAGGCTCCTCGGGGTCAATCAGACGGTGACGCCACTGTGCGTGCTTTTCAGTCGGGCACGATTCGCCTACGATCGAACCATGAGCGCAATCCATTGCCATGGCTGACGGGCCACCGATTGCCCGTGTGGCCGCCTTGATCGGCGACCCGACACGTGCCGAGATGCTGGCCACGCTGATGGCCGGGCAGGCGTTGACCGCCACCGAGCTGGCGCAGCGCGCGGGCGTTGGCAAGGCGACGGCGAGCGCGCACCTGGCGCGCTTGGTCGAAGCGCAGTTGCTGGTCGTCAGCGCGCAAGGCCGGCACCGCTATTTCCGCTTGGCCGACCCCGACGTGGCCCAGCTGCTCGAAAGCCTGATGGGCGTGGCCACGCGCAGTGGTGCGAAGCGGCTGCGGCCAGGACCGAAGGAGCCGGCGCTGCGCGAAGCGCGGGTCTGTTATGACCATCTGGCCGGCGAGCGCGGCGTGCAGCTGATGCTGGGCTTGCGCCAGCGCGGGCTGCTGCCGGAGGGGAACGGGGTGTTGCCACTAGCGCCCGGAGCGACTGCCTTGTTCGGCCGGCTCGGGCTGGCGCTTTCAGCACTTCAGGCGCAGCGCCGGCCGCTGTGCCGCAGCTGCATGGATTGGAGCGAACGGCGGCATCACCTGGGTGGCGCGCTCGGCGCGGCCGTGCTGGACCGGGTGCTGTCGCTGGGCTGGGCGCGGCGCGAGGCGAACTCGCGGGTGCTGAAGTTCACCGGGGCCGGTGAGGCGAACTGGACGGCGTGGATCCACAGCGAGGGATGAACGCCATCGCCGCGCTACGGCTCCGGCGGGGTTTCGGGCAGGGCCAGGATCCAGCGGACCAGTTGCTGCACCTCCTCGCTGGAGGCCAGCGGGCGGTTGGGCGGCATCGACAAGCCGGCCACGTCGCGCCAGTGCGGCGCCTGGGGACGCGAGCCACCTGACACGCTGGCGCTCAGGCGCTGCAAAGCCGACGGCTGGTCGCGGTAACGGTTGGCCACGTCGCGCCAGAAAGGTCCGACCGGCGGCCGGGGCGCCGGAACCGCTTCCTCTTCATCCGGCACAGGACGGTCCACCTGATGGCAGGCGGTGCAGCCGCTGCGCTCGGCGAGTCGCAGCATCGCCAGGTCGAGATTGGCCTCCGGGGCTGGTGCCGCGACAACTGGCGCGACCGCGGCAGGTTGCACCGGCCCGGCCGGTGGCAGGGTGCAGGCGGCGAGCGCCATTGCAGCAGCGGCGCAGGAGAGAACGGCAAGACGGGAAGGCATGCGGCACCTTAGGGGCTGGCCGGCCGCAGCGGCTTGCGCTGGGTCAAGCCGGCCGCAACGCCGCAGGCGACTGTGCGCACCCGCCGAACCGGGTGCCCACTCGGTCGGCGCCGGGCCGCCCCAAGGCGACCGCGCAACCCGCTCGGCGGGTGGCTTTGCGTACCCGCAAAGCCGGGTGCCCCAATCTACCGACGATCCAAAAGCATCGCGTCGCCGTAGCTGAAGAAGCGGTAGCGCGCTTCGACGGCGTGGCGGTAGAGCGCCATGATGTGTTCGTGGCCGGCAAAGGCGCTGACCAGCATCATCAGCGTGCTCTTGGGCAGGTGGAAGTTGGTGACCAGGCGGTCCACCACGCGGAACTGGAAGCCGGGCGTGATGAAGATGTCGGTGTCGCCGCTGCAGGCGTGGTCGATGCCGCGCTGGCTGCCGGTCTGCCGCGCGGCAGATTCGAGCGCGCGCAGCGTGGTGGTGCCCGCCGAAACGATGCGGCCACCAGCGGCGCGGGTGCGGGCAATCGCGTCCACCGTGGTTTGCGGCACCTCGAACCACTCGCTGTGCATCTTGTGCTCGGCCAGGTTCTCGGTGCGCACCGGCTGGAAAGTGCCGGCGCCAACGTGCAGCGTGACCTCGGTGGTCGCCACGCCGCGGGCGGCCAGCGCGGCCAGCACGGCGGCGTCGAAATGCAGCGCGGCGGTGGGTGCGGCGACGGCGCCGGGCTTGTTGGCGAACACGGTCTGGTAGCGCTCGGCATCTTCGGCTGCGTCCTCGTGCGTGATGTAGGGCGGCAGCGGCACGTGACCGTGGCGCTCCAGCAGCGCCAGCGGGTCGCCCGGCCAGCGCAGGTGGAACAACGAGCCGTCCGGCCCGCCGCGGCCCAGCACCTCGGCTTCGAAGCCCTCGCTGCGGTCGGTGCCCAGGCGCACGGTGCTGCCGGGCTTGGGTGACTTGCTGGCGCGCAGGTGGGCCAGCACTTCACCGGGGCCAGCGGCCGCGTGGTCGTAAGGCAGCACCCGCTCGACCAGCGCCTCGACGCTGCCGCCGGTGGCCTTCTCGCCATGCAGGCGGGCCTTGAGCACGCGGGTGTTGTTGAAGACCAGCAGGTCGCCCGGCGAAAGCAGCGCGGGCAGCTCGCGGAAGATGCGGTCGACCGGCGTGTCGCCGCGACCGTCGAGCAGGCGCGAGGCACTGCGCTCGGCCGCCGGATGCTGTGCCACCAGCTCGGGTGGCAGCGGGAAGTCGAAGTCGGCCAGCGTGAACTGGCGGGGCGCCGGGGCGCCGGCAAGGGAAGAGGCTTCGATCAGGGGCATGGCTTGCAGGCTTGACTGGCCTTCAAAGCTGGACATGGGCCGATTGTCCCATCCGATGCCCGGGCGGCGATGCGGAGATGTTCGCAAGGCCCGCCACGGCGTGAAGTCTCAGCGCGAAGCGCTGTTGGGGTCGGCGCTGGCAGCGACTGCCGCGGCACTGTCCGAATGGTCCCAGGACCAGGCCAGGCCCACGGCCACGCTCAGCACCAGCGCCAGGCCCAACAGCAAGCGACCTACCAAACGACCCATCACACGCAAGGCAACCATACCTGTCCAGTTTGTTCGAGCAGCGCCTGACGGCCCCCGCGATTTGCGGGCGAAACCTTGTCTTGGCGCTGGCGTAATTGTCGCTGCCGGCGGCCGCGGTTTGCAGGCGGGAACTGCAAGTGGGTGCCTCTTTTTTGTGTCAGAAAAGAGAACCCCAGGGGGAACCCGAGCCCGGACGGGCGGACCTGCGCGGGCGCGATGTCACGCGAGAATGCCGGCCATGCCGCGTTCACCAGCCGCCAGCCCTGCCACCGATGCCCCGAACGGCGCTGCCTCGGGGGACGCCAAGCCGGCCTCGAAGGCCGACCTGCGCAGCGCGCCGGCCAAGGCGCTGGACCGCATGGGGCTGGACACTCCGCTGGCGCTGGCGCTGCACCTGCCGCTGCGCTACGAGGACGAAACCAGGCTGAGCGCGATTGCCGCGCTGCAGCCGGGGCAGACAGCGCAGGTCGAGGGGCAGATCGTCGAATGCCGCGTTGACTTCCGGCCGCGGCGGCAGCTGGTGGCACGGCTGCATGACGACGCGGGCGACGAGCTGGTGCTGCGCTTCGTCAACTTCTACCCCTCGCACCAGAAGACGCTGGCGACGGGCCAGCGGGTGCGCGTGCGTGGCGAATTGCGTGGCGGCTTCTTCGGCCGCGAGATGGTGCACCCGACCTTCAAGGCGGTGGACGAACACACGCCGCTGGCGGCCGCGCTGACCCCTGTGTACCCGGCCGGCGCGCAGCTGCCGCAAGCCTACCTGCGCAAGGCGGTGGCGGCCGGTCTCTCACGCGCGCCGCTGGACGAGCTGCTGCCCGCCAGCGTGCTGCCGCCCGGCCTGCCTTCGCTGCGCGCGGCGCTACAGTTCCTGCACCACCCGCCAGACTCGGCCAGCCTGGCCACGCTGGAGGACCACAGCCACCCGGCCTGGCAGCGGCTGAAGTTCGAGGAACTGCTGGCGCAGCAGCTCTCGCAGATGCAGTCGCGCCGCGAACGCGCACGGCTGGCGGCGCCGGTGATGCAGGCGCTGCCCGGCGGCCTGCACGAGCGGCTGCTGGCGGTGTTGCCCTGGGGGCTGACCGACGCGCAGCAGCGTGTCAGCCAGGAGATTGCCGCCGACCTGGCCAAGCCGCAGCCGATGCACCGCCTGCTGCAGGGTGACGTGGGTTCGGGCAAGACAGTGGTGGCCGCACTCGCCGCCGCGGTCGCGATGGACGCTGGCTGGCAATGCGCGCTGATGGCACCCACCGAGATCCTGGCCGAGCAGCATTTCGTCAAGCTGGTGCAGTGGCTGCAGCCGCTGGGCATCACCGTCGCCTGGCTGACCGGCAGCCGCAAGGGCAAGGGCCGGCGCGAAATGCTGGAACGGGTGGCCAGCGGCGAGGCGAAGCTGATCGTCGGCACGCATGCGGTGATCCAGGACGACGTGCAGTTCGCGCGGCTGGGGCTGGCCATCGTCGACGAACAGCACCGCTTCGGCGTGGCCCAGCGGCTGGCGCTGCGGCGCAAGCTGCGCACCGAGCGCGGTCCGGGCAGCCCAGCGCTGGAGCCACACCTGCTGATGATGAGCGCCACGCCCATCCCGCGCACGCTGGCGATGACTTACTTCGCCGACCTGGAGGTCTCGACCATCGACGCGCTGCCGCCCGGCCGCACGCCCATCCT
This sequence comes from Ideonella sp. FW305-24, assembly GCF_058788035.1. Classification (NCBI taxonomy): domain Bacteria; kingdom Pseudomonadati; phylum Pseudomonadota; class Betaproteobacteria; order Burkholderiales; family Sphaerotilaceae; genus Ideonella; species Ideonella sp. FW305-24. The sequence goes on along the minus strand of NZ_JBYTAI010000006.1, from coordinate 378,721 downwards.
GACCAAGGTCTTCGGCGAAGGCCGGCGCGACGAGGTGATGGCGCGCATTGCCGAGGAGGTGGCGCGCGGCCGGCAGGTGTACTGGGTCTGCCCGCTGATCGAGGAATCCGAAGCCGAGGGCGACGGGCGCGGCAAGCCGCTCTCGGAACTGGCCAATGCGACCGACACGCACCAGGAACTGAGCGATGCGCTGCCAGGCGTGGCGGTCGGCCTGATCCACGGCCGGCTGGCGCCCACCGAGAAGGCCGAAGTGATGGCCCGCTTCGCCAGTGGGCAGACCGCCGTGCTGGTGGCGACCACGGTGATCGAGGTTGGCGTGGACGTGCCGAACGCCAGCCTGATGGTGATCGAGCATGCCGAGCGCTTCGGCCTGGCGCAGCTGCACCAGCTGCGTGGCCGCGTGGGTCGTGGCGAAGTGGCCAGCATCTGCGTGCTGCTGTACAGCTCGCCGCTGTCCGAGACCGGCAAGCAGCGGCTCAAGGCGATGGTGGAAACCGGGGACGGTTTCGAGATCGCGCGGCGCGACCTGGAGATCCGCGGGCCGGGCGAGTTCATGGGCGCGCGCCAATCGGGCGATGCCTTGTTGCGTTTTGCCGACTTGGCGGAGGACGCACCGCTGCTGGCAAGGGCCCGCCAGGCGGCGCCTTGGCTGCTGGATCACCACCCTGCCGCCGCCCGGGCGCAAGTGGCCCGCTGGCTGGGCAGCAAGGCCGATTTCCTGAAGGCCTGAGGGTCAACCGCTCCCCCGCAAGAGGGGTTGACCCGACCTGTCAGTTCTGACACCTCCCCCTGTTCAAGGGATGTCATCGCGCTGAAACAGAGCCCGACACTGCGTCGCGGCCCGAAGTCGACGATCCGCCGACTTCGGGCCGCAAAAAAACTACCCACAAGGAAATCGGACTCATGAAGACTTTCGCGTTCAATGCCATTGCCATGGCTGTCGTGGCCTTCTCGATGGCTGCGCCCGCCCAGGCCGCGGCCCCTGCCGCCGACCACCCCGCCGTGCAGCGTGCACTGGCCCACCTGAGCGGCACCGGCTTTGCCGCCGCACACGCCTCGGGTTCGGACAGCTACGTTGCCCGTGACCTGATCGTCGACGAAGACGGCGCCGAGCACGTGCGCTTCGACCGCAGCCACAACGGCCTGCGCGTGATCGGCGGCGACCTGGTGGTGCACGGCGGTGCCGACGGCAGCTTCCGCAGCATCAGTCAGACGCTGAGCCGCATGGTCCAGGTCGACCTGGTGCCCAAGGTCGCCAGCGAGCACGCCGGCAAGGCCGCGCTGGCGCTGTTCCCGCACCGGGACGGCGCTGTGCAAAGCAAGGAACTGGTGGTCTACGCCCGCAGCGGCAAGCCGCAACTGGCCTGGGACGTGCTCGTCAGCGGCACCCAGGCAGACGGCACGCCCAGCGAGGCGCACCTGATCCTCAGCGCGTCGAGCAAGAAGCTGCTGGACAAGTGGGACGACATCCACACCGCCGACAACGTCGGCTCCGGCAAAACGCTGTACTCGGGCAACGTCACGCTGCATGACGACCTGTCCGGCAGCACCTATACCCTGCGCGACCTGACCCGCGGCAGCCATTACGTCGTCTCGATGAACAACGGCACCCGCCGCGAGACGCTGATGACCGCCACCGACAACGTCTGGGGCAACAACGCCGAGTCCGACACGCAGACGGTGGCCGCAGACGCGGCCTACGGTCAGAACATGACCTGGGACTATTACAAGAACACCTTCGGCCGCAACGGCATTGCCAACGACGGCAAGGGCGCCTACTCGCGGGTGCACTACAGCCGCAACTACGACAATGCCTACTGGAGCGACAGCTGCTTCTGCATGACCTATGGCGACGGCAACAGCTTCACGCCGCTGGTCTCGCTGGACGTGGCCGGCCACGAGATGACGCACGGCGTGACCTCGCGCACCGCCAACCTGACCTACTCGGGTGAATCCGGCGGCCTGAACGAAGGCACGTCCGACGTGATGGGCACGATGGTCGAGTACTACGCTGCCAACAGCAACGATCCGGGCGACTACACCATCGGCGAAGAGCTGAGCAGCACCCCGCTGCGCTACATGTACCAGCCGAGCAAGGACGGCGCCTCGGCCGACTGCTGGTACTCCGGCGTGGGCAACCTGGACGTGCACTACTCGTCCGGTGTGACCAACCACTTCTACTTCCTGCTGGCCGAAGGCACGACCGCCGGTTCGCCGTCCAAGACCTGCGTCTCGGGCAACACCAGGACGGCCACCGGCACCGGTACGCTCACCGGTATCGGCCGCGACAAGGCTGCGAAGATCTGGTACCGCGCGCTGACGGTCTACATGACCGCCAGCACCAACTACGCCGGCGCCCGCACCGCGACCATCAGCGCGGCAACCGACCTGTACGGTGCAAGCTCGGCCGAAGTGGCCGCCGTCAAGGCCGCCTGGACCGCCGTCAACCGCAGCTGAGCGCCTGCGCGCAGCTGGTCATTGGCAGCGCGGCTCGCGCGCTGCCAACACTGAGCCGTCACAAGGCCAGACCCGAAAGGGCCTGGCCTTTTTCTTGCTACATATGCATTGCATATCTTCAAAGCAGAGACGGATGTCAATCCCATGAACTGTTTTGGGGCGCGTGCAAGCCTTTTCGGGGCTCACCGGCCCTCTCGTCATGCGGCGCCGCCGCACCCGGCCATCCGCCGGCTCGTCAGCAAGAAAGTCACCCACTTCATGAAGCTCGTCTCTCTTCGCCTGGTCGCTGCTGCGGCCATGGCTGTCTGCCTCGGTCAGTCCGCCTTTGCCGCCAAGCCCACGGGCGACAACCCGGCCGTGCAACGCGCGCTGGCGCACCTGGGCGGTGCCGCTTTCGCAGCCGCCCATTCGTCCGGCGCAGACGCCTTTGTCGCCCGTGACCTGATCGTCGACGCCGACGGCGCCGAGCATGTGCGCTTCGACCGCAGCCACAACGGCCTGCGTGTGATCGGTGGCGACCTGGTCGTGCACAGCGCTGGCGACGGCAGCTTCCGCGGCGTGAGCCAGATGCAGAGCCGCATGATCCAGATCGACCTGTCACCCAAGGTCGATGCCAAGCTGGCGGCCAAGGCTGCGCAAGCCGAATTCGGCGCTGGCGGCACGGTGAAGAACAAGGAACTGGTGGTCTTCGCGCGTGACGCGAAGCCGACGCTGGCCTGGGACGTGAAGGTCAGCGGCGTGCGTGCCGACGGCACCCCGAGCGAAGCCCACCTGATCATCAGCGCCACCAGCAAGAAGCTGCTGGACCGCTGGGACGACATCCACACCGCGGACGCGGTGGGCAACGGCAAGACGCTGTACTCCGGCAAGGTCAAGCTGCATGCCGACCTGAGCGGCAGCACCTACACGCTGAAGGACGCGACCCGGGGCAACCATTACGTGGTCAGCATGGGCAACGGCACCTCGACCGAGACCATCTTCACCGGCAGCGACAACGTCTGGGGCGACAGCACCGAAGCCAGCACCGAGACCGCCGCCGCCGACGCGGCCTACGGTCAGAACATGACCTGGGACTTCTACAAGACGACTTTCGGCCGCAACGGCATCGCCGACGACGGCGCCGGCGCCCGTTCGCGCGTGCACTACAGCAGCAACTACGACAACGCCTTCTGGGACGACAGCTGCTTCTGCATGACCTACGGCGACGGCAACACCTTCACGCCGCTGGTCTCGCTGGACGTGGCCGGCCACGAAATGACCCACGGCGTGACTTCGCGCACCGCCGGCCTGGTCTATTCGCGCCAGTCGGGCGGCCTGAACGAAGGCACGTCGGACATCATGGGCACGATGGTCGAGTACTACGCCAACAATGCCAATGACGTCGGCGACTACCTGATCGGCGAAGAGCTCTACCCGGCAGGCAGCGGCAAGGCCTTGCGCTACATGTACCAGCCGAGCAAGGACGGCGCCTCGGCTGACTGCTTCTACGCGACGGTCGGCCTGATCGACGTGCATTACTCGTCCGGCGTGGCCAACCACTTCTACTTCCTGCTGGCCGAAGGCACGACCGCCGGCTCGCCGTCCAAGACCTGCGTCAAGGGCGACAAGAAGGTCGCTTCCGGCAGCGCCACCTTGACCGGCATCGGCCGCGACAAGGCCTCGAAGATCTGGTACCGCGCGCTGACCGTCTACATGACCTCCAGCACCGACTACGCCGATGCGCGCGTGGCCACCGTCAGCGCCGCGACCGACCTGTATGGCGCGAACTCGGCCGAAGTGGCCGCCGTCAAGGCCGCCTGGACCGCCGTTAACCGCAGCTGAACCGACGCGCCCTGACGGGCGCCTTGTCCCCTGAAAAGGGCCGGGCTCGAAAGGGCCCGGCCCTTTTCTTGCTGTGGAGCTGCCGCCCCCGGGCAGACCCTGCCCCTTACCTGAGGGATGGTCTGTTCAGGTGCCTCCTCACACACTGTTTTTCCCTTGGGCCTACAGGCCCGTCCCAATACGCGGCACCGCCGCACCGGCCACCAGCCGGCTAGTCAGCAAGAAAGTAACTCACGTCATGAAGCTCGCCTCTCTTCGCCTGGTCGCCGCTGCCGCCATGGCCGTGTGCCTGGGCCAATCCGCCATCGCCGCCAAGCCCACCGCCGACAACCCGGCCGTGCAACGCGCACTCTCGCACCTGAGTGGCACCGGCTTCGCCGCCGCGCACTCGTCGGGCTCGGACGCCTTCGTCGCCCGTGACCTGATCGTCGACGCCGACGGCGCCGAGCATGTGCGCTTCGACCGCAGCCACAACGGCCTGCGCGTGATCGGTGGCGACCTGGTCGTGCACAGCGCCGGCGACGGCAGCTTCCGCGGCGTCAGCCAGACGCTGGCGCAAATGGTTCAGATCGACCTGTCGCCCAAGGTCGATGCCAAGCTGGCGGCCAAGGCTGCGCAAGCCGAATTCGGCGCTGGCGGCACGGTGAAGAACAAGGAACTGGTGGTCTTCGCGCGTGACACGAAGCCGACGCTGGCCTGGGACGTGAAGGTCAGCGGCGTGCGTGCCGACGGCACCCCGAGCGAAGCCCACCTGATCATCAGCGCCACCAGCAAGAAGCTGCTGGACCGCTGGGACGACATCCACACCGCCGACAACACCGGCAGCGGCAAGACCCTGTACTCGGGCAACGTGACGCTGCATGACGACCTGAGCGGCAGCACCTACACGCTGCGTGACCTGACCCGTGGCAGCCACTACGTGGTCAGCATGAACAACGGCACGTCGACCGAGACGATCTACACCGCGACCGACAACGTCTGGGGCAACAACGCCGAGTCCGACGGCCAGACCGTGGCCGCCGACGCCGCCTACGGTCAGAACATGACCTGGGATTACTACAAGACGACCTTCGGCCGCAACGGCATTGCCGACGACGGCGCCGGTGCCCGTTCGCGCGTGCACTACAGCAGCAATTACGACAACGCCTTCTGGGACGACAGCTGCTTCTGCATGACCTACGGTGACGGCAACTCCTTCACGCCACTGGTCTCGCTGGACGTGGCCGGCCACGAAATGACCCACGGTGTGACCTCGCGCACCGCCGGCCTAGTCTATTCTCGCCAGTCGGGTGGCTTGAACGAAGCGACCTCCGACATCATGGGCAGCATGGTCGAGTACTACGCCAACAACGCCAATGACGTCGGCGACTACCTGATCGGCGAAGAGCTGTACCCGGCCGGCAGCGGCCAGGCCCTGCGCTACATGTACCAGCCGAACAAGGATGGCGCGTCCTCTGACTGCTTCTACCCGGCAGTCGGTCTGATCGACGTGCACTACTCGTCCGGTGTGGCCAACCACTTCTTCTTCCTGCTGGCTGAAGGCACCACCGCCGGCGTGCCGTCCAAGACCTGCGTTTCGGGCAACAAGAAGACCGCCACCGGCACCGGCACGCTGACCGGCATCGGCCGCGACAAGGCCGCCAAGATCTGGTACCGCGCGCTGACCGTGTACATGACCTCGACCACCAACTTCGCCGGTGCTCGCGCTGCCACCATCAGCGCCGCGACCGACCTGTACGGCGCGACCGAAATCGCCGCCGTCAAGGCCGCCTGGACCGCCGTCAACCGCAACTGATCCCCTGGGATTGCAAGCGCAGGCCTGGTGGCCTGCGCTTCATCGCCGCCCGGTTGGGGCGCTGCGAACTGCAGCGCCCCAACCGGGCGGCTTCTTTTTGTGCATTCGTTCCGCCCGTGCACCAGGCCAACCCCGCGTTCGTGGGATACACCAAAGCGGTGCATCTGCTGACACTGAGTTCATGGGGGCCCTGTCTGGGCCTTTTTTGCGGCCCGAATTCCGCGTCGGAACAGAAAGCAGTTTGTTTCATGAAGTCTCACTCTCTTCGCCTGGTGGCTGCGGCCGCACTCGCCGTTTGCCTGGGTCAAGCTGCCCTGGCTGCCCAACCGGCTGCGGACCATGCCGCCGTGCAGCGTGCGCTGGCCCACCTGGGCGGTGCCACGAGCCTGGCCGCCAGCCAGGACGAATTTGTCGCGCGTGACCTGATCGTCGACGCCGATGGCACCGAGCACGTGCGCTTCGACCGCAAGTTCCGCGGCCTGCGCGTGATCGGTGGCGACCTGGTGGTGCACAGCGATGCCCAAGGCGCGCTGCGCGGCATGAGCCAGCCGCTGGCCGGCGCGCTGCACCTGGACACCACGCCAACGCTGGCCGGCAATGCCGCCAGCGAGTTCGCCAAGGGCCGCTTCGAGCACAAGAACGGCGCCGTCGCCAGCAAGCAGCTGGTGGTTTTCGCCCGCAACGGCAAGCCGCAACTGGCCTGGGAAGTGCTGGTCACCGGCAACCGCGCCGACGCAACCCCCAGCCGCACGCACCTGATCGTCAGCGCCCATGGCAAGCAGTTGCTGGACCAGTGGGACGAGATCGAAACCGCCGACGCCACCGTCACCGGCAAGACCTTGTTCAGCGGCAGCGTGCCGCTGCACGCCGACAAGAACGCCCGCGGCGTCTACACGCTGACCGACGCGACCCGCGGTGGCCACAGCACCGTCTCGATGGGCAACGGCAAGCGCAAGGAAACGGCCGTCAAGAGCAGCACCGCCACCTTTGGCGACGGCACCTTGGCCAATGCCGCCACCGCTGCGGCCGATGCCGCCTACGGTCAGAACATGACCTGGGACTATTACAAGGCCACCTTCGGCCGCAATGGCATTGCCGACGACGGCGCCGGCGCGCGTTCGCGGGTTCACTACAGCAAGAACTACGTCAACGCCTTCTGGAGCGATGACTGCTTCTGCATGACCTATGGCGACGGCGACGGTGGCAAGAGCTACTACCCGCTGACCGCGCTGGACGTGGCCGGCCACGAGATGACGCACGGCGTGACCTCGCGCACCGCCGGCCTGATCTACTCCGGCGAATCCGGCGGCCTGAACGAAGGCACCTCGGACATCTTCGGCACGATGGTGGAGTTCTTCGCCAACAACCCGAACGACACGCCGGACTACACCATCGGCGAAGAAATCTTCGTCAAGGGCGGCGTGATCCGCTACATGGACAAGCCGAGCAAGGATGGCGCCTCGGCCGACTGCTGGTACAGCGGCGTCGGCACCCTGGACGTGCACTATTCGTCCGGCGTGGCCAACCACTTCTTCTACCTGCTGGCCGAAGGCACCAGCGCCGGCTCGCCGTCGCCGACCTGCAAGTCGACCGACACGCGAGTTGCCAGCGGCACGGGCAGCCTGACCGGCATCGGCCGCGACAAGGCCGCCAAGATCTGGTACCGCGCGCTGACCGTCTACATGACCTCCAGCACCGACTACGCTGCGGCCCGTGTTGCGTCCATCAGCGCCGCAACCGACCTGTACGGCGCGAGCTCGGCCGAAGTGACCGCAGTGAAGGCCGCCTGGGCGGCCGTCAACCGCTCGTGATGAATTGATTTGCCGGCGTGTGCGGCGGCCCAAGGTCGCCGTGTGCCCCGTGAATCTGAACAAAACCTGACAGCCGCCGCTGGCCCTTCGCCACGGCGGCTTTTCTTTGTCACACCCCACGTTTGAAGATATTCTCAAAATACTATTAACACTACATTCACAACCACGGCACATTGATCTGTCTGGTTTGCTCTGTGCCGCTGTGTGCCGCTGCACGCCGGGCTTTTCGAGGTCCGCAGTGTCCGGCAATGCCTTTGTGCCCATGGTCCCCGGCCGGGGAAGTTGCCCACACTGCAGCGCCGGCCTCCTCTGGAAAGCTTGTTCGATGAAACCCACCGCCCCTTCCAGCGCCATCCTGCGCGCCACCGTCGCTGGCGTCGCCGCGCTGCTGTCCGCCCAGATGGCCCAGGCCGCAATGCCGCAGCCTGACCACCCCGCCGTGCAGCGCGCGCTGGCCCATCTGAACGGCAGCGCCTTTGCTGCCGTGCGCGCCACCGGCAACGACGACTACCAGGCCACCGACCTGATCGTCGACGCCGACGGCAGCGAGCACGTGCGCTTCAAGCGCGCCTTCCGCCACCTCTCGGTCATTGGCGGCGACCTGGTCGTGCACAGCGGCCCCGGCGGCGAGTTCAGCGGCCTGTCGCAGGCGCCGCAGCGCCGGCTGGACCTGGCGGTCGAGCCCACCCTGTCCGGCACCGCGGCCGAAGCCCTGGCGCTGAAAACCTCGGGCGTGGCAGACAGCGCTGTCCGCTCGCGCCAGCTGGTGGTCTATGCCCGCAATGGCCAGCCCAAGCTGGCCTGGGACGTGACGGTGCTGGGTCATGACGAAGCCGGCGGCCCGGCCCGCATGCGGGTGATCATCGATGCGCACCAGGCGAGCCTGCTGGAACGCTGGAACGAGATCCACAGCGCCGACGACAAGGGCACCGGCAAGGCCTTGTACTACGGCACCGTGCCGCTGCACGACACGGTCAACAAGAAGGGCACCAAGTACACGCTGCAGGACAACACCCGCGGCAACCACTACATGGTGGACATGAATGGCACGCAGGACACCGAGACGGTGTTCACGGCCACCGACAACGTCTGGGGCGACAGCACCAAGACCGACCGCCAGACCGTGGCCGCCGATGCCGCCTACGGCCAGAACATGACCTGGGACTTCTACAAGAAGGTCATGGGCCGCAACGGCATTGCCGACGACGGCAACGGCGCCCACTCGCGCGTGCACTTCGGCACGCGCGTGGACAACGCCTACTGGGACGACGAGTGCTTCTGCATGATGTACGGCGACGGCTTCATCCAGTTCAAGCCGCTGGTGGCCCTGGACGTGGCCGGCCATGAGATGACGCACGGCGTGACCTCGCGCACCGCGGACCTGATCTACGGCGACGAATCCGGCGGCCTGAACGAGAGCAGCTCGGACATCCTGGGCACCATGGTCGAGTTCTACGCGAACAATGCCGGCGACCCGGGCGACTACACGCTGGGCGAGATGATCATGAAGAAGCCCGGCACGGTGCTGCGCTACCTCTACCAGCCGAGCAAGGACAACATTTCCGCCGACTGCTGGTACCAGGGCGTGGGTAACCTGAACCCGCACTACTCGTCCGGCGTCAGCAACCACTTCTTCTTCCTGCTGGCCGAAGGCACGGCATCGGCCACCTTCCCGGCTTCCAAGACCTGCACCACCGGTGACACGGTGAAGGCCACCGGCAACGGCAGCCTGACCGGCATCGGCCGCGACAAGGCCGCCAAGATCTGGTACCGCGCGCTGACCGTCTACATGGTCTCGACCGAAACCCATGCCATGGCCCGCGCCGACACCATCAAGGCCGCCGAGGACCTGTACGGCGCCGGCTCGCCCGAGTCGCTGGCCGTTGCCGCCGCCTGGACGGCCGTGAACCGTCCCTGAACGACGAGGCGCTTCGCACCGCTTGAGTCCGTTGGCGCGTGGTCGGGGCAGACCTCTTCGGAGGCCTGCCCGCGCGCCAGCCTTGTGCCGCCGAGGCCAGCCTGGCCCGGCGGCTTTTTTGCGTGCGCGTGGCAACAGCGCATTCCTCGTCACAATCCGGGCATGACCCTGACCGAGCTGCGCTACATCGTCGCCGTTGCCCGCGAGCGCCATTTCGGCCGCGCCGCAGAGGCCTGCCATGTCTCGCAACCCACGCTGTCGGTGGCGATCAAGAAGCTCGAAGAAGAGCTGGACGTGAAGATCTTCGAGCGCGGCAGCAGCGAGGTCAGCCTGACGCCACTGGGCGAATCCATCGTGCGCCAGGCGCAGAGCGTGATCGAGCAGGCGCAAGGCATCCGCGAGATCGCCAAGCGCGGCAAGGACCCGCTGGCCGGCCCGCTGCGCCTGGGCATCATCTACACCATCGGGCCCTACCTGCTGCCCGAGCTGGTGCGCAACGCGATCGAGCAGACGCCGCAGATGCCGCTGATGCTGCAGGAGAACTTCACCGTCAAGCTGCTGGACATGCTGCGCACCGGCGAGCTCGATTGCGCAGTGATGGCCGAGCCCTTCCCCGACACTGGCCTGGCCGTGGCCCCGCTGTACGACGAGCCTTTTGTCGTCGCGGTGCCGGCCAACCATGCACTGGCCCAGCGCGAGCACATCAGCCCCGAGGAGCTCAAGCGCGAGACCATGCTGCTGCTGGGCACCGGCCACTGCTTTCGCGACCATGTGCTGGAGGTCTGCCCGGAATACGCCCGCTTCTCCAGCGACACCGAGGGCATCAAGAAAAGCTTCGAAGGCTCATCGCTGGAAACCATCAAGCACATGGTCGCCTCGGGCATGGGTGTGACGGTGGTGCCCGGCCTGTCCGTGCCCAAGGAGCCCACCGCGCACCTGGCGTACGTGCCCTTCACCGAACCGGTGCCGACGCGCCGGGTGGTGCTGGCCTGGCGCCGCAGCTTCACGCGCTACGAGGCCATTGCCGCGCTGCGCAATGCCGTCTATGCCTGTGAACTGCCGGGCGTGACACGGCTCACGGCCTGAGCCTGGGCATCTCCGCGCCCAGCCGTGTGTTGCGCGCCAGGTAGGCCTGCAGCACCGCATCCGGCGGTGCGGGCTGCGGGCCACCCAGGCTTTGCTGCAGCTGGCGCTCCATCAGGTACAGAGCGGCCTCGCGGCCCAGCGGGTCGTCATTGCGGTGGCCGGCCTGCGGGTCGACCAGCAGCGTGACCGGCTTGTCCAGCGCCTTCAGGCGCGCCGCATAGTCGATGACACCGCTCAGGTCCACGCGCCGGTCTTCGCCACCGGCGATCAGCAGCACGGGGCGGCGCAAGCTCGCGGCCTGCGCCAGCGGCGACTGCGCGCCGAGCCTGGCCATCGCCGCAGCGTCGCGCGGGTCCAGCTGCAGCAGCGAAAGCCAGTGCTCGAACGGCATGTAGCCGGAGACCACATCGGCCTCGGCGCTGCGGGCGATCGAACGCAATGCCCAGCTGAAATCCGGCGGCGGCACCGAGGCCACGCCGACCTTGAAGAGATCCGGCGAGAAAGTGACGCCGGCCAGCGCCGCGTAGCCGCCAAACGACGCGCCGAGGATGCCGACGCGCTGCGCGTCGCCCACGCCCTGCGCCAGCAGCCAGCGCACGCCGTCGCCAATGTCCTGCAGCACGCGGCCGGTGCCGCCGTAGTCGCCGCGCGCCGCCAGCACATGGTCGCGCCCCAGTCCGGTGGAACCGCGGTAGTTGGGCTCGAAGACGGCATAGCCGCGGTTAGCGAGAAATTGGGCGGTGGCGCTGTAGTCCGCACTGGCATGGCTCCAGGGGCCGCCGTGCACCAGCGCGAGCAAGGGCAGCTTCGCTGCATCGGCACCGGACGGCAGGCTGAGGAAGCCGCGCACCGTCAGGCCGTCACTGGCGCGGTAGCGGATCGACAGGCGGTGCGCGAGCGCGACTTCGGGCACAGCGGTGGCCGGCATGCCGCTGCGCCGGCTGATGGGCGGAAGATCCAGCACCTGCCTGAGCCGGCCGCTGGTGGGGTCGTAGCACTGCCAGCGCGGCACCTGCAAGCTGTCGCCACGTTCGCTGACCAGCCAGCGCGCGCCGGGGCCACGGCCCACCTGCACACGCAGCACGCGGCCCGGCAGGGCGCGTCGCAGCGCGGCGGCGTGGCGCTGCATCTCGGCGCCCAGCCCGCTCAGCAGCGGCGCCGTGCTGCGGTGGTCGGCGAACACCGGCTGGGCAGACAGCGGGTCCAGCGCCAGCTCATCGATGTCGGCCTCGCCGCGAGGGTCTTGGTAGATCGGGTGCAGGCGTCCTGCCGCGTCCAGCCGCTGCAGCCCGCGCAGCGAACCTGGCAGGTCGCTGCGCAGCAGCAGGTCGCCCGCGTCGGTGGTGCGCGGCAGCAGGCCGCAGCGATGCAGTTCGGCGCAGCGCAGCGTTTCGATCAGCGCGCCGCTTCGGTCCACACGGTGGATCACCGAGGCGTCGCCCTCGATGCGCTGCAGCCAGGCGAGCCGGCCGTCCGGCGCCAGCGCAAAGCCAACCAGGCGCTGCGCGTCCTGCCTCAGCACCTCGCGCTGGCCATGCATGTCCGCGCGCACCAGCTGCCAGCTGACAGGCTCGGTGCTGGCCTGCACCACCAGCAGCACGGCCGCTGGCCGCGTCGGGTCCACCGCGGCCCAGCGCTGTTGCAGGCGCCCGCCCAGCGGGCTCACCAGGCCCGAGCCGGGCTGGCCCGCCATGGCCTGCGCAAAAAGCTGTGTCGGCGAGGCCAGCAGCAGCCAGCGGCCGTCCTGCGACCAGCCGAGTTCACTCGCCTCGGTGCGCTGCAGCCAGCGCCGGGGCGCGCCGCCATCGACCGGCTGGGACCACAGCTCGCGCTGGCCGGGCACCAGCTCGCGCAGGTAGGCGATGGTGCGGCCGTCCGGCGACAGCGCGGCTTCGCTGATGGCGGGTTGCAGCAGGAAGTCGGCCCGCGCATGCAGCGGCGCAGCGGGGCGTGCGCGCTCGGCGGCAATGGCGGTGCGCAAGGGCGCATCGGTGCCGGCATGCGCCAGCGTGACCAGCACGAGGCTGGCCGCAGCCAGGCCCAGAACACGGGCCAGCGCCACGCGCCAGAGGCAGATCGAAGACATGCGCATCTCCCTCGGCCCGCCGATGGCAGCCGATGTAAGCGAATCGGAAAGAGGCCTGGGCCTGGCGGAAAATCAGGCGACGAGGGCGCGCGGCGGCGCAGGCCGTGGCGTGGGCTCGGGCGCGGCATCAACGCCCTCTTCCGGCGGCACCAGCAGCCACAGGCTGACCAGCGCCGGCCAGCCGATCAGCACGCCAGCGGCGACCCAGGTGGCACGGGCCGGCCAGCGCAGCGGCAGTTGCCGCACGCGCCACGCAGCGACCAGCGCTGCCAGCAGGCTCATGGCTGCGGCCAGCAGCTTGATGTCGCGCGGCACCGGCGCGGGATGGGTGGCGCGCAAGGCATCGGGCGGCGCCAGCAGCGCGCGGGCCCGGTCAAGCGCCTCCGACATCACCGGCGAGCTCCACCAGGCGCGGTAGCGGAAAAAGGCCGGGTAGTCGAAGCCCACTGCGCGGCGCGCCACTTCCTGCACCTGGCCGGCATCGTCGGTGCGCAGCAACACCTGGTACGGCGGCACGCCTCGCGGGTCATGCGCAAAGCGGGTGAAGCTGTAGGAGAACAGGTGGCCATCGACCAGCTCAATCAGCGTCAGGTCGCTCAGGTCGCCGAAGCGGCCGGGGCCGGGCAGTGGCACACGCTGGCGCGGCTGCAGCAGGCCCTGGCCGGGGTTTCGCAGCAGCCGGCCGTCGATGATGTAGGCCGCCTTGTCGCTCAGCGCGCCCAGGTGGGCGCCGAGCATCGAGACGCCCAGCAGCAGCTCGCCGGCCGGCAGCTGCAGGCGCGGCATCACGCGGCCGGCCAGGCTGTCGTACTGGTAGAGCGTGTTGCCGCCCGCCAGCAGCTCGTCGCCCTGCGCCAGGAAAGGCTGGCGGCCGATGGGCAGCACCGGCACCGGGAAGGCGGCGTTTGCCGCGCCTACGCCCAACGTGCCCGCCGCGCGGCCATCGACCAGGCTGAGGCCTTGCAGGCGCATGCTGTCGTGGCTGAAGGTCCAGCGCACGCGGCGCTGCGTGTCGTCGAACGCCATCGGTTTCACGTTCGTCAGCTCGCCGGTGTGCGGCAGCAGGCGCAGCTGCTGCGCGATGCCCATGGGCTCGGACAGGGCCACCTGCTCACGCAGGCGCTGCGCATCGGGCGAGGCACTGGCGGCCAGGCCGGCGAGCAGGCGCGCGCGGTCGTCCATGCGCTCCAGCTCGTTGTGGCCACCGGGCGCGGGCACGGCCCGGTTGTTCGGATGCGAGCCCTGCATGATCCACAGCATCTCCACGCCAAACCACAGCAGCAGCAGCACCAGGTACACGCCCATCTGCAGCGGCAGTGCGGTCAGCAGCACGGCGCCCCAGCGGCGCGGCGGCGCACCCAGGTCCGGCTGGAAGGCCAGCATCACCAGCGCCAGCAGCCACAGCAGCGCCACCATCTGCAAGGCCAGTGCGGCCAGGCCGATGGCATTCATCGCCGGCAGCCAGGCGAGGAAGACCAGGCCGGCCGCGGCATGGCGACGGTTCGCCAGCATCGCGTAAGCACCGGCGAGGTAACCGCAGCCGGCGATCTGCAGGCCAGCCAGCGCCAGCAGCAGGTGGCGCGCATCGACCACGCGCGCCGTCATGCCCGCCTGCCAGCCGGCGACGACCAGCACGGGCAGCGCCGCCGCGAAGGCCAGCAGCACGGCACCGGCGGCCAGCAGCGCGGCCGCCGTGCGCGCGGGCGCCAGCGGCCGGTGCAGCAGGTTCAGCCAGGTGCCGGGGCGGCGGTACACGCCCATCTGGTACAGGCCCAGCAGGCCCCCGACCGCGCCGTAGGCGATGCCGAAGGCCAGGTGCACCAGCCAGGGTTGCTGCCCCAGGTCGACCACGCGGGTCAGGAAGCCCAGCACCAGCAGGTGCAGGCCGGCAATGCCGATCGCCCAGCCGCGAAAACGCAGCAGCTCGGCCTTGAACAGGTCCCACATGATCTGTGTCCTCGAAATGCGCTGAAGGGGGCGGCGCTCAGGCTGCGATGGGCGCAGCATGGTGCTGCGCGAGGAAGCTGTTGACGGCCCGATCCAGGCTCACCGGCATGCTTTGCACGCTGCGCGCGCCGCTGGCGCGCAGGAAGCGGCCGAAGCTGTCGTCCTGGTCCAGCACCAGGTAGTGGTGCAGGCCGTCGAGCTGCTGCTGCTCCAGCAGGCCGGGCACCTGGGCCGGGTCGGGCGCCTTGAACGGGATGTCGGCCACCCAGTGGGTGACACGGGCGCGGAAGTCGTCCGGCGCGGACATGTGCTTGAGCCGGCCGCGCTCCAGGATGATGAGGTTGTCGGCCACACGCTCGATCTCTTCCATCTGGTGCGAGCAGTAGATGACGGTGCAGGCGCCACGCCCGTCGGTGGCCGCGTTCGAATACAGCAGCGATTCGAGGAAGGCGCGCTTGGCCACCACGTCCAGGCCCAGTGTGGGTTCATCCAGCACCAGCAACTCGGGCGTCTGCGCCAGGGCGAGCGCGAGGTTGAAGCCGGCACGCTCGCCGCGCGAGAGCTGGCCCACCTTCTGAGCCGGCTGCACATGGTAGTGGCCGATCACCTCGTCGAACACCGGCTGGCGCCAGCCGGGGTACTGGTGGCGCTGCATCGTGGTGACGGCCGCCACCGTCATCCAGCCGGGCAGCGTGTGCTCCTCATTGACAAAGCCGATGCGGGCGCGGTCCTGCGGGCGCAGCCGGGCACTGTCTCTGCCGAGGATGGTGGCGCTGCCGGCGCTGAGCGGCAGGAAGCCCAGCAGCACGCGGAACAGCGTGGACTTGCCGGCGCCGTTCGCGCCGACGATGGCATGCACGCCGCCGCGTGGAATCTGCAGGTCCAGGTGATCGAGCGCGAGCTTGCGGCCGTAGCGCTTGCACAGGCCGGCGGTGTGGAT
Source organism: Ideonella sp. FW305-24 (assembly GCF_058788035.1). Classification (NCBI taxonomy): domain Bacteria; kingdom Pseudomonadati; phylum Pseudomonadota; class Betaproteobacteria; order Burkholderiales; family Sphaerotilaceae; genus Ideonella; species Ideonella sp. FW305-24. The sequence goes on along the minus strand of NZ_JBYTAI010000006.1, from coordinate 362,860 downwards.
CACCGGCGCCTCAGGCGTGAACAGGCTGTCGTTCATGGCGGTGGACCTCAGGCCAGTTTCTTCGGCGCGAGCACGCGCAGCGCGTCGTCCAGCCGGGCCAGCGCATGCTGCGGCGGGTAGTCCAGCGCGGCCACTTCATGCACGAAGCGCTGGATGGCGTCGTCCAGCCGACGCTCGCGTTCGCCCTCGCTCAGGCGCTGGCGCGGCGTGGCCACGTACAGGCCCAGGCCCTGGCGCGCGTCCAGCCAGCCTTCGGCCGTGAGCTCGGCATAGGCCTTGGCGACGGTGTTGGGGTTGACGGTGAGCTGCTGGGCCAGGCCACGCACGCTGGGCAGCTGCGCGCCGGCGAGCAGCTCGCCAGTGGCGATCTTCAGGCGCACCGCATCGACGATTTGCTTGACGATGGGGCGGGCGTCGCCGGTGGCGATCTGGATCATCAAGGGCTGGGGGCGGCTCATGCGGTCTCCAAAGACAAGGCTCAACTGTACTACTTGAATTAGTACAGTGCAAACACTTGGCTGCCGGCCACTGCCAAAAGGCCCACCCCCTGCCCCCGCTTCAGGCCATCTCCGACATGGCTCTATTGGGTTGGACGAATTCATAGCTCATTCCTAAGATCAACGCTTCCTGACCCACCTTCCGGAAGCCGCCATGAGCCAATCGTCCGATCCGAAATCCTCCCTCGCCGCCGGCTGCCCGGTGATGCATGGCACCACGCTGACGACCAGCGCTGGCGCGCCGGTGGCCGACAACCAGAACAGCCTGTCCGCCGGCCCGCGAGGCCCGCTGCTGATGCAGGACCTGCACCTGCTGGAGAAGCTGGCGCACCAGAACCGCGAGCGCATTCCCGAGCGCGTGGTGCATGCCAAGGGCTGGGGCGCGTTCGGCAGCTTTGTCGTCACGCATGACATCAGCCGCTACACGCGCGCCAAGCTGTTCGGCACGGTCGGCAAGAAGACCGACGTGCTGACGCGCTTCTCCACCGTGGCCGGCGAGCTCGGCGCGGCCGACGCCGAGCGCGACGTGCGCGGCTTCTCGGTCAAGTTCTACACCGAGGAAGGCAACTGGGACCTGGTAGGCAACAACACGCCGGTCTTCTTCATCCGCGACCCGCTGAAGTTCCCCGACTTCATCCACACCCAGAAGCGCCATCCGCGCACGCATTTACGCAGCAACACCGCCGCATGGGACTTCTGGAGCCTGTCGCCCGAGAGCCTGCACCAAGTCACCATCCTGATGAGCGACCGCGGCATCCCGGTGAGCCCTCGCTTCATGGACGGCTTCGGCTCGCACACCTACAGCTTCATCAGTGCCACCGGCGAGCGCCACTGGGTCAAGTTCCACTTCAAGAACCAGCAAGGCCACCGCACGCTGACGAATGCCGAAGCGGCGCAGGTCATCGGCCAGAGCCGCGAGAGCTACCAGGAAGACCTGTACGGCGCGATCGCCCAGGGCGAGTTCCCGCAGTGGACGCTGTTCATCCAGGTCATGAGCGAGCAGCAAGCCGGGCAGACGAGCTACAACCCCTTCGACCTGACCAAGGTCTGGCCACATGCCGAGTTCCCGCTGATCGAGGTCGGCACGCTGACGCTGAACCGCAACCCGCAGCACTACTTCACGCAGATCGAGCAGGCCGCGTTTTCGCCCAGCAACGTGGTGCCCGGCATCGGCCACAGTCCCGACAAGGTGTTACAGGCCCGCATCTTCAGCTACGCCGACGCGCACCGCTACCGCCTGGGCACCCACTACGAAGCCCTGCCGGTCAATGCGCCCAAGTGCCCGGTGCACCACTACCACCAGGACGGCTCGATGAACTTCTTTGCCCACGACGGAGAACACGGCTCCGGCAGCGAAGACGCGTATTACGAGCCCAACTCCTTCGGCGGCGCCCAGCAGACGCCCGCCTACCGCGAGCCGCCGCTGCCGCTCAGCGGCGATGCCGACCACTACAACCACCGCGAAGGCAACGACGACTACGCCCAGCCCGGCGCGCTCTACCGGCTGTTCGACGAAGGTCAGCGGCGCCGCCTGGCCGAGAACATTGCCGCGGCGATGAGCGGCGTGCCGGCCTTCATCATCGATCGCCAGCTGACCCATTTCGACTTGGCCGACCCGGAGTACGGGCTGCGTGTGCGAGGGGCGCTGCGCGAGCGGGGCATTGCTTTCGGCGCCTGAGCCTTCGCAAGCGTTGACGACGCGGGTTGCCAAACCAGCAAGCGCTCGGGTAGCCTCGGCCGTCTGGCGGCAACTTGCCGGCAACAAAGGACGGTTCATCTTGGTGGAGTACAAGCTGGCGGCGACCCCGCCCTGGGTCAAGCGCAAGGGCGAGTTTGCCGACAGCTGCGTGCTGCAACTTGCGCCGGAGACCGCCGCGGCCGGCGAGCGCGGCAAATTCCACCTGACCCTCGTGCACAAGGGCGGCAAGCGTGCGCTGCACGGCATCAAGATCCGGCTGGCGGCCCAGTCGGGCCACATCTCGATCTCGCTGGGCGGCGACCGCCACACCGTCGATTTCGCCGAGGCCACGACCGGCCACTACGACCTGCGCATGTGGCGCAGCTCCAGCATCACCATCGGCCGCGAAACCAGCTCCAACGGTGCCCGCATCATCTGCGACCATGCCGACGTGTTGGTCGGCGAGGACTGCATGTTTTCCGACGATATCCTCGTCCAGGCCGCGGACCAGCACCCGCTGATCGACCTGAAGACCGGCGAGATCCTGAACAACGAGCGCCGCCGCACCGTGCTCGCCGAGCATGTGTGGATCGGCCGCGGCGCGACGCTGATGCCGGACGTCAGCATTGGCCGCGGCGCGATCGTCGGCACGGGCGCACTGGTGACACGCGACGTGCCGGCCACCTCGGTTGCCGTTGGCGTGCCGGCCCGGGTGCTGCGCAGCGACACGACCTGGAGCCGCCAGTTCGGCCACATGGACCGCCATGCCCAGGCACTGCTGCGCGAGCACGGCATCGGCGATGACGCCGCGGCAGGTGCCGACGCCAACGAAGCTTCCGACGACTGAACATCAGCCGCCGATCACCCCCAACCATTGTCCGATCAAGGAGTTCCCATGGCCAAGACAAAGACCAAGACCAGCACTGACGTGCTCGCCACCAACACCAGCGCGCCGCCGATCAACATCGGCATCAGCGACAAGGACCGCGCCGCGATTGCCGGCGGCCTGGGCAAGCTGCTGGCAGACACCTACACGCTCTACCTGACCACGCACAACTTCCACTGGAACGTGACCGGGCCCATGTTCAACACGCTGCACACCATGTTCATGACGCAGTACACAGAGCTGTGGAATGCGGTCGACCCGGTCGCCGAGCGCATGCGCTCGCTGGGCCACGCCGCCCCCGGCAGCTACGCCCAGTTCAGCGAGCTCAGCTCCATCCCGGACGTGCCGACCACGCCGCCCAAGGCGCTGGAAATGGTGCGCATCCTGGTCCAGGGCCACGAAGCCGTGGCCCGCACCGCCCGCAGCATCTTCCCGTTGGCCGACAAGGCCGGCGACGAACCCACCGCCGACCTGCTGACCCAGCGCCTGACGGTGCATGAGCAATCCGCCTGGATGCTGCGCTCGTTGCTGGAAGAGTGAATCAGCCGCCCGCGTGCCAATCGCGGGCTTTTTTCCGATCAACGCGCAGGTTTGCAGAACCAGCGCGCCTCACCCTCGGCAAACGCGAAGCTGGCCACGCCGCCCCCGCCTTCGCCAAATGCGCGTTCGATGTGCAGGTTGGCGCCGTCGGCCCACTCGATGTCGCCATTGAGCGTGCCATCGGCAAAGCGGCTGCCGATGCCGGCTTCCGCCAACTTCGCGCCTCCCTTGAGCGCCAGCGCCTTGCCGTTGAGGGTCACGGTGCTGGCACTCACCGAGTAGCTGGCCTGCCGGGACTCACCTCCCTCCCGTTTGCCGCCGCGCTTGCGCCCGAGGTTCTTGCAGTCACCCGTGATGGTCTGGCCGCCGGTGTCGTACACCGCCGCCAGGAAGTCGATCAGCGGCTCGGTCGCGCTCAGCAGGCGGGAGCCGCGCATGTCGGCGTCGGCGCACATCTGGCCCTCCGACACGTTCCCGCCGTCCTCGGTCCGGCCAATGTCCACAAAGGTCTCGCCACCTGGCTTGTCGTTGGTCATGCCCACCCGGCGACCGCCAACAGAGAGCTCGTAGCCAAAGCCAGCTGATGCAAAGTGGCGGCTCAGCGCGAACTGCGCCGCCGGATCGAACATGGAAAGGCTGAGCGAACCGATCGAGATCACGCCGGCGGGCGAGACCGTCACGCTGCCGGGACGATTGCCCTTGCCCTGCCGATCAGGAATCTCGCCGCAAGCCTTGGCGTTGTAATGGCCCGCCAGCAGGCTGGCGAAACCGCGCTGCAAGGCCGGAACGTCATTGATCAAGGGCCCGGCTTGGGCCGGCGCAGCAATTGCGGCGAAAATCAATGCACAAGCGCCGCCAAGCGTGGCGCGCGAGAAGCCCTGGTTCTTCATTTCTGCTCAATCCTCCAATGTGACGGATCCCTTTGAACGCGCGGGCTGGCCGGTCGACGACCGATAATCCCCCAGTCCACACACGTCGTTGCAACAGCGTTCGCCGTGAGGCGGGCCTGTTGCATCCCATTGCGCCGGTGGCAGCCAGCTGCTTGCTCACCGGCACCAGGGCCCTGGGGGCCCACTGACGGCCGAGGGCCGCATCCTATGACCTCTGAACTCGCCCAACAGGTGCGGCAACGCCGCACCTTCGCCATCATTTCCCACCCTGACGCGGGCAAGACCACGCTGACGGAAAAGCTGCTGCTGTTCTCCGGCGCAATCCAGATCGCCGGCTCGGTGAAGGCCCGCAAGGCCTCGCGCCATGCCACGTCCGACTGGATGGAGATCGAAAAGCAGCGCGGCATCTCGGTGGCCTCGTCGGTCATGCAGATGGAATACCGCGACTGCACCATCAACCTGCTGGACACCCCCGGCCACCAGGACTTCTCGGAAGACACCTACCGCGTGCTGACCGCCGTGGACGCGGCGCTGATGGTGATCGACGCGGCCAACGGCGTCGAGCCGCAGACCCGCCGCCTGCTGCAGGTCTGCCGGGCCCGCCACACGCCCATCCTGACCTTCGTCAACAAGATGGACCGCGAGGTGCAGGACCCGCTGGCGCTGATGGACGAGATCGAGCGCGAGCTGGGCATGACGGTCGTGCCCTTCACCTGGCCGGTCGGCATGGGCAAGTTCTTCCACGGCGTGATGGACCTGCGCAAGCAGCAGATGCGCGTCTTCAGCCCTGGCGAAGACCGCGTGGCCGGCACCGAGGAGGTGCTGGAAGGGCTGGACAACCCGGCCTATGCCGATCGCTTCGGCATGCAGTACGAGCAGGCCCAGGGCGAGATCGAGCTGGTGCGCGAAGCCGCACCCGAGTTCGTGCTGGAAGACTTCCTGGCCGGCAAGCAGACGCCGATGTTCTTCGGCTCGGCCGTCAACAACTTCGGCGTGCAGGAGGTGCTGGACGCGCTGGTCGGCCTGGCCCCGTCGCCCGGCCCGCGCCCGGCGATCCAGCGCACGGTGCACCCGGAAGAGCCCAAGTTCACCGGCGTAGTCTTCAAGATCCAGGCCAACATGGACCCGTCCCACCGCGACCGCATCGCCTTCCTGCGCGTGGCCTCCGGCCGCTTCGAGCGCGGCATGCGGCTGAAGGTGGTGCGCTCGGGCAAGGAACTGCGGCCCAACACCGTGGTCACCTTCATGAGCCAGAAGCGCGAGCTGCTGGACGAGGCCTTCGCCGGCGACATCATCGGCATCCCGAACCACGGCGTGCTGCAGCTGGGCGACACGCTGACCGAAGGCGAAAGCCTGCAGTTCACCGGCCTGCCCTTCTTCGCACCCGAGCTGTTCCGCTCGGTCGAAGTGGCCGACCCGCTGAAAACCAAGCAGCTGCGCGCCGGCCTGACCCAGCTCGGTGAAGAAGGGGCGATCCAGGTCTTCCGCCCGATGCTCGGCTCGGTGCTGCTGCTGGGCGCCGTGGGCCAGCTGCAGTTCGAAGTCGTGGCGCACCGGCTGGAACACGAATACGGCGTCAAGGCCCGCATCATGCCGGCGCGCTACAACGTGGCCCGCTGGATCACCTGCGAAGAAGCCGACGGCGGCGAGAAGGAACTCAAGCGCTTCGTCGACGGCAACAGCCACCGCCTGGCACTCGACGCCGTCGACGCGCCGACGCTGCTGCTCGAATACGCTGGAGAGTTGCGCGCCATCCAGGAGAACTGGCCGAAGATCAAGTTCCACGCGCTGCGCGAACATGCCGGGCTGGTGTTTCAGCAGCGCATGGGGGATTGAGGCGGGAGAGGGGACGGACCATCTCAGCCACAGCTCGCCGAAGCCGGGCCTGCTGCAGGATTGGGTCCCGCGCGGTGGCGCCCGGCGTGCGCGGTCGTTCCTGTCGCCAACCGACCCAGGGGTCTGCCACACAGCGTCTTTGGTGGAAAGGTGGTGCCAGGCGCACACGCCAGATGCAGGGGTGCGCCAACGCGGCTGTGCAGCGTAGCCCTCATTTCAGGACCTCGACCAGGTTGTTGTGCGCATCGGTCCAGACCGGCAAGGGCTGCCGGGACGGGATTGCCACCAGGCGCTGGCGCAGCGCCGGCAGCGCGAGGAATCCCTTGTCGGTCGTTGCCATCACCCAGGTCGAGGGAAATTCGGGTGCATCTGCCTGGCCATCCACGCGCACGGCCTGCATCCCGGCATCTTCTGCCAGCTGGCGGACCAGCGGCGCCAGCTCCAGGTACAGGTTGGACACATGGAATGCAATGATGCCGTCTGGCGCGAGATGCTGGCGGTAAATGGCCAAAGCCTCGCGGGTCAGCAGATGCACGGGGATGGCGTCGCCCGAAAACGCATCCACCACCAGCACGTCGAAGCGGCCAGGCTGGCCCTTGGCCAGTTCGGACGCCATCATCAGGCGCGCATCCCCGAGCACCACTTCGTGACTCGCACCTGAATCTTTCAGGTAGCTGAAATCGCGATCCGCGATCTGCACGCTGTGCGGATTGATCTCGTAAAAGCGGAATGCGTCGCCGGCACGTCCCCAGGCTGCCATGGTGCCAACCCCCAGGCCGATCACCCCCACCCTGCGGCCCGCGCGACCCGCGGTGTAGTCCATCGGATAGGCCACGCCGCTGTGACTGCCGTAGTAGGTGGTCGGTATGCGCTGGCTCGCCGCCGAACGCAACTGGGTGCCGTGCACGATGCTGCCGTTGAACAGCACCCGCGCGACCCCACCGGCGCCGTCACCGAACTCGGTGACCCGGGAGGACGCATAGAAGTTGCGCTGCATGGAAACATTGCCTTCGACCTGCCGCTGATGGAAAACCCAACCCATCAGCCCCGTCAGCGCACAGCTTGCCAGCGCCAGCAGCAGCACCGGCCAGGCTGCCGGGCGCGCGGTGAGGTAATGCCGCAGCAGCCACAACATCACCAGGCTGGTGGCCAGCAGCATCAGCGGCAGCTCGTAGTAGTTGTTCAGCAGCCATGGCGCCAGCGCGGACACCGCCAGGCCGCCCAGCGCGCCCCCCAGGCTGAGGAACAGATAGAAGCGCGTCAGGTGGCGTGGTTCAGGGCGGCGCTGGCTCAGCTCGCCATGGAAGAACATGCAGCAGACGAAACATCCCACCGCATACAGCGACAAAGCCGCTGATACCGACACGTCTCGCATCGGCACATTGACCACCCAGGCCATGGCGGCCAGCAGGAGGATCAAGGGGGCCGTGAAGATCGAGCGCCGGTACCAGCTCCGTCCCTCGAAGCACAGGATGAAGGTCAGCAGATACAGCGACAGCGGCAGCAACCACAGCAAGGGCACCGGCGCAATGTTCTGGGTCAGGTGGTGTGTGACGGCCAGCAGCAGCGCTGAGCCCATGCCGGACAGCAGCAACCAAAGCGCCTGGTCGGCCCGCGTGGGCGCTCTCGCGGCCGGCGCCTGCGTGCGTTCGGCCTCGACCGGCGCGGCGAGTTCGGGTGCAGACGGCGATCTCAGCGAGGTCCAGGCACAGGCAGCACACAGGATGGTGAACAGGCCAAAACCCCAGCTCCAGCCGCGGGACTGCAGCCCGATCTCAGCCACGGGTTCGATCGCAAAAGGGTAAGCCAGCAGGCCGACAAGCGATGCCAGGTTGGACAGCGCAAAGAGCCGATAGACCTTCTGCCCGGGAAACAGGCGGCTGTACCAGGCCTGCAGCAGTGGGCTGGTCGTGGCCAGGCAGAAATAAGGCAGGCCGACGGAGACCAGCAGCACCAGCAGCACTTGGCCGATCGGTGCGCTCTGGGGGTCTGGCCGCAGCATTTGCCCCGGCACGATCGGCAGGGTCATTGCGGCCAGCACGAGTAGCGCCACGTGCAGCCAGGCATGTGTGCGGGGCCGCAACCGCCGCGTGGCAAGGTCGGTGTAGACATAGCCCGCGAGCAGCACCAACTGGAAGAACATCAGCGCCGTGGTCCAGACGGCCGAGCTGCCGCCAAACCACGGCATGATCTGCTTGGCAATGATGGGCTGGACCAGGAACAGCAGGAAGGCCGAAAGGAAGATGCAGGTGACAAACAAGGCCTGCAAGGGCGCGGACGGCGCCACCCCGTGTGAAGCGCTGGCCATCAAGCCAGCAGGTCCAGCGCCATGCCTGGCTTCAGGCCAAGGCGACGCGCCAGACCGGCTCGCAATTCCAGGGTCGAGGCTGCGGCACCGCAGCGTGCAAAGCGCCAGGGCTTGAGCTTTGGCACGATCTTCAGCACCACGCCGTCCTCCCGCAAGAAGAGCACGTCGATGGCATAGCGCATGCCGATCGTGTGCACGCCATTGCAAGGCCGAAGCCACAAGCCGCACGGATGCTGCAGCTCTTTGGTCGCCAGCAGGCCGATGGCACGCTGCCACCAGGTGCTGGCGTTGCGGATCACACGCTGGGTGGGCACCCCGTCGATGTTCAGGGTCAGCAGTGCAGCGGGCATGGCGGTGGTGGTCTCAAGGCAAAAAGGAGAGCCCGGGTTTACATGCCCGAGGACAGGAACTTCATGACGATTGGGAAGCCCAGCACGATGAAGGTGCAGGGGAAGATGAACATGATCAACGGCCCCAGCATCTTCACGGGCGCTTCCATGGCCAGCTTTTCGGCGCGCTGGAACCGCTCAGTGCGGCGCTGGTCGCTTTGCGCGCGCAGGATGGGCGCGAGGCTGGAGCCCATCAGCTCGCCCTGGACCAGCGCACTGACCAGGCTCGACATGGGCGCGTAGTCCAGCCGATCGGCCATGTCGCGAAGCGCATCCACGCGCGGTTTGCCGGCACGCACGTCGCGCAAGACACGGTTGATCTCCACCATCAACGGGCCAGGCTTGCACTTGTCGACCGCCTTCTGCAGCGCGCCGGTGAGGTTCAGCCCGGATTCGATCGACAAGGTGACGATGTCCAGGAAAAACGGCAGCGCCTTCAGGATGGCCAGGTTGCGCTTTTTGGTGTGGTCGCTCAGCCAGATATTGGGATACATGAACCCTAGCAGGCCGCCCATCAACACGCCAGCCAGCAGCATGCCTTCACCGGCGAGTACGGCGCCCACGCCGGCGCCGCATACGGCGGCCACCAATTTGCCGCCGAAAAACTGCAGCGGCGTCAAAGCGTATTCTTGGCCCGCACGCCGCAGCTTTGCAAGGTAACCCTGCTGCCGCTCGTTGCTCAGCGCAAAGCTGAAGGTGTTTGCCAGGATGTTGACCAACGGCCAGAACAGGCGAAAGCCCGAAGGCGGTCGGTCGCGGTAGGTCGCATCGGCACCACCGAGTTCGACCACCAATCGCCAGCAGGCAAAGACCGCCAGCAGCAGCGCTGCGCCCACCATCAATCCAACCAGCGCGGTGTTGCTCATACGTCGATGGTCACAATCTTCTTGATGAAAAAGCCGCCCAGCAGCAGCAGCACAAACACGGCCGCCATGACGGCCCAGCCGTAGTAGGTGTTGAACAAGGGCATCATTGCCTCAGGGTCCATCACGTACAGCACACCTGCGAGGAAAATCGGCAGCAGGCCAACGATGATGCCCTGCAGCTTTCCCTGCGAGGTGAGCGACCTGATCTTGCCCTCCATCACGGCCTTGGCACGCAACGTCGAAGACAAGCGGTCAAGGATCTCGGAAAGGTTGCCGCCGACCTCCTTGGCAATGGTCAGCGCAGAGACAAACAAGTCAATGTCCTCGATTTTCAGGCGCTGGCCCATGCCGCGCAGCGAGTCCTCCAGCGCCAGCCCCAGGCGCTGCTCACGCAGCAGCAGCGAGAACTCCTGAGACAGCGGCGCGGGGTTCTCCTGCACCACCATGTCCAGCGCGCCCTGCAGACTCGCGCCCGCGCGCAGCGAGCCGGCCATCATGGTCAAGCCGTCCGGCAGTTGCAGCACCAGCTTGCGCGCTCGCCGGTTGCGCATGACCACCCAGGCGACGCGAGGAAAAACCGCGCCGGCAATCCCCGCCAGCGCCGCCAGCACCGGGGCACCCGTCACCAGCCACACCAGCATCGGCAGCAGCAGGAACATGGCCACGTTGATGCGGAACAGCGCGCGTGGATCGATGAACAGGAACATGTCCTGCAGCGACAGACGCGCACTCTCGGTGAAGCGCTCCCGCCAGCCTTCGAAGGCAATGCGGGTGGTCCAGGCCAGCGCCAGCACGGCACCGAAAATCATCAGCGCGATCAGCGTCAGCTCGACGGCCATGCCCTGCTCCGGATCGGTTGGTGGTTGGCGTGCCGCATCAGCTGCGGGCCCGCATGCGGGCGTCCGCGTCCGGCGCTTCCGGCACCATGCCATCGCGGAAGATGCCGATGTCCAGCGGGATGCCGATGCGGGTCAGCTCTTCGTAGAACTCCGGCACGAAGCCGCGACCCGTGAAATAGCCTTGCGTCTTGCGCTGCTCGTTGAGCCCGGTCTGCACAAAGGAAAACACCTCCGCAAGCTGGATCTTGCCGCTCTCGACACCGGTCACCTCGACGATGTTGGTGACCTTGCGGGTGCCGCAGGCAAACCGGGTTTGCTGCACGATGATGTCAATCGCAGAGGCAACCTGCTCGCGGATCGCAGTGACTGGCAGGTCCATGCCTGCCATCAGCACCATCACCTCCAGGCGGGCAAGCATGTCGCGCGGGCTGTTGGCGTGCGCGGTTGTCAGCGAACCGTCGTGGCCAGTGTTCATGGCCTGCAGCATGTCCAGCGCCTCGCCGCCCCGGCATTCGCCGATCACGACACGATCGGGCCGCATGCGCAGCGAGTTCTTCACCAGCTCCCGAATCGAGATCTGGCCCTTGCCTTCGATATTCGCGGGACGCGCTTCGAGGGTGACCAGATTGGAGTGGTGCAACTGCAGCTCGGCCGCATCCTCGATCGTCACGATGCGCTCGTCGGCCGGAATGAAGTTGGACAGGATGTTCAGCAAGGTCGTCTTGCCTGAACCGGTGCCGCCAGAGATCAACATGTTCTTGCGCTGCTCCACGCACACCCGCAGGAATTCGATCATCGCCGGGCTGGCCGAGCCGAATTTCAGCAGGTCGTCCGAGCCCAGCTTGCGCTTGGAGAACTTGCGGATGGTGATCGACGGCCCCTTGAGCGCCAGCGGCGGAATCACTGCATTGACCCGAGAGCCGTCCTTGAGCCGCGCATCCACCATCGGTGAACTTTCGTCGATGCGGCGGCCAATCGGCGCCACGATGCGCTCGATGATGCCTTGCACCGCGCGGTCGCTGGTGAAGGCGACCGGCCAGCGCTGCAGCTGCCCGGCCCGTTCCACGAACACCTCGTCGGCACGGTTGACCATGATTTCCGTGATGCTGGGGTCGGCCAGCATCGGCTCCAACGGACCCAGGCCGATCGCCTCGTCCCGCACCTCCTCCAGCAGCTTGACCCGGTCTACGTGCGGCGGCAGATCGCTGGACATGCGGGCGATCAGGTCGCGGATTAGCTTTTCCGTCAGCTCGCGCAGTTCGTCGTCGGCCATGCGGTGCGCATCGGTGCGGCGCATGTCGAACGCCTCCAGCAGCTTCTCGTGCAGGATGCTGCGGAAGCGGAAGGTGTCGTCCACCGGCACGTCGGCCGTGGGCAGCACGTCGGGTTTGGGCGGCCTGGCCGCGGGAACCTGGGACACCGGTGGCACACGGGCCGGCGCCCCGGCCTCACGCGGCTTGGCGGCGCTGATCGCTGCCGCCGCCTGCGCCGCCGCTTCGGCGGCCTTGCTGGTAGTCGCGGAGCTGGCCGCGTCCGTGCCCGTGCCCGTCGCGGCTCCGGCGAAGTCGGCAGCGCTGCCATCGCGCGGGCGCCAGGAAACCTTCAGCGCATGCGAGCCGATGCGCACTTCGTCTTCGGCTTCCAGCGGCCTTGCCTGATCGACTTTCTGCTCGTTGACCAGGGTGCCGAACGTGGATTCCAGATCGCGCACGAAGACCCGGTCGTTGGAGACGAACACCTCGGCATGTCTGCGGCTGACGCGCCAGCCCGGCAGCGTCAGCTCACAGTCAAGGTCCTTGCCGATCACGCAGCGCTGACCCAGGATCCGCACAGGCCCGGCGCCTGTGGGGGCGCCTTTCACTTCAATCGTCAGCATGGCTCATGGCTCCAGGTCATAGCTGCCCTTGACGGCAGAAGGATTGACGCGCCCGTCGGTGCGTTCGTGGGTCTGCGCTGCGCGATCCGCCGCCTGGTCGACGTTCTGCCTGTTGACCGCGCTCTCCGGCGTGATGACCCGCGGCGTGGCGATGACAAACAGCTCTGTCTGCTCCGTGGTGTGCTCCTTGGAGCCAAACAGGTAGCCGATCAGCGGGAGGCGGCCCAGGCCAGGAATCGCATCGTTGGCACGCTCGGCCTTCTGGCGCAGCAGCCCCGCGATCACAAACGGCTCGCCCTGCTTCAAGGCAACCCGCGTGTCGGTGCGGTTGGTGGTGAAGGCGATGAAACCCGCGTTGGAGTTGCGCGTGTCGGGTTCGCTCACCTCCACCATCAGCTGCGAATCGATGTTGCCCTCGGCATCGGCCAGGGGCTTGAACTCGATGCGCACCCCGTATTCCTTGTACTCGACCGAAACCGCGCCGAATCCGGTGGACACCGGGATGGGGATCTCGCCACCCGCCAGGAAGGTGGCCTCGCCGCCGCTACGGCAGCTCAAGCGGGGCTCGGCCAGCGTCCAGGCGTCTCCCGACTGTTCCAGGAAGTTGAGCGCCGACGTGATCTGCGTGGCCAGGCCAAAGTAGGTCAAGGCCGGGTTGGAGGTCGTGACCGTAGGGAAGCCGGAGGTGGTCGGCGGCCGCCAGGGCGTGTTGGCATAGCCGAGGATGTTGGTCGCGAAAGTGGGACCGGTCGCCGGGCTGCTCCACTTGATGCCCAGTTGGTCCAGCGAGCGGCGTTTGACTTCCATGACCCGCAGATCGATGTAGACCATGCGCTCAAGCATCAGCGGGTCGGCATCGGCCGGCTTGTCATGCACCAGGTTGAGCACCTGCGGGAAACTCTCCGCCAGCTTCTTCAAGCGCGTTGCGGCCTCCTGGTTGGGATAGCGCCCGTCCATCACGATGCGGTCACCGACCTGCCGCGCACTGATGCCAGGCACCTCCTGCATCACCGCGCGCAAATCCTCCAGCACCCGGTCCGGCCGAGCCTCCAGCACCTTCAGGTCGTAGCTCAGCTGCCGGCCAGACTTCAGCCATACGTGCATGGTGGTTTCGCCGGTGGCTTCCGCCAGAAGCACGATCTGCCGGTCGTCCACCACCGTGGCCTTGACCAGGGCGCCGTTGCCGATGGCAATGCGGGCCACACCTTGCAGCCCGATGGTGGTGACCTCCCCGACGATCAGTTGCCTCCGCGGGCCGCTCTCGATGACGAGGTTGGCGTTGCCCTTCACGGCCAGCGCGCCGGCAGGCACGACGCGGGTTTCGATCATGGCGCCGCTGACTGGTGAGGTGGTGGCCCCTTCGGCCAGCCCGCGTCGCCTTGCCAAGGCCGCAGCTGCAGCGGGCGACACGGTCGGCGACGGGCTGCTGGCCGCCAGGGCCGGTGCAACCGCTGCCGGAGCGGCGCCACCGCGCACGGCTGGCGGAGCATTTTCAGCAGCCGAACTCATCGCAACAGGCAAGGCAGCCAGCCAGGCGGCAGCAAGACGGGCGACCAGAGGCCGGACGGATCCTGGAGAGGGGACAACGGCAAACGACAAGGTGAGATCCTCAGAACAACCAGTGGGGGCGAAAAACGCTTGCGCGCGGGCGGCCTTGCGCCACATGCGAGGCATTGCCCGCAGCGGCGACAGTCATGGCTTGGCGGGCACGGCGCTCGCCGCGCTCGCCGCCTTCGCAGCAGAAGCCTTGGATGGCTCGGCGCGGTCGGCCAGTTTGGCAAGGCTGCCGAACAAGGCCGCCATCTGAGCTTGCTGCACGTCGGCGCGTCCGCCACCGGAACCCCCGACGATGTACTCGATCATCGGCCCGCTCTGCGCGCCGTGCACGTTGCCCAGCAGGTTGGCCGCTGTCAGCATGCGGGTGCCGTTCGGGCTCTCGTCATCGGGATGTCGCAGCACGGCAGTCAGCTGTCCGGCGCTCTTGGCCACGATGATGCGGTCGGCATCCAGCGGGCTGACCTCCAGCGTGATGGTGGTGAAAGGCCGATCCTTGCCGGTGAGCTCGTCGCGCTTGGTCACGCTCTGGTCCGTGGCCAGCACCGTCACGCCGGACAGCAGTGGCATCGTGACTTCGGTTTCATTGGCCCGCGAGGTGTAGATCAGATCGATGCGGTCGCCAGGGCGCAGCATGCCGGAGATGGAGTTCACCGAGTCCACCTCGAATGTCAGCGCACGCTTGCCCTTGGACAACCGGGCCGAAAAAACCGTGCCACCGTTGCCTTCCGAGTAGGCCGGCAACAGCACTTCGCCTCGCTGCAACGGCACCGACAGACGTTGACTTTCCATCTCGGCAAAGTTGTCTGGCGTGACCGCCGCAGCGTGCACATATTCGCGCGGCACTTCCCGGACTGCCACCACCGCAGAGCTGATGGTGTCTCCGGCCTGCAGGTCCTGGCTGGCCACCACCACCTTGACCATTTCCTGGCCCCGCTTGGCCTCGGCCTCCAGCTCCGCGAGCTTGCGCTGGATCAGGGTGTTGCTCAGGTACACGGCACCGATGCCGAGCAGCAACGCCGCGCCCAGCAGCAGCCAGTTGGTGTTGACCTTGATTTTGGGGAGAGCCATCGGAGTACCACGGGTAAAACAAAGACATCATCCGGCCAGCGCTGGATCACAGCCGGGCCGGACATCGCAACGCCCCTCAGGGCAGGGAAAGGAAATAGGTCAGGCTCTTAAAGAAGGTTCGGAACATGTCCGCCATGAATTGGGCGCTGGTCTTGCCCTTCACCTCGATGAAGAACATGCCGAGTACCATGGCCGTGGCCACCACCAGGTACTCGACCATCGACTGGCCTCGCTGCAAGCGGCGCTGCCAAGTCTGTTGAGCCGCCTTCATCGCCCCCTCCCGCTGGCCGCACTGCGATTGGCCAAGATGGCCACCTTGCCGCTGCCAGGCAACTCGGTGATGGTCACATCCATGGTCTGCTCGCCGTTGTCGAAGAATGCCATCCAGCCGCGCTGGCCGGCACTCGCAGGCAACTCTGTCTCGCGTGTCAGCGCATAGCCCCGGCGCTGCCATTCCTGGCGCCAACGCTGCACGTTGACACCATAGCTGGAGCGGCTCATCGAACTCATCAGCAGGCTTTGCCGCGGGCCATCCTGGCTCTCGGTCACCTGCATTACCTGGGTGTCGTTGAACCTCGGCCAGTCCTTGGGCACATAGTCCGACTTCAGATCCTTCAGGTTGGCCGCACTCAACAGCCCCTCTGTGCGTCCTCCATCGATCTTGCGTGCCTGCACACTCAGCTGGTAAGGCCCCTGCAGCACATTCACGCTGCGCCACTCATTCAGTGAGACAGCCTGCGGCGCGGGGGTGCCAGCCTTACTCCAGCGGCGTTGGTAGTGCGCCAGTACCTCGTCTACCGTCAGCTCGGACTCGAATCTCATGATGCGGCTGGGCATGCCATTGACCCGCATCTGCTGCGCCACCCACTCGCTGGCGGCGCGTGGAGGCGCCTCCAGCGCCGGCCACTCGTCAGCCAACGCCGCCGACGCGGCCAGACAGAGACCGACCGGTCCGATCAGGCGAAGGACCCGCCTCGCCACCAGCGTCACATGCAGCTCCCGGTGCTCGAATAGCCTTTGAGTCGATGGGCGGGGAGCTCGTCAGGCTTCACGCAACCGAGCTCGAAGTCATGCCCGCTGCCTTCGAAGAACCAGGTACCAAAGCTCAGGATCGGGTTCAGGAATTCCAGTGCAGAAGTCACCAATGTCTTCTGCACGTTGTCCACCGTGTCGGCATTGCCCCCGCTCGTCCAGCGATTGCCCACCGCCGCAGTGGCTGCCGCAAGCCGAAGCTGGGCCGGGTTCTTGTTGAGCTGGTCCATCTTGTTGACAAGAGGCACCTCCACCATGGCCGTACGCGGACCTGTGAAGGTTTGCTTGGTGGTGGTCTTGGCCAGCGGGCTGATCAACGCGCCGCCGCGCATGGCCTGCTCGCCGGAAAATGTGACGCTCACCTTGTCGGCTCCGGCCAACAGCTTGTTGTAGCGATCGTCGTGCCAAAGCGCCGGGGTGCCCTGACCCTTCTTCAGCTTGGACACGCTGTCGTCCGACTGCAGCTTGCCGTTGTTCAAGGTCTTGCCGGCCACGAAGAACCGGACCTTGGTTTGGTCGATGATCTTGGCGTCGCTCAGGCGAGCCTGCTGAGGTTCGATTGCGCGTTGCATCGCCGCATAGCGGCTGGCCTGAATGGCGGTCTGCTGCACATCGGCGTACTTGCCTGCATAGGTGACCGCGAAGAACAGCGGCACCAGCACCGCCAGCGACACCAGGAACTCGGTCATCGATTGGCCGCGTTGCGCGCTACGCGGCCAATCCCGCAGCGATACGGTCGCGTTCAGCATTGATTGCCTCCTTGAATCCCCGTCATGGTGATCACTGACCGCCGGGCGTGACCTTGGACAGCACAGCAGCGCTGGCCGGATTCATGCCCAGTGCGCTCATGTAGGCCGTCTTCTCGGTCGCCGACACGTCGGCCAGCCGCACCTGCCAGTACGGGCTGAACAGCGAACCGTACTCCTTGGCGCCGTCGTGCCGAAACAAGGCATTGGCGGTGTTGTCGCCGATGCCGGACTGCGGCCGCTCAAAAAACACCCTCGCCTTGCCGATGGCCGACAGTTGGTTGCCCAGCAGTTTCTCGTCCATTTCCGGTGAGCCTGCCATCGAGCTGGTGGCAACGCCGACCTTTAACGTCTTGGTGGTGAGCGAAGCATTCTGATCGCGCTTGACGGCAACCAAATAGTCGACGCCCAGCGTTTCGCGATGAGCGACCTGCTTGTCGGCGATGTCGTAAACGCTGGGCACACCGCTCCAGCCGCCGTGCCGAGCGCTGTCGTTGCGAGCATTGCTTTGCGCCCCCCGGCCTGGCGACCAGGTGGCGCCTTTGCTGGTGTTATTCGCCAGATCGGCCCGTCCCCAGCCAATGGACTGGTAGCACTTCTTCCAGCTCTTGCAGAAGCCGTACTCCCAGAATTCATGGGTATCTTCGGATTCCCATCGATCAAAGCCCTTCAACTGGGTGTCCCCCAGCTTCTCGAAGCCAATCAGGCCCAAGCTGAAGTCGTTCCACCAGGTGCCAGGACGAGGGCCGCCGGTGAACTGGTCACGCGACGCCATCAGCACGGTCTTGGCATCGGTGCGGTCATTGCCGCCGTAGCGCTTGGTGAAGGCTTTCCACGTGGCCCAGTTCTTAGCCGTGGTCATGGTCTTCACCGTTCCTCGCTCGTCGACCTGCATCCCCAGGTCCTGGTGCGAACCGAACTGTGCTTTGTTCAGGGTCACGACATCCGCCGCTGCCTGATCCGCCATGATGCTGGTGCTCAAGGCCATCGCACCATGAAGCCCGCCGTAGGTGGTCTTCATGAGCTCCAGCAACTTCACCTGGACTGGGATGAACTTGTTCAATACCTTCTCAGCCATCTCGGCGGCTTCTGAAAAGGCTGTCAGCACCCGGCTGATATAGGGACCTGCGTAGGGAATCCAGCGCAGGTAGTCCTCCATATTGTCCGCATCCGTCTTCAGGTACTGAAACCAGCCTTCCATCGCGACGGTCTGCACCATGAACACCTCGTTGGCGATCATGGCGCGGTTGTTGTAGGCCATCAGGTTCAAGGCACGTGCCTCGACCGTGGCACCGGCCAACGCAGCTGCATCGGCCGCGTTGATCACCTTCTGCTTCTGAGAGGTGATCTGACCAACGTTATATACCCCATAGAGTACAGCAGCGCTCGCCGCCAGCGTGCCCAGCAGCCAAACAATGGCCTGCCCACGCTGCCTTCGCCCAGGCTTGGCCGGAGCCATCGTGGCCCTCGCGCGCAAGAGGTGACGTCGAGTGTTCATCAATGCTGCTCCGGGCAACAGTCAGTTGTTCGCCGTGTCACGGCACGGCGAACCGAAAAAGGGAAGGAGAGCGGCACAGCCCTCCTGAAGGCGATCATGCAAGGCCGGCCTCCTGCGGAAGGCCGGCCTGCGCCGATCACTTCTTGCCGGTATCCTTCGTGAAGGTGCTCAGGTTGCCGGTCTTGTTGGCCAGGGTCGAGGCATTGGTGGCCGAGGTACCCGCGTTCGTCACCGAGTTGTTGGCGGTGTTGGTGTCGCCAGCCAGAGCGGCAGCCATGCCGGCGGTCTGGTTGCGGACGGTCTTGCCGAACATGTTGTAGACGCCGATCGCGGCCACGGCGATCAGGGCGACGATGATGATGTATTCGGTCATGCCTTGGCCGCGCACGTGGCGCAGGGATGCGTTAAGACGCTTCATGGTGGATTCCTCGCTAGCTGATGAAGAGCGACCTGGCGGTTGCCCGGTCAAGAGAGGAGGCTTCTGCCTGCAGCGCTGCGAGCCCTGCCGATAAATGCCTCTTTTTCAAGATACGGCGAGACGGTCGCTTACACCCCAATACCCTTACCCCCAAGGCTAGGGGGAAAGTGTGTGATTCAGTAAAAGTGGCTACATCGTCCGAGTTAGGGATTCATGCGCCGCTGCTCGGGCCCATAGAGTGCTGGCGATCACATCACCGGCCAGGATATTTGTCACCTGATTGACACATGGCTCATGTCATGAGCTTGGCCAAGATTCGCCATAGCCGATGCATGACGCCATCATCGCTTGGCCCCGTCCCTAATCGAAAGCTGGATGGCTCTCTCGCTCGTCATGTCGGCGCCTGCCGCTGCACATCCGCTGTCCCGCCTGATCCCCTGGGCAGGCGCCGTTGCGTCTGGCACAGCCATGGGCATGGGCCTGCAGATGCCTCATGGTTGGCTTTGGACGTTTGCGGGTCTGATCGGCTTGCAGGTTGCCCTGGCGGGCAAGCCTCGCGGGGCAACTCACGATCGCTCGCCTCTGTGGCACGACGCGGGCATGATCGGCCTGGCGGTAGCGGCAACGACCTGCGTCGGCATGGGCTGGGTGGTGCTGGCGGTGAGGGACACCGAGTCGCAATGGCTTTGGCGCGGGCTCACGTTGTTGATTGTCACGGGCTGGCATATCTTTCTCACCCTCGTTGGATGGCTGCCCCTTCGACTGGCCTTGCAGATTCGCGGCTGGCTGCCGGTGGAGGCCAACGCCCTGGCGCTGGGTGTGGCCCTGTGCGGGGCCGACGCCCTTAAACAGATAGGCTGGCAAGGCCATGGCTATGCCTTGATTGCCAACAGCTTGGTGGACCTGCCTGGCGCAGCTTCGTGGCTGCCATGGACAGGCAGTCAGGGCCTGGCAACGTGGATCTGCGCAGTCATCGCTGGCGGGACCTTGCTGGCCCTTCGGACCGGCCGAAGGGCATGCGCAGGCGCAGTGACGACCAAGACCCTTCAATGGCCGCCCGCCATCGGCCTGTGTGCCTCGCTACTGTTGTACGCCAGCCTGGCCTTGGGGGTCGTCAGCCGCGGGCTGCCAGCGGCTGGCGACGCATTGGAGATCGTGGTGGTGCATCCTCCGACCAACCCGATAGAAGGCTGGGATGCACAGCGCCGGGATGCAGGGCTGGCCCTGGTGCGGCAGGCCTTGCAAGCCACGCCGCCCGGAGGGTTGCTGGTGACCACCGAAGACTTTTTCGGTGAGCCGCCCCCCGTCGATCCACAAGGCGACTGGGCCGACTTGCTCGCGCTGCGCGACGCGCGGGAAGCTCACCTGCTGATCGGCATGCCCTTGTGGGCCATGCAAGGTGGCGAAGCCGCGGTCATGAATGCCGTGTGGCAGCTTTCTCCTGGGCGCAATGATGTATTCGCCAAGCAGCGCTTGGTGCCTGGCGCAGAGTACCTGCCGTGGTCTGATGCGCTGGCATTGGTCTACCGCCACGTGTTCCCAACGGCAGGCAAAAGGACACAGCCGGCACCGTCTTCGCTGGCACGGCAGCTCCAGGTGTCCGGCAGCGCAGTCGCGCTGGCGCTGTGCCACGAAGTGAGCTTCGCGCTCACGATGGCGCAGCGCGCGGACGGTGCGCAGTGGCTGTTGAATGTGGCCGACGACAGCTGGCTGGACAGTGGTCCCTATCGTCACCAGGCCCAGAACATTGCCAGGCTCAGGGCGATGGAACTTGGCAAGCCGCTGCTGCGAGTGGTCAATGGTTCGCGCAGCGTGCTGGTGTCTCCCGATGGGAGCGTGTCGAGCGGTGTCAGCGAGCCGGGAGCGGCGTATGCGCGCTTTCAGTTGGGTCCCGTCGAAGGCAGCACCTTCTACCAACGCTGGGCTGGGGCCTGGGCTTGGGCGCCGTTCGCGCTGGCAGCTGCCCTGCTGAGCTGGCGTGCCAGCCCGTCTCCTCGCACCGCACCAGTTGCACGAGCCACCACCGACCAGGAGCCGAGCCCATGAGCCCGCAATACCGCCGCCATCCCGCCCGCCTGCGCGTACGCGGCGTCAGCATGGTGGAATTCACGATCGTGTTCCCGATCGCGGTCTTGTTCGTGATGGGGCTGATCCAGACCGGCTTCATCTACATGGCCAAGAACACGGTGAACCATGCGACGTTCCTGGCGGCGCGCGCCGGTTCGATGCACAACGCCAGCGAGAAGGTCATGACCAATGAACTGGTGCGCGCACTGACTCCCTTTTATCAGGACAGCACCAATGCCAATGACATGACGCGCATTGGCAAGGCCTACATGCTGGCCGTCGCGGAGCAGAAGGTCGCGCCGTGGGGCGTGAAGCTGGAACGCCTGAGCCCTGACGCCAACACCTTCAAGGACTTCGGGGTGAAGGACCCGGTGTCCAAGGTGACCTACATCCCCAACGACAACCTGGAGTGGCGCAGCCTGGGCGTGGGTGGCAGCTCGAAGGTCAACATCCGCGACGCCAACCTGCTGAAGATCCGGGTGGTCTATGGCTACGAGCTGAAGATCCCGCTGATGGCCGGCGTGGTGAAACGCATCATGTGCAGCGGCAGCTCGGCGATCAAGGCCTTCGGCGATGTGAGTGTGATCGACTCGGCGTATGCCTTGAGCAAGCCCGAACTGTGCCTGCGTTATTACATGAACGGCCGCATTCCGATCGAGAGTTTCGCGATCGTGGAGATGCAGTCGCGAGCCGAGAAATCGTGAGCGCCTGTAGCGCGCACTCGACCTGTTTCCCTTTCCCGTGAACCGAGGTTTTACCGTGAAGTCCGTTTTCAGAACCGCTCTGCCACGCCCTTTGTCTCTGAGCTGCTTCGTCGCCGCACTGACCTCCGCAGGCTGCGGTGGCGGCGGAAACGAGCTTGGCATGTCCGAAGAGCAGCTGATTGCCTCGCCCGCCGGGGTGGAAATCGAAGGCCCTCCCGGCGCTTGTTCCGTCGGCCAGGGGCCGACGATCTTTCTGTACGGCGGCCAGCCGCCCTACAAACTGAAGAACTCTGTGCCTTTGGGTGTGTCCCTGGACACTACCGTCGTCACAGGTAGCGGCCGCGGCTTCACCGTCACCTTCATCAACGGTGCCTGTTTCACCAATGCGCCCATCGTTGTGGAGGACGACATGGGGCGCATCCTCAACGTGCCGCTGACCAACACGCCCGGCCCCAAAGTGGACTGAACAGGGCCATGCGCCGCCACTCAAGTGCGCATGTGCTGCGCCTCCTACCGACGACAATCTGCCTGGCTTGGCTGCTGCTGCTCTTGCCTGCGGCAAGCCGGGCCGGTGCGGGCGTTCCGTCCATCTGCCACAGTGACAAGGTGGAGTTCATCATCGGCGGAACGGCGCAGATGGTTTGTTCGGACACAGCACGCCCTCGGGCCACGGGCGCTCGCGCCGTGGCAAGTGGCGGCATCGGAACGCGCATGACCATCTCCGCGGCCGACCAGCAGCAGCGCGACCAAGACCGCCGGGCCATCCTGGAGCAAGAGCTGCAGCAGGAACAACAGCAGCTTGCGGCCCAACTGCGAGCCGGCAGCGGTGCCGACAGCGCAGCGCTCAGTCGCACCCGCAGCAACGTGCTGGCACTGCAGCGTGAGCTCGGCCGCGGGGCGCCTTGACGGACTGGCTCACTGAGGTGAGCCCCCAAGCGCCTCGACATGCGGGTGCCGTGCCCGGCTCGCCGCTGCATGGGCACCACTTGTTGTGGCTCTATCTGCCGGCAGCACCAATGCTGCTGTGGCTGGTGTGGTGCCTGATGCAACCCGGTGCGCCGGGTGATGCCGACGCCGTCAACCGACCGCCGGTGCTTTATGCACTTGTTTTCGGCGTTCCGCATGTGGTGGCCAGCTTCTTTGCCTTTGGCAATCGCCGGTTGGCCCAAGCCTGCTGGCGTCCGTTGGCCCTTGGTTTTTTCAGTGCGGCCACCGTTGTGGCGCTGATGTCCCTGTGGTTGGACGACCAACTGCAATTCGGATTGATGATTGTGCTGACGCTGCTGCATGTGGTGGGCCAGCAAACCGGGTTGGCGATCGGCCAGGCCGGCCTCGCCCGAGCCGGAGGCCGACGCTGGCTCAGGGCCGCCGCAGCGCTGTGGAAGGTCTTGCTGGGGCTATTGGCCTGCGCCACTGCGCTGGCCGTGGGTGGGGAGAGCCTGTCTGGTCCGGTGATTCCAGCAGCGCCAGCATTGCAGGTCGCCGGCTGGGCCTTGTGCGCGAGCACCCCGCTGGCCGGCGCGCTGGGCTGGGCGGCAAGGCGCCAGGGCGGCGATGTGCGAGCGATGCTCGCGATGCAGGCCACCGTGACGGTGGCTTACGGGCTTGTGATGGCGGGCCAGGCTTGGCTGGGCGTGCTGCTGCTGCGCTGGACCCACGACGGCACCGCTTTCGTGCTGTACGGCGCGTTGGCAGTCGCCGAGGACCGGCGATGCCCTTCGGCCAACCCGCTGTGGGCATGGCTCCATCGCTGCGGCTGGCGGGCGTCCACTCGCGCGGCCCTCATCCTGACATGCATCTGGCCGCTCGCCATCGCGCTGACTCTGGTGCTGTTGCTGCTGCCACCGTGGTTGGGCACCACGCTGGTCCTCGCCCATTATTTTGCCGAGCCGGCCCTGTGGCGAAAAGGATCGGCGCTGCGCCAAGCGTTGCCGCTGCGCTGACCGCGTTGCGCAAGGACTTGGCAATTGAGCGGCCTTCAGCGCTGTTTGACCAGTTCCACACGCCGGTTCTTCGCCCTGCCCTCTTCGGTGCGGTTGTCGGCCACCGGCACTTCTTGGCCATGGCCCACAGCTTTCAGCCGGCCGGCAGCAATGCCTTGGGCGACTACGGCCTTCAACACAGCGTCGGCTCGGGCCTGAGACAACTTCTTGTTGTCGGCAGCCTGCCCGACATTGTCGGTGTGGCCCTCAATCGAAAGCTTCAGCGCAGGGTCAGCCTTGAGCAGCTTGACGATCTCGGTCACCGCTGCTGAACCATCGGCCTTCAGTTCAGCCTTGTTGGTGTCGAACTGGATGTACAGCGTGGCAAACCCGCCAGCCTTGATCTGCTCGGCCATCTGGCCGGCGCTCAGTGCGGATGCGTCCGCACTGACGCCCTGCTGCAAGCCCTTGGGCTCCACGATGGTCAGCGCGTAGCTGTAGCCGGTGTTTTGCAGGTCCAGCGCGAACCAGGTGGTAGCACCGGTCTTCGTGACCTTGAACAGGAATCGCCCGCCCTGCGCCACGTCCTCATTAGAGACAGTGTTCACGGCCTCACCGCCCAACCCCTTGATTGCATTCAGGTAGTTGCGATAGATGGCCAGCGGTGAGGTCCGCTCTTTGTCATCCATATACTCGATTTCAGTGACCTTGCCTTCCACGGTGGTCTTGCCGTTTGGCAGATTGGACTTGCCCCGCACGATGTGACCCAGATCGCTGGCGCTGAAGGTGCGCGAGCCAAAATCCTCCTCCTGCTTGTCGTTGACCACATAACCTGGCATGCGCGAGAGCAGCGGATGGTCGGTTGGCGCGGCAGCATGCGCAGCCGCGGCGGGCAGCAGCGCCAATGACACGCAGGGCAACGAACACCAAAGCATGGCGGCCAGAGGCGCCGTGCCACACCAGGCAGCGAGTCGGGGCAGACGAGCGACCGAATTCATCAAGCTGGAACTCCGTTTCAACGAAGCGGCCAGCTTACGCGGCTTGGCATGACAACCTTGCGCGGAGCGCCGCGCAAAGTGCGTGGTTTTGTAAACAGGCCATGCTGGCCAGTTGGCCGCAATCAGTGCCTGGTGTTCATCAAGCGCCCCACCGTCCCATCCGCCTTCAGCTTGTCAAACGCCGCCTTGGTGCGCGCCACGGTCTCGTCCGGCGTGGCCTTGCTGTAGGCCATGTAGATGCCGGTGGTCAGCGCGTCCAGCGTCAGCACTTTTTCGAGTTTTGCAAAGGGAATGCCAGCTTCGGTGCAGAAGGCCTGCGCGTCGCTTTCGGGCAGGGGCACGAGCTCGACCTGGCCGCTGAGCAGCTTGCGAAAGTTGTCGACGTTCTGGGATGAGGTGATCAGGCGCTCGAAGCCCTGGTCCTTCAGGTACTGCTGGCGCAGGTCGTCGCGCATCACGCCGATGCTGTAGCGCCTGGCGTCTTCGAGCTTGCGCACGGCAATGTCCTGGCGCTCACGCAGCTTGTAGAGGTGGTACTCGAGGCGCATGAATTCGCCGGCCCACTTGAACTGGGTCTCGCGGGCCGGCGTTCGCGCGATCAGGTAGATCAGCACGTTGGGCTCCTGCAGCGCCATGTCGTAGGCGCGGGCCCAGGGGTAGATGCCGATGCGGTGGTCGGTCAGGCCGGCGTTCTGCAGGCTGGCTTCGACGATCTCGCTGGCCGGGCCGGCGACCTTGCCGTCCTTCTGCACCACGTAGGACGAGGCTTCGGCAACAACCTTCAAGGTCTGGGCATGCAGGCTCGTGACGAGCAGCGAAGCGGCCAGCGCCAGCAGGCGAAACAGCGGGATGGAATGCTTCATCGAAAGCTCCTGGGACTAGTTCGAGACGCGGTTGCGGCCCCGGTTCTTGGCGCGGTAGAGGGCTTCATCGGCACGCTGCATCAGCTCATCGAAGCGGTGCATGGTCTCTTCGTCGAACTGCGCGACGCCAATGCTCAGCGTGACGTGCAGCGCCACCAGCGAACCGGTGTGCGGCAGGCCCATCTGCAGCAGCCGTGCGCGCAGCCGCTCGGCCGCGGCAACCGCCTGCTCGGCATCGAGCGCCGGCAGCAGCACGGCAAATTCCTCGCCACCGATGCGGGCGCAGAAGTCGCCCGAGCGGGTGAAGGTCTGCTTCAGCGCATCGGCCACGGCCTGCAGGCACTGGTCGCCGTGCGCGTGGCCGTAGGTGTCGTTGTAGCGCTTGAAGTAGTCGACGTCGCAGACCAGCAGCGACAGCGGCAACTGCTGGCGCCGCGCACGGCGCAGCTCGGTTTCCTTGACCTCGTCGAAGTGGCGGCGGTTGGCCAGGTCGGTCAGCGGGTCGGCGCGTGACAGCCGCTCCAGCCGGGTGTTGACCGCGCGCAGCTCGGTGGTCTTGGCGTCCACCAGGTCGGCCAGGCGGTCCCGGTGCGCGGCCAGTTCGCGTTCGTCGCGGTGCTGGCGCGCCAGGTAGTCCGACAGGTTGCCCTGCAGGTGGTTGACACCGGCTTCGAGCAGGGTGAGCTCGTCGCGATGGGCGGCAGCGCGCTGCAGTTGCAGCCGCCGGCCCAGGGTCTCGGGCGTCAACGTGGCCAGGTGGCGGGCGATGCGCCGCACGTGCACCGTGACCGAACGATGGAACAGCCACATGATGAGGCCTGCCAGCAGCACCGACTGCAGCACCTGCGTCAGCACGATCTCCAGCAACTCGCCGCGCAACCGCAGCCACAGCAGGCGCTCGTCGCCCTGCAGCGTGAAGTCGCCGATCACCTCGACCGCGCCCGGATACGGGCTGTAGCTCAGCTCTCGCTGCAGTGTCGGGGCGCTGCCGCCCTCGGGCGCGCCGGGCTTGCGCTGCTGCAGCACCTCCGGCGAGCGGCCGGACTGGCGCAGCCTCAGCTCGATGCGGCCGACCGACTGCACCTGCGCCATGCTCGCCATGTGGGCCAGCAAGTCCTCGCGGTCCATCTCCCAGATGGCCTTGGCCAGCGCGCGCTGGAACACGTCGCCAATCAAGGCCAGCTCGGTGTTCATCGTCGCCACATTGGCCTGCCAGGCCAGCCAGGTGCGTGCAGCCACGCTGAGCCCGGTGAACAAGAGGCTGAACACCAGCGTGGCCAGCACCAGTTTGCGGCCCAGCGAATGGCCGAGCACGGTGTCGGACGGATGGTCGGGCGCAGCGGACTGAGCATCCACCGCTGGCTCGCCCGCGGGCACCACAGGCTCAGCCGATGATGCTGGGCTCACGCCGTGATCGGCCGCGGCGCGGGCCTCACAGCCAGCGCTTCTGGATGCGCTCATAGCTGCCGTTTTTCTTGATCGTCTCCAGGCCCTTGCGGAAGCGCTCGACCACCGCGTCCGGCGTGCCCAGGCTGAACGCCATGTTCAGGCCTTCTTCGCTGCCCACATCGGGCAGGTGCAGCGCACGCACCAGCAGCTTGGCGGGATCGTCGCCAGTGCGGCGCACCAGGTACAGCGCGTTCAGCTCGTTGGAGATCCACAGGTCGACCCGGCCCTGCTTGAGCTTTTCGTAGTTCAGTTCGTACTTGCTGCTGGACTGCAGGTTCTGCCCCAGCAACAGGCCTTTGCTCGCCAGGTACTGCTCGCCGGCGTCTTCATGCACGGTGGCGATCTGGTACTTGCGCGCATCCTCCAGCCGCGTGAGCTTGACGGGCCGGGCGGCCAGCGCAAACAGGTACCAGCGCGTGGGCGCGACCACGCCCACCCACTTGAACAGCTTCTCGCGCTGCGCCGTGCGAGAGATCGAATAGATCAACACGTTCGGTTCGTTCAGCGCGGTGTTGTAGGCCCGCGCCCACGGCATCACCTGGATCGCCGTCGGCTGGCCAAGCGTTTCCAGCACCGCCCGCACGATCTCCGTGCTCAGGCCGGTGACCTTGTCGTCCTGCGTCATGTTGTAGGGCGGCAGCTCCTCGGTGAGGATGCGCAGTTCGGCCGGCGCCGCAGCAAGGCTCAGCCCCGGGCAGGCCAGCGCACCCATCGCGCCCAACAGGCAGGTGACGGCGTCTCGGCGGTTGGGCGGCGCAGCAGCTGGCATGGCAGGCGTAGGAGCGGACAACGGGGGCAGCAGGAGGCGGCGGCGGAAAGTTCCGCCATCGTCTGTGCTATCGGCTGGAACACCAAGGACTTGAGCCAGCTGAGGCTGGCCAGACCGAAGCGGATAATCCCACGCCGATGAACGCCTCTTCAGCCCCCGCCACGCCCAAGCCAGACGCACCACCGCCGCGCAGCCGTTTGTCGCTCTACCTGGACCTGATCCGCTGGAACCGGCCTGCCGGCTGGTTGCTGCTTTTGTGGCCTACGCTGGCCGCGCTGTGGATGGCGGCGGACGGTTTCCCGGGCTGGCATTTGCTGACGGTCTTCACGCTGGGCACGGTGCTGATGCGCAGCGCCGGCTGTTGCGTCAACGACGTGGCAGATGCCGAGTTCGACAAGCATGTGAAGCGAACCGCACAGCGGCCAGTGACCAGCGGCGCGGTGAGCAAGCAGGAGGCGCTGGCTGTGGGCGCGGTGCTGGCACTGCTCGCCTTCGGGCTGGTGCTGACGACCAATCCGCCGACGATCTGGCTGTCCGTCGTGGCGCTGGCGGTCACGCTGCTGTACCCGTATGCGAAGCGCGTGGTGTCGATGCCGCAGGCCGTCCTTGGCGTGGCCTTCAGCTTCGGCATTCCGATGGCCTTCAGTGCAGTGCAAGGTGGGCAGGACTGGGCACTGGCGGCCATTCCGGCGGCCGTGCCGGCATTGGCCTGGTGGCTGCTGGTGGGCAACCTGTTCTGGGTGCTGGCCTACGACACCGAATACGCGATGGTCGACCGCGACGACGACCTGAAGATCGGCATCAAGACATCGGCCATCACGCTGGGCCGCTTCGACGTGGCCGGCGTGATGCTGTTCTACGGCACCTATCTGATCAGCTGGGGCGCGCTGGGCCACGGGCTGGGCCTGCTGAAGACCTACCTGATCGGCATCGCCGCCGCGGCGCTGCAGGTCGGCTGGCACTTCACGATGATCCGCCACCGCTCGCGCGATGGCTGCTTCCGCGCGTTCCGGCTCAACCACTGGGTGGGATTTGCGGTGTTCGCCGGGACTGTGATCTCGTACTTGCCAAGCTGACGCGGGTCGAGCGCCGGGCCGCCCCAAGCCGGCCCGCATCCCCTCGGGGGGCCGCTTGGCGTGCCCGCCAAGCGAGAGGCGCCATCAAGCCCCAAACTCGTCGCCCAGTTCCTTGGCCCGGTTCTTCGCGGCCAGCATCGCGAACATGAAATGCTGCTTCACGCCATGCGCTTCCAGCACGTTGAGCGCGGCGAAGGTGGTGCCGCCCTTGGACGTGACGCGCTCGCGCAGCACTTCGGGCGAGTCGCTGGATTGGCGGGCCAGCTCGGTTGCGCCGGCGAAGGTGGCCAGCGCCAGCTCGCGGCCGGCTTCGGCGCTCAGGCCCATCTGTTCGGCAGCCTGGACCATGGCTTCGATGAAGTAGAAGACATAGGCCGGGCCGGAGCCTGACAGCGCGGTCACCACGTCCAGCTGCTCCTCGCGTTCGACCCACAGGCTGCGGCCGGTGGGCGCCAACAGCTGCTCGATCTGCAGCCGCTCGTCCAGCGTGACCTGGGCCATGGCGAACAGCCCGGCAATGCCTTGGCCGATCAACGCTGGCGTGTTGGGCATGCTGCGCACCACGCGTTCGCTGCCGGTGGCGCGGGCAATCGCCTGCACGCGGATGCCGGCCATCACCGACAGGTGCAGCGCCTGGCCGACATGGCCGGCGCAGGGCGCCGCGGCGTCGGCAAACAGCTGCGGCTTGACGGCCCACACCACCAGCCCAGCCTGCGCCAGCGCCGGGCCAGCCATCGGCAGCACCCGCACGCCGAACTGGGCAATCAACCGGTCCGCCTGCTCGGCCGAAGGCTCGACCACGGTGATGGATTCGGCCGCATGGCCGGATTTCAGCAGCCCGCCGATCAACGCACTGGCCATGTTGCCCCCGCCGATGAAGGCGACGCGGGAAAGGGCTGGCGCGGTGGCCGGCGACGGGGCGTGAAAGGGCGTGGCAGTGCTCATGCCGGCGAGTGTAGAGAAATGCCGTGTTCAGCGGCCGGACCGTCCCCTGTAGAGGGCATTCCGCCGATACAGATGCAGGCCAACCCGGGGACTTCATGCAAAACTTGCATAGCCCTCGGTGACAAATTCGGCGGCTCCGGGCCTAGAGTGCGGCCAGCGTCACGGCGGCCCCCATGAGACGGCCTGCCGCAGGCGCGCACACCCGAGAATTCCCTGGAGATTTCGCGTCATGTCTTCGCCGCTTTCCTTTGTTCACCCCACGCCGGACAGCCCCTGGGGCACCTACCTGTCGCAGGTCGACCGCGTCGTCCCCTATCTGGGCAACCTGGCCCGCTGGGCCGAGACGCTCAAGCGCCCCAAGCGCACGCTGATCGTCGACGTGCCCATCGAGCTGGACAACGGCACCGTGGCGCACTTCGAGGGCTACCGGGTGCAGCACAACCTGTCGCGCGGCCCGGGCAAGGGCGGCGTGCGCTACCACCCGGACGTCACGCTGGAAGAAGTGATGGCGCTGTCGGCCTGGATGACCGTCAAGACCGCTGCGGTGAACCTGCCGTTCGGCGGCGCCAAGGGCGGCATCCGCGTCGATCCGAAGCAGCTGTCGATCAAGGAACTGGAGCGCATGACGCGCCGCTACACCAGCGAGATCGGCCTGATCATCGGCCCGCAGAAGGACATCCCGGCGCCGGACGTGAACACCAACGGCCAGATCATGGCCTGGATGATGGACACGTACTCGATGAACACCGGCTCCACCGCCACCGGCGTGGTCACCGGCAAGCCGTTGCACCTGGGCGGCTCGGCCGGCCGCATCAAGGCCACCGGCCGCGGCGTGTTCGTCACCGGCCGTGAAGCGGCCCGCCGCATCGGCATGGACCTGAACGGCGCACGTGTCGCGGTGCAGGGCTTCGGCAACGTGGGTGGCTCGGCGGCCGAGCTGTTCGCGCAGGCGGGTGGCAAGATCGTCGCCGCGCAGGACCACACCGGCACCATCTACAACGCCAACGGCTTCGACCTCGGCGACCTGATCCCGCACGTCACCCACACCGGCGGCGTGGCCGGCTTCAAGGGCGCCGACGTGATGAAGTCCGAGGAGTTCTGGGACGTCGATTGCGACATCCTGATCCCGGCCGCGCTCGAAGGCCAGATCACCGAGGACCGCGCCCGCCGCATCAAGGCCAGGCTGGTGCTCGAAGGCGCCAACGGTCCGACGGTGCCCAAGGCCGACGACATGCTGTTCGAGCGCAACATCCTGGTCGTGCCCGACGTGATCTGCAACGCCGGTGGCGTGACCGTCTCGTACTTCGAATGGGTGCAGGACTTCTCCAGCTTCTTCTGGAGCGAGGACGAGATCAACGTGCGCCTGGACAAGATCATGGTCGACGCGCTGAAGAAGATCTGGGACACCGCCGACCGCCACAAGATCACGCTGCGCACGGCGACCTTCGCTGTGGCCTGCGAGCGCATCCTGATCGCCCGCGAGGAGCGTGGCCTGTACCCGTAAACCGACGGACATGCCCCTGAGTGGGGCTGCTTCGCCTCACGCGCACGACATGGCCACCTCCCGAGGTGGCCTTTTTCATGGCCGGCCATTGACGACAATGGACACCCGTTGACTGCCACCTGCCTGCCATGCGCCGCCGCCTCGCCTTGCTGCTCCTGCCTGTTGTCGCCTTGCTGAGCAGCGCCACCGCCTGGGCGCAGGCCTGGCCCGCGCGAGCGGTGCACATCGTCGTGCCGGCACCTGCCGGCAGCTCGGTGGACGTGACAGCGCGGCTGTTGGCCGACAAGCTGAAGGATCGCTGGGGCCAGCCGGTGGTGGTGGACAACAAGCCAGGCGCCGGCGGCATGCTGGGCGTGGACGCGGCCGCCAAGGCCGCGCCGGACGGCTACACGATCGCGGTCGGCTTCAACGGCCCGGTCGCCTTTGCGCCCTTCATGTACCGCAAGCTGCCGTACGACCCGGCCAAGGATTTGGTCCCGGTGGTGATGACCACGCTGCAGCCCAATGTGCTGGCGGTCAGCGCTTCGCTGCCGGTGAAAAACGTCAAGGACTTCATCGCGCTGGGCAAGGCCAAGGCCGGCAAGATGAACTACGCCTCGGTCGGACTGGGCAGTTCCTCGCACCTGACGATGGAACTGCTGCTGGCCGAGGCCGGCTTCGAGGCCACGCACGTGCCGTACAACGGCTCGCCACCGGCCGCGATGTCGGTCGCCAGCGGCGAGACCGATGCGGTATTTGCCGCGGCACCCGCGCTGCTGCCGCTGGCCAGGACCGGCAAGCTGCGGCTGATCGCCGTCAGCGGCCGGCAGCGGCTGGCCTCGATGAAGGATTTGCCGACGCTGGTCGAAAGCGGGTTGCCGAATGTCGAATCGATGATCTGGAACGGCCTGTTCGTCGCCGCGCGCACGCCGGACGCTGTCGTGCAAAAGCTCAATGCCGACGTCAACGCCGTGCTGCAGGACCCGGCCGTGATCGCCAGCTTCGAGGTCCAGGGCCTGCTGCCCGGCAGTGGCTCGGTGGCCGATTTCCGCCAGACGGTGGCCAGCGACACGCAGCGCTGGGGCGCGATCATCCGCAAGATCGGCTTGCAGCTGGATTGAGGGCCCTTTGCCTCCAGCGTAGTTCAAATAAATGGGGTCAGAGTCAATTTA
The DNA here is from genome assembly GCF_058788035.1 of Ideonella sp. FW305-24. Taxonomy (NCBI): domain Bacteria; kingdom Pseudomonadati; phylum Pseudomonadota; class Betaproteobacteria; order Burkholderiales; family Sphaerotilaceae; genus Ideonella; species Ideonella sp. FW305-24. The sequence continues at coordinate 330,488 of NZ_JBYTAI010000006.1, read as the reverse complement.
TCTGAGCACAGCCGCAGCGCTGCTGTGAGGTACCTTAAGATAAATTGACTCTGACCCCATTTATTTGTGCGCCGACCGTCCCCGGCTTTCACCACGCGGGTCGGTCCGGCCTGCGTGTCAAAGGCCTGCGAGCAAAGCCGCATTCCCACCCGCTGCAGCGGTATTGACCGTCAGCGTCTGCTCCGCACAGAAGCGGTACAGCTGACGCGGACTGGTGGCTTCGGTGAGGGACAGCAGCGGCAGGATCGCGCCGGGCTGCGCGGCGAGCTGGTGCGCCAGGCGTGGCAACACCGCAGCAGACGTGGCGCAGACGCCCGCTACACGCGCGTCTGCCACCAGCGCGGTACCCAGCGAGTCGAAACTGCCGGGCAGCGGCTGCAGCACGGCCGCCGGCAGGCCGGCCTGGCGCAGCGCTTGCAGCCAAGGCTTGGCGGCGTCGATGGCCGTCTCGCTGCCGGCCCAGGCGACCGTGTTGCCCGTGACCAGCGCGGCGCCGACTGCGGCGGCCAACACGTCCTGCGCTGCGTCTTCGCCGACAAACGCGAACAGGCCGCGACCGTGCAGGCGAAGCTCGTTTCGCTCGCCGGTCGGGCCGGGCAGTTCGAGCTTTGCCAGCGTGGTTTCGGCCGCCGTAGCCAGCGCGCGCCACCGGGTGGCGATGGCCGGGCGGCTGGCGGCAAGGGCATCGGCCGCGCGACGCAGCAGCGCACTGCGCTGGTCCAGCGGCGTGGCACGCCACGCGGGCAGCGCCTGCAGCGGCGGGTTCAGTGCAGCGTGGGCGGTGGTGGCGACCAGTGACAGGCCGGGTGTCACGACGGGCGCTGGCGCGAGGCTGGGCACCGCGCCGGGTTCGGCCGCGAAGCGCAGCAGGTAGTGCGGGCCGCCGGCCTTGGGGCCGGTGCCGCTCATGCCTTCGCCACCAAAGGGCTGCACGCCGACGACCGCGCCGATCATGTTGCGGTTGACGTAGACATTGCCGATCTGCGCGAGCGCCGCCAAGCGCTCGGCGCGGCTGTCGATGCGGGTCTGGATGCCGAAGGTCAGGCCGTAGCCGAGGGCGTTGATCTCGCGCACCAGGGCTTCGGGTTCGCCGCGCCAGCGCACCACGTGCAGCACCGGGCCGAAGATCTCGCTCTGCAGCGCACTCACGGCCGGCAGCTCGAAGGCCACCGGCGGCACTAGGCGCGGGAAGGCGGCGGCATCCACCACTGTTTCGCCGAGCAGTTTGGCCTCGCGCTTCAGGCGCTGGACCTGGGCCGAGATGCCGCCGAAGGCTTCGTCGTCGATCACCGGGCCAACGTCGGTGCGCAACTCGGCCGGGTCACCCACGCGCAACTCGGCCATCGCGCCGCGGATCATCTCGATCACGCCATCGGCAATCGCTTCGTGCACGCACAACAGGCGCAGCGCCGAGCAGCGCTGGCCGGCGGAGCGGAAGGCGCTTTGCACGACCGCGTCGACCACCTGCTCGGGCAGCGCGGTCGAGTCGACCACCATCGCGTTCAAGCCGCCGGTTTCGGCAATCAGCGGCACGGGCGCACCGTCCGTCATCGCCGATTTTTCGGCGAGACTGCGCTGGATGATGCGGGCGACCTGCGTGGAGCCGGTGAAGCACACGCCTGCGGTGCGCGCATCGGCCACCAGGCCCGCGCCCACGGTTTCGCCCGGGCCGTGCAGCAGCGCCAGCGCGTCGGCCGGCACGCCGGCTTCGTGCAGCAGTGCGACCATGGCCGCGGCAATCGCCGGTGTCTGCTCGGCCGGCTTGGCGGCCACGGTGTTGCCTGCCACCAGCGCGGCGACGACCTGGCCGGCGAAGATCGCCAGCGGGAAATTCCACGGGCTGATGCAGACGAACACGCCGCGGCCCTGCATCGGCGTGGGGCCAGCCAGCGCGGCCTCGGCCTGGTCGGCGTAGTAGCGGCAGAAGTCCACCGCCTCGCGCACCTCGGCCACGCAGTCGCCCAGGGTCTTGTGGGCTTCCTTGACCAGCAGGCCGCAGTAGCTGGCCAGGCGTGCGTCCAGCAGGTCCCCGGCGCGGCGCACGATGGCGGCGCGCTCGGCCACGGGGCGGGCGGACCAGGCGGCAAAGCCGGTGGCCAGGCGGGTCATCGCGGCGTCGATGTCGGCGGCACCGGCTTCGGGCACGGCGGGCACGACGGTCGACGCGATCGCTTCGCTGAGCGGGGCGCGCTGGGGCAGGCTGGTGATGTCGGCGCCGGTCGAGTTGCGGCGGGTCGCGCCGTAGAGGTCCGCCGGCAGCGGCAGGCCTTCGGCAACGCCGGCTTCCGGCGCGGCGGGATGGGCCAGTTGCAGCGGCGAGGCCAGCAGTTCGGCGGGCGAGACCTCGGCGTCGGCCAGCAAATGCACGAATGACGAGTTGGCGCCGTTTTCCAGCAGACGGCGCACGAGATAGGCCAGCAGGTCGCGGTGTTCACCCACCGGCGCGTAGACGCGGCAGGCGGCCTTGGCATCTTTCAGCACCTCGCGGTAGATGCCGTCGCCCATGCCGTGCAGACGCTGCATCTCGTAGTCGGCGCCGGGCTGGGCACCGGCGTCGATGGCCATCTGCTGGATCGCGGCAATGGTGCCGGCGTTGTGCGTGGCGAACTGGGGGTAGATGACTTCGCGATGCCCCAGCAGCGCCTGGGCACAGGCGAGGTAGGACACATCGGTGTGCGGCTTGCGGGTGTAGACAGGATAGGCTGGTAGTCCCATTTCCTGCGCGCGCTTGACCTCGCCGTCCCAGTACGCGCCCTTGACCAGGCGCACCATGAAACGCAGCCCATGCGCGCGCGCGATGCGGGCCACCTCATCGACCACCGCCAGCGCGCGCGTCTGATAGGCCTGCACCGCGAGGCCGAAGCCACGCCACTGCGGGTAATGCAGCGCGATGCGTTCGGCCAGCGCGTCCAGCAATTCCAGCGACAGCTCCAGCCGGTCGACCTCCTCGGCGTCGATGGTCAGGTTCAGCTGGGCCGGCGCGGCGCGCTCGACCAGCGCCCAGACGCGCGGCAGCAGCTCGGCGAACACGCGCTCGCGCTGCGCGTCTTCATAGCGCGAGAACAGCGCCGAGAGCTTGATCGAGATGCCGTCGCTGCTCTCCGGGCCGCGGCCGCCGGCGGTGGCGGCGATCGCGGCTATCGCCTTCAGGTAGGCCGCCTGGTAGCGCTCGGCGTCGTGTTCGGTGCGGGCACCTTCACCCAGCATGTCGTACGAAAAACGCAGCATCGGTTGCGCCTTGCGCTGGCTGGCGGCCTCGGCCATGGCTTCCTGGATGTGGCGGCCCAGCACGAACTGGCGGCCCAGCAGCTGGATGGCGCGCACGGTCGCGGCGACGACAGTGCGCGCGCCCAGGCGCTTGATCAGCCCGCTGTCCTGCTCGGCCTCGGGCAGGAATTTCTTCGACAGCGCGATGGCGCTGGCCGACAGGTTGGCCAGCAGGCCGCCGCTGCTGTCACTGCTGTCGAAGTCGGCTCGACCGAGCTGGTCGGCGGTCAGCGCAATCGCGGTTTCCACGTCCGGCACACGCAGCAGCGCTTCGGCCAGCCGCATCAGCGCCAGGCCTTCGGCGCTGGAGATCGGGTATTCCTTCAGAAGCGACTCCATGGCCCAGAAAGGCGCCGGCTTGTCGCGCACAGCCAACACCCAGGGCGTGGCGCGTGCGGTCACCGCACCCCAATCCAACCCCGCATCGACTCGCGCACGCGCTGCGGCCAGCACCTGCGCCTCGGGCTGGTACGGAAATGGCAAGCGCTGGCGCTGGGCCGGCAAGGGGAACGGCGTGGGGGTGTGCATGGCAGTGAAAGGCAGTAGAAAACCTGACTGGATAGATGCGCAGCTTATGCGGACAATTCCCGGTAAAGATTCGGAGTTTTGACCGTATGACGGAGTTTTCTCAAGAATGAAGCCCACCCTCGAACCGATCGATCTCGAGCGAGGGCTGGACAAGATCGATTTGCGCATCTTGCGCGTGCTGCAGAAAGATGGGCGCATCAGCAACCTGAAACTCGCCGAAGAGGTGCATCTGTCGCCCACGGCCGTGCTGGAGAGGGTCAAGCGGCTGACGCGCGAGAACTTCATCCTGGGCTACGAGGCGCGGCTGAACCCGGTCAAGCTGGGCGCCGGGCTGATGGTCTTCGTCGAGGTGCTGCTGGACCGCACGGTGCACGACGTGATGGACAGCTTCCGCGCCGCGGTGCAGGTGCGGCCCGAGATCCTCGAATGCCACCTGGTGGCGGGCGGCTTCGACTACCTGCTGAAGACGCGGGTGTCGGACATGGCGGCCTACCGCTCGTTTGTCGGCGACGTGATCTGGTCGCTGCCGGGGGTGCGCGAGACGCGCACTTATGCGGTCATGGAAGAAGTGAAAAATACCACTTCGCTGAGCTTCTGACCGGATTTCTGGCGGCAATGCAGGCATCCACCCACCAGACCGCCTGAAAACACCCCCTTTCGAGGGGACCTCGGAAAACCTTCTCCCCCCCACCAGGGCGATTGAGCGCGAGAGCTGCATGCCGGACGATGCCGTCCCATGCAGTACCCGCCATCACCACCCAACGAAAGCCAGGAGGAGGATCCCATGTTCAGCGCCCTCAACACGCCGCGCGCAGCAGTTCAACGCTTGTCGCCGCTGCTGCCCATGCTGAGGGTGCCGCCCCTGGGGCCCGTGCGCCAACCGGCCAGCGTGCCACCGCCGGCGGGCCTGAAGCTGCCGGCGGAAGATCCGTTGCGCGGCGGCTGGCACGACTCCAGCCTCGATCTGCAGCGCGGGCTGCTGGTGCAGGACCTGTACGTCGAAGCGCCAAACACCGACTGGCTGGCGCTGTTCGACGAAGACGACCTGCCCAAGCGCTGATCACTCACGCGCGTGCGCCGAAGATCGCGGTGCCGATGCGCACCAGCGTGGCGCCTTCGAGCACCGCCGCTTCCAGGTCAGCGCTCATGCCCATGGACAGCGTGTCCAGCCCGGCCAGCCCCTGGGTCCGCAGCGCAGCCAAGGCCTGGGCCAGCGCGCGGTGCGGCAGCCGCTGGGCCGCAAGGTCTGCAGCAGGCTCGGGAATCGCCATCAGGCCGCGCAGCCGCAGCCGCGGCAAGGCGGCCACCTGCGGCGCCAGCACCGTCAACTCGTCCAGCGCGATGCCGCTCTTGCTGGCCTCGCCGCTGATGTTGACCTGCAGGCAGACGTTCAGCGGCGGCAGCTGCGCCGGCCGCTGGGCCGACAGGCGCTCGGCGATCTTCAGCCGGTCCACCGTGTGCACCCAGTCGAACTGCTCGGCCACCACACGCGTCTTGTTGGACTGCAGCGGGCCGATCAGGTGCCATTGCAGCTCGCCGCGCAGGTCGGCCAGCGCGGCGATCTTGTCCAGCGCCTCCTGCACGTAGTTTTCGCCGAATTCGCGTGCACCGGCCGCGTGGGCCGCGCGCACCGCTTCGGCGGCGCAAGTCTTGCTCACCGCCAGCAAACGGACATCGTTCACGTCGCGCCCTGCGGCAGCGGCGGCCTGGGCCAGGCGGCCCCGGACTTGTAGTATGTTCTCAGCGATACTGGCCATGGTCGTTCCAGGATAAACCAGGCCGGTCCCAGCCCACCGCAACCGGCATTCCAAGGCTGCACGCCACACACCCATGGACATCACCCAACTGCTGGCTTTTTCTGTCAAGAACAAGGCCTCCGACCTGCACCTGTCCGCCGGCCTGCCGCCGATGATCCGGGTGCACGGCGACGTGCGGCGCATCAATGTGGAGCCGCTGGGCCACAAGCAGGTCCACGCCATGGTGTACGACATCATGAACGACACCCAGCGCAAGCAGTACGAAGACACGCTGGAGTGCGACTTCAGCTTCGAGGTGCAAGGGCTGGCGCGCTTCCGGGTCAACGCCTTCCACCAGAACCGCGGCTCCAGCGCGGTGTTCCGGACCATTCCGTCGAAGATCCTGACGCTGCAGCAGTTGAACTGCCCGCCGATCTTCGCCGAGCTGGCGCTCAAGCCGCGTGGCCTGGTGCTGGTGACCGGGCCGACCGGCTCGGGCAAGTCGACCACGCTGGCGGCCATCATCGACCACCTCAACGAGAGCCACTACGGCCACATCCTGACGCTGGAAGACCCGATCGAATTCGTGCACGAATCGAAGAAGTGCCTGATCAACCAGCGCGAGGTCGGCCCGCACACGCTGAGCTTCTCGAACGCGCTGCGCGCCGCGCTGCGCGAAGACCCGGACGCGATCCTGGTGGGCGAATTGCGCGACCTGGAAACCATCCGCCTGGCGCTGACGGCCGCTGAAACCGGCCACTTGGTGTTCGGCACGCTGCACACCTCCAGCGCTGCCAAGACCATCGACCGGGTGGTCGACGTGTTCCCGGCGGCCGAGAAGGACATGGTGCGGGCGATGCTGTCGGAATCCGTGGTCGCGATCATTGCGCAGACGCTGTGCAAGACCAAGGACGGCCAGGGCCGCGTGGCGGCGCACGAGATCATGCTGGGCACCTCGGCCATCCGCAACCTGATCCGCGAGAACAAGATCGCGCAGATGTATTCGTCGATCCAGACCGGCAACAACGTTGGCATGCAGACGCTGGACCAATGCCTGGCCGACCTGGTACGACGCAACCTGGTGTCTGGCAGCGAGGCCCGCGTGAAGGCCAAGTTCCCCGAGAACTTCCCCGGCTGAGCCGGGAAAGCGGCGGCAGTGAAGCGGCTTCTTGCCTTTTTCCGTGCGCGCCAGCCCGTGGCTGCGCCGAGGGAGGACGACTCCGGCTTCTACGCCACGCAGTTTGTCGACCGCCACCAGGACACGCAGCTGTTCGTGCCCTGGACGCTGCGCGCCCCTGACCTGAACGCCAAGCCCTACGACGGCTCGCTGGGCGTGCTGTCGCTGGTCAAGCTGCTGGGCCAGGACCGTGCGCTGGCGCTGCTGGGCGCCGAGCAGCTGGCGGTGCTGGGCGGCTACTTCGAATACGTGCAGCTGGACAGCGGCAAGCAGATCATCGGCCAGGACGAGCAGGGCGACTTCCTCGTCGTGGTGCTGCAAGGCGTGGTGGCCGAGGACCGCATGCAGCCCTCCGGCGCACGCGCACGCATCGGCGAGTCGCGTGCAGGCGACCTGCTGGGCGAGATGTCGATGCTGGACGGCGGCACGCGTTTTTGCGCCTGCACCGCCTTGACGCCGGTGACACTGGCTGTGCTGGCCAGCCAGGCGCTGGAGCGCATGATGATAGAAGAGCCGCGGCTGGCCGCCTCGCTGCTGGCCTGGATTGCCAAGCGGCTGTCGCTGCGGCTGCGCCAGGTCAGCGCGCGGCTGTCGGTGCAGCTGACACGCAGCACCCATGATTGACGCGCATCGCCTTCACGCGGACTGAAGCGCACTCGACTTTTCCTCTTGCCTCGAAAGACCCCGCCCCATGGAACGCGATCAGGCCTCGAAATTCGTCAGCGACCTGCTGCGCCTGCTGGTCACCCGCAATGGCTCGGACTTGTTCCTGACCGCCGACTTCCCGCCGGCGATCAAGGTCGACGGCAAGGTCACCAAGGTCTCGCCGCAACCGCTGACCGGCTCGCACACGCTGGCGCTGGCGCGCGCCATCATGAACGACAAGCAGGCGGCGGACTTCGAGCGCGACAAGGAGTGCAACTTCGCGATCTCGCCGCAAGGCATTGGCCGATTCCGGGTCAACACCTTCCTGCAGCAAGGCCATGTGGGCATGGTGCTGCGGACGATTCCGGCGCATTTGCCGACCATCGACGAGCTGAGCCTGCCGCGGGTGCTGAAGGAAGTTTCGATGACCAAGCGCGGGCTGGTCATCATGGTCGGCGCCACCGGCTCGGGCAAGAGCACCTCGCTGGCGGCGATGGTGGACTGGCGCAATGAAAATGCCTACGACCACATCATCACCATCGAAGACCCGGTCGAGTTCGTGCACCCGCACAAGAACTGCATCATCACGCAGCGCGAGGTCGGCATCGACACCAACGACTGGGAAGTCGCGCTGAAGAACTGCCTGCGCCAGGCGCCGGACGTGATCCTGATGGGCGAAATCCGCGACCGCAAGACCATGGAGCTGGCGGTCGCCTTCTCCGAAACCGGCCACCTGTGCATGGCCACGCTGCACGCCAACAGCGCCAACCAGGCGCTGGACCGCATCATCAACTTCTTCCCCGAAGAGCGGCGCGACCAGTTGCTGATGGACCTGTCGCTGAACCTGAAGGCCATGGTCTCGCAGCGGCTGATCCCGCGCCAGGAAGGCAAGGGCCGGGTCGCCGCGGTCGAGATCATGCTGAACACGCCGCTGATGGCCGACCTGATCTTCAAGGGCCAGGTGGGCGAGCTGAAGGAGCTGATGAAGCGCTCGCGCGAGCTGGGCATGCAGACCTTCGACCAGGCGCTGTTCGACCTGTACGAGGCCCACGCGGTGAACTACGAAGACGCGCTGCGCAACGCCGACTCGGTCAACGACCTGCGGCTGAACATCAAGCTCAACAGCAGCCGCGCACGGGTCAGTGACCTGTCTGCCGGCACCGAACATTTGACGATTGTTTGATCCCGTCTTTCTTTGATTCGCCCATGACCAAGACCTACGAAGCCACCCCGTCGCAAACCGTCGCCTTCATCGGCCTGGGCGTGATGGGCCACCCGATGGCCGGCCACCTGCAGCGCGCCGGCCACCAGGTCACGGTCTACAACCGCAGTGCCGCCAAGGCGGCTGCATGGGTGGCGGAATACGGCGGTCGCAGCGCGCCGACGCCACGCGAGGCCGCCGTTGGCGCGAAGTTCGTGTTCTGCTGCGTGGGCAATGACGACGACCTGCGCTCGGTCACGCTGGGCGCGCACGGCGCATTCGCCGGCATGGCCGAAGGCGCGGTGTTCGTGGATCACACGACCGCCTCGGCCGAGGTGGCGCGCGAGCTGCACCGAGCGGCGCGCGGGCTGGGCCTGCAGTTTGTCGACGCGCCGGTCTCTGGCGGCCAGGCGGGCGCGGTCAATGGCATGCTGACGGTGATGTGCGGAGGCGATGCCGGGCCGTTCGATGCGATGCAGCCGGTCGCAATGGCCTACTCGCGCGCGGTGACCCGTGTTGGCGAAGTCGGTGCCGGTCAGCTGGCCAAGATGGTCAACCAGATCTGCATCGCCGGCGTGGTGCAAGGCTTGTCCGAGGCGATTGCCTTCGGCCAGCAGGCCGGGTTGGACATGAAGCAGGTGCTGGACGTGATCGGCAAGGGTGCGGCGCAGAGCTGGCAGATGGACAACCGCGGCAAGACCATGGTCGACGGCCAGTTCGAGTTCGGCTTTGCGGTCGACTGGATGCGCAAGGACCTGGGCCTGGTGCTGGACGAAGCCCGGCGCAACGGCGCCAAGCTGCCGGTGACGGCGCTGGTGGACCAGTTCTATGCCGACGTGCAGGCGCTGGGTGGCAACCGCTGGGACACTTCCAGCCTAATCCGCCGGCTGCGCGGCTGAGCGATTCCCAGCCGCTGCAGCGGCGGCAGCACTCAGCGCGCCTGCAGCGCTTTGCGTTCTTCTTCGGTGATGGTCTCGGTGACCTTCACGACTTTTTGCACGCCATTGATCGCGCGCGCCAGGTTGGCCGCGCGGTCGCTTTCCTCGGTGGTGACGCGGCCCATCAGGTAGACGATGCCGCGCTCGGTGACGACCTTGAAGGCATTCGCCTGCACGTCGCCCGCGTCGACGAAGGTCGCCTTGACCTTGCTGGTGACAATCAAGTCGTTCGAGCGCGAGGTCAGCGAGCTGCTGCCCATCACCGCGGTCTCGTTCGTCACCGAGCGCACGTTCTCGATGCCGGCCACCGCCTGCTCCAGCGCAGCACGATCGGCCTCGTTCGGCACTTCGCCGGTCAACAGCACCCAGCGGTTGTAGCTGACCACACCCACGTGGCCGCGGTCGCCCAGCACCGCGCTGACCTTGCGCGCGGCCTTGGACTCGATGGCGGCGTCTTCCACTTGCGCGCCGGAGGTGCGGCGGTCGGTGTACAGCAGCACGCCGCCAGCGGCGCCGCCCAGCATCAGCGGCACGCAGGCGCTGAGGCCGGTACCGGCCAGCGTGGTGGCGGCCAGCAGCGTGGCAAGGGAAGCGAGGCGGCGAGGAGTGAAAACAGCAGGCATGTGAACTCGGTTTCTGACAGGCCGAAGCAGGCCCGGGATCAGGCGACGGGGGCGCGGCTCAGGCCGGCCCGTCCTCGCCCAGCAGTTGGATGTCGATCGCGTCGCACAGTGCGTGCAGCGCCATCAGGTGCAGTTCGCGCACCCGCGGCGCGCGAGGGCTGGCCACCGGAATCCAGACGTCGGTCTCGGCCAGCCGGTCCGGCCAGGGGCCAGGGTCGCCGCCGGTCAGCAGCAGCACGCTCATGTCCTTGTCATGCGCGGCCTGCACGGCTGCGTGCAGGGCAGGGTCGGTGGACAGCAGGCCGGCGAACACCACCAGCAGGTCGCCGGGTTGGCCCAAGGCACTGATCTGCGTGGCCAGCAGCAGCTCCGGCGCCGGACCGGCCTGGCCGCCCAGCGGCCTGGCCAGCGCCGGGCCCAGGGCCACGGCCGCCAGCGAGGGCCGCTCGCGCTCGAAGCGCAGCATCAGCGCGGCGCACAGCCACTGGGCCAGGTCGGCGTCGGCCCCTTGGCCGCAGGCCAGCAGCTTGCCGCCAGCGGTGAGGCAGCCGACTGCAGCTTGCGCAGCCTCCGAAATGGGGCGGGAGAGGGCTTCGGCAACCTGGTTGAGCAGGTCGGCGGTCTCGAAGAAATGGTGCTGGATGCGAGCTTCAAGCATGGGCGCCGATGATAAGCCGCGGCTGTGACGCAATCCGGGCTACCGCTTGGGTGCTGGCCGGCGCCAGGAGTTCCGTGCGGATGACGGCGAGCTGGCGATTCACGCGGCGTCGAAGGCGGCTTTCAGCCACTCGATGCGGCCATCGTCGATCGCCACCACATCGAAACGGCACGGTGGCAGCGTGGCGAACTGCATCAGGTAGGCGCGCGCGGCATAGATGAGCTTTTGCTGCTTGGTGCGCGTGACGCTGGCCGCCGCGCCGCCATGCGCACTGCCGCGGCGCGCCCGCACCTCGACGAAGACCAGCGTGCCGTCGCGGTCGCGCAGGATCAGGTCGATCTCGCCAGCCCGGCGCGACGGGCCACGGGCCAGCCGATAATTGCGCTCGACCAGCTTCAGGCCATGGCGCTGCAAATGCGCCAGGGCCTGGTCCTCGGCTTGCACGCCGGCGGGCACTTCGCCCTCGGTGCCCGCGGCCGCGGCTGCAGGCACCGCCACCGCAGCGCGTTTCCAGAGACCCATGTCCGCCCCCTCCTCTTCCGCCCATTTGCTGCAAGCCGCAGCCGCCGCCGCCGGCAGCCAGAGCTTTCCGGCCAGCACGCTGTACGTGGTGGCCACGCCCATTGGCAACCTGGCCGACTTCAGCCTGCGCGCGGTACACACGCTGGCGCTGGCAGACGCCGTGGCCTGCGAGGATACGCGGGTCAGCGGCGGGCTGTTGCGCCACCTCGGGCTGGACAAGCCGCTGATCGCGCTGCATGAGCACAACGAACAGAGCGCCGCGGCCAAGGTCCTGGAACGGCTGGCGCGCGGCGAGCGGGTGGCCTATGTCAGCGACGCCGGCACGCCAGCCGTGTCCGACCCTGGCGCGGTGCTGGTGGCGCAGGCGCAGGCCGCCGGCTACCGCGTGATGCCGCTGCCGGGCGCCAGCAGCGTGGTGACCGCCTTGAGCGCCGCCGGTTGCCTGGCGGGTCACAGCGGCGCAGTGGGATTTCACTTCACCGGCTTCCTGCCGGCCAAGGGCGGCGAGCGCCAGGTGGCGCTGGAAGCGCTGCTGCAGCAAACAGGCGCGACGGTGCTGTTCGAAGCACCGCACCGCATCGAAAACCTGGTGGCGGCGCTGGCTGAGCGCTGCGCGGAGCGCAAGGTCACCTTGTGCCGCGAGCTGACCAAGCAGTTCGAGCAGGTTCACAGCGCACCCGCAGCCGCGTTGCCGGCCTGGCTCGCGGCGGACGCGCAGCGCCTCAAGGGCGAGTTTGCGTTGGTGCTGCATCCGTTGCCGCCGGCCGTGCAGCAAGACGGCGACGATGGCCTGCCCAGCGATGCCAAGCGCCAACTGAAGGTGCTGCTGAGAGAGTTGCCACTGAAACAGGCAGTGGCGCTGGCCGCCGAGCTGAGCGGTGCGCCACGCAATGCGCTCTACACGCTGGCGCTGCAGCTTCGCAGCGCCGGTGGCGATGAAGAAGCCGCGTCCGGGCAAGACTGAAAACCTGTCGTCGGAAAAAGAAAGCCCGCCGGGGCACAAGGCCAGGGCGGGCTGCAGCGTGATCAACCGGGGGCTCCAGGCCTGACCTGCGGGCCGCGCGCTGGGGCTCAGTCAGCGCGCGCCGGCAGGTGACCTGCACACACCTTGGACGATCACTGTTGCGGGGTGGTCGTCGGCGCAGTGGTCTGGCCGTCATGCGCCTGACGGGCAATGTGGCGGTTGGTGCGGCGCTCGGCCGAACGCACGCGGCTGCGCTCCTTGGCGGTCACCGTGCCATCGGCAGCAGCCTTGTCTTGCAGGTTGCTGATGTGCGTTTCCTGCTTGTCCAGGCGGTTGGTTTCGGCAGCATTCAGGCCACCGCTGGCGGCGGCTTTGTCGATGCGCTGTTGTTGGCGGTCCTGCTTTTGCGCAATGTGCGGCGTGCTGGCGCCGCGCTCGACCGGGGTCGCGGTTTGCGCGGAGGCCGCCACGCTGGCCAGGGACAGGATGCTGGCCAGGGCCAGTGCAGAGGTGGTTTGCAGCTTGAACATGGGATCGCTCCTTCGATTTGGGTGAGACAAACAGGCCGGCGCCGGTGGGTGGGGTTGCTTGTGTCGCCGGATGTGAAGCACAACGCATCCCATGCTGCGTGAGATGACATCGAATGGTCAATGCATGTAACGCCCCACAGGCTGCAGGCGCACTCCTACAATCAAAAACATGATCTCGCGCGAACCCACCCTCGAACGGCTTGCCGTGGCCCAAAGCCTGCTGCTGGACCCTTACCAGCTGACGGAAGCCAGCCTGTCCCGCGCCCTGGCCACCATCGGTGAACACCGGGTGGACGACGCGGATCTCTATTTCCAGTACACCCGCCACGAAGGCTGGAGCCTGGAAGAAGGCATCGTCAAGAGCGGCAGCTTCTCGATCGACCAGGGCGTGGGCGTGCGCGCCATCGCCGGCGAGAAAACTGCGTTCGCCTATTCGGACGACATTTCCGAGGCCGCGCTGCTGGATGCCGCGCGCACCGTGCGCAGCATCGCTGCAGCCGGCCAGAGCCGCCGCGTCAAGCTGGACCGCAAGCCGCAAATCGCAAAGAGCCGTTTGCTCTACGCGCCGCTGGACCCGATCGCCACGCTGGACAGCACGCAGAAGGTCGCGCTGCTGGAGCGCGTCGAGAAGATGGCCCGCGCCCGCGACCCGCGCGTGGTACAGGTCATGGCCGGCCTGGCCGCTGAATACGACGTGGTGATGGTGGCACGCGCCGACGGCACCCGCGCCGCCGACGTGCGCCCGCTGGTGCGCCTGTCGGTCACCGTCATTGCCGAGCAGAACGGCCGCCGCGAAGTCGGCTCCGGCGGCGGCGGCGGCCGCTTCGGCCTGGGCTACTTTCAGGAATCCCAGCTCAACGAATACGTGGACCAGGCCGTCAACGCGGCACTGACCAACCTGGACTCCCGCCCCGCACCGGCCGGCATGATGACCGTCGTGCTGGGGTCCGGCTGGCCCGGCGTGATGCTGCACGAAGCCGTTGGCCACGGACTGGAAGGTGACTTCAACCGCAAGGGCGCGTCCACCTTCTCCGGCCGCATCGGCGAACGCGTCGCCTCCAAGGGCGTCACCGTACTGGACGACGGCACGCTGACCGACCGCCGCGGCTCGCTGAACGTCGACGACGAAGGCAACCCGACCCAGCGCAACGTGCTGATCGAAGACGGCATCCTGCGCGGCTACATCCAGGACAGCATGAACGCCAGGCTGTCCGGTGTGAAGCCCACCGGCAACGGCCGCCGTGAAAGCTACGCCCACGTGCCGATGCCGCGCATGACCAACACCTACATGCTGGCGGGCGACAAGCCCAAGGAAGAGATCATCGCCAGCATCAAGCGCGGCCTCTACGCCACCAACTTCGGCGGCGGCCAAGTCGACATCACCAGCGGCAAGTTCGTCTTCTCCGCCTCTGAAGCCTTCTGGGTCGAAAACGGCAAGATCCTCTACCCCGTCAAGGGTGCCACCCTGATCGGCAACGGCCCCGACGCCATGACCCGAATCAGCATGATCGGCAACGACCTCGAACTCGACACCGGCGTCGGCACCTGCGGCAAGGAGGGCCAGAGCGTGCCTGTGGGCGTGGGGCAGCCGACCTTGCGGATCGATGGGTTGACGGTGGGTGGGACGGCTTGAGTTTCGCGGACCCCGATACTCTGATCGGATGGATCGGAACTGTGGTTATTTCGATGGGCCTGCGTAGATTTCGCTGAAGCCCCCCCGATCCAGGTCGTGCGCTTCTCAAACTCGCTGTTGTGCACTTCCTGACCAAAAGTCGTCGAAACCAAGGTCCATTTTTCTGAGTTGTTCCAGTCGGGCCCCCAGCGAGTTTGCATCTGGACATCGGTGACGGCAGCGGGCGCCAAATCGCCCAACTTGTGCCCTGTGATCAGGCGCAATGCGGTAAGAAACTCGTCGAAACTGGTGCGAATGTCGAACGGCAGTTCCTTGAAGGGTTGGTGCTGGGACGCGCTACCTTCTGATCTGTAGAGTTGCTGCGCATGTGCAGTTTCTTTCACACCCATGCCTGCTGACGGAATTTGGCCCGCAGTGATGGGCAGGGCGCCCTGGTCGGTATCAAACCAAATGTGTGCGCTTGTCGAAGGCGAGTAGCGCTCCCAGTCGGTGATGCCAGCCTGAGCAGCCGCCATGTTGAACACATACTGCAAGTGGCACATCGCGCCATCACGGCCCAACTTGGCTTGGCAGCTGGTGTTCATCACGGTGAACATCATGTGCTGCTTCACTTGAGACACCGCTCGCTCGGCAGGACGTCCGACCTCCATCGAACCCACGCTTTGCTTGGCAAACACACGCGCGTCGACCGTCGCGCCCGATGTGCTGCGCCAAGGTCTGATCGCAGTTGGAGAGTTCCATGCTTGGCGAAACGCGACGTATGTTGCAATGCCATTGGCGTTGTAGCCTTGCCATCCGTGCCAGCCTGGCCGGTGGGTAACAGAAATGGACGCTTGCCAAAATTGTCCGGGCCTGTGGTGGTGTAGAGCCCCACGCCCCCACCGGCATCACTTGGGTTGAAAAGACTCAATTCGGCCCGGTCTGCTTGGCCGCCCCGGCAACTTCGCCTCCAGCGACATTCGAACCGGCCGTCCAGCGACTGCTGCTGTCGGTGGCATTCGTGGCGATGCCTGTCCTACCAGCCGCAAGGGAAAAGTCGGCGTCAGATCCTCCGGTCACCGGTCCGTCAGAAATCTTGCGGGTGCAGTCCGTGGATCGACCGAACAGAGCGATCTTCATGCCCGGCGTCATTGCCCGCTGAGGGCCGGTCATGTTCCACGCCGCCTCGACGCCTCCCCCAGTCTGGGCCTTCACCACAGAGGTATCCGACCATGAACGATCCACCTTGACGTGTAGAGCGTGTGTGGCAGTGGGCAGCGATCAATGGCCACCGCGTCATCCTGTGGGTTGGGTGTACCTTCCTGAGAACAAAGAGGAACGCTTTCAGTTCCGTCTTCTGCCCAGGCCCAGGCAACCGCCCAGCCTAACGACAAACGCGAATGCGGGATGCTCGCTTGCGCACCCCGCATGGCCGTCCATCAATCAATCAGCCGTCATTGCGCAGGGCCGACATAGAGCGTATTGAAGCCGCCACCAATGTGGGAGTGTCGCGTTGCCGCCGTGTCGTTGTAAATCTCATGCCCGAACGTCGACGAGACCAGAGTCCAGTAGGCCGGGTTGTTCCATTGCACAGACCACAAGGTGCTCATCTGTTCATCCGTGACCTGGGCGGCTGGAATGTTCAACCGTGCAGCGGCGATGATGCGAGCAGCGTTCAACAATTCGTTGAAGCTGATTCGCAGATCAAAGGGCTGATTGGAAAAAACGCCATGTTGGGTGGCCGCACCGGCAGAACGATAGAGCGCAAGACCCGTGTCCCGATCTGCCACGGCCCCCCCCTTGCTCGGCACCATGCCCGCCACGATCGGCAGTCCAGATTGCGCGGCGTCAAACCAAATCCACCCTTCCCCAGAAGGCGAACGCGACTCCCAGTCGGTGACGCCTGTGCGCACGGCCGCCGTGTTGAACAGATATTGGATCTGGCAGGGGCGCTGCACACCCTTTTGGCACTCGGTATTGATCAGCGACACCATCACTTGTTGTTTGACCTGGACCGTCGGGCCATTGTTGGCGCCAACATCCGCCGACCCCATGGTCTGCACCGACAAAACGCGGGCCTCTGCAGGCTGGCTGGCCACGTTCCCCCACGGGCGAATGGCTGCGGTCGAGTTCCATGCCTGCCGGAAAGCAATGAAATTTGCCAGGCCGTTGGCGTTGTAGCCGTCCCCGTCAATGCCAGACGACGAGGTTGCCTGAAGAAAGGATTGCTGACCATTGCTGCCAGGGCCCACCTGGGTGTATATGCCCATCCCGCCATTGCTTGCACTGGGATTCAGGAATGCCCAATTCGGACCTGTCAGGCTTTGTGCGGCAGCATTGCAGGCCGTCGTCGCGCCGGATGGCGTCCATCGCGAAAGCGTCTCGGCAGGTCCTGCTTCGATGCCAGTCAAGGCGCGGGCGGCGGCAAATTCGGTGTCCCCTCCTTGGGCAACTGGTCCATTGGCTGCCTTGGCATCACACTCTTCGGACACGCCGAAGAACGCGACTTTCATGCCCGGCACCATTGCGAGCTGTGGATCCCGGATGTTCCAGCCTGCGACGGTGGCGCCGCCGAACAAGCTGCGCTGCTGGTCGGCGGTTGCCATGGAATCGTTCACCAGGACACGCAACGCAGCCGTACCCGCTGGCAAAGCATCGATGGCAACGGGGGACCCGCCGCTGTCCTGTGGCGTCTCGCTCCCAGAGCCGGAACTGCCTGACGGCACGGATCCACCAGAGCTGCCGCCACCACCACCGCACGCTGCAAGTGCCGCGCTGGCTGCCACAGCCAGCAGCCAGCGGGTTGCTGCGCCAGACACATTGGATTGGTTGAACTCTGCCTTGTGCGTGCCCATGCCCGCGCTCCTCGTAACGCGCGGTCGCCGGGACGGCTTCCGCATGAGGAGTACTTCGGCCTGCGGGGCGTGGCACTTGTGCGGGAACAAAGCGAGAGATCGTGGCCACCTCCGGCTAAAGCTCGGCACGTGGTGGCCGAGAGGGACGCTTACACTGGCGCGGCCCGCCAGTTGCCTGGCACTTTGGCGAACGAGGGATGAATGGAAGCTTTGTTGACACTCGACGCCAGCTGCAAATTCTTGAGCGAGCGGCGAGAAATACTGACCCAGAATTCAGTGAGCGAAATCCCCGCGCGCGTGATGCAGTTCTGGGACAAGAATCCCCCAGACCAGATCCAGACGCTGCTGGAAAGAAATCAATTCCTTTGCCAGCGGGCCGGCATTGAATACATCATTTTCAATGAAAACACCGCTCGAGAATATTTGCTGTCCAACTGCGATAGCGAGACTTCCTCAGCCTATGACATTGCCGTTCATCCGGCAATGAAATGCGATGTTTTCAGGCTAGCGTTTCTGTACTGCACCGGTGGACACTACATCGATGCTGACATCGTTTTCCGCCCCAACCTCCCGGACTTGATTGCAATGAAAGGCGATCTGCTGGTTTATCAATGGGATTCAAACAATCTCTCAAACCTTTGCAACTGGCTGATTGGATCCCGTTCTCGCAATGCCGCCATGGGCGAGGCCATGCTGCGCACCGCGAGAAATGTCATCTCGGCCTGCGAGCGGGATCCGCAAGCCGCGCTGCGCAATATACTGGGAGTCTCTGGCCCGGGCATATTCACCCGCGCAATTGCAACTTCACTTGCTGCAAGGCCTGAAGTTGCAACCAACTCGAACATTCAGACAGTTTCCACAGCGCATCGATTCATCCAACTGGGCCCGGCCTATCTGAAGAGCAGCCTTTCTTATAAAACAGATGCCAGGCACTGGTTGGCGGCAGGTGAAAAATTGCCACCAGTGATTTCTGAAGCCGTGGTGGAGGCAGGCGAACCTCCCGCTCGATCCATCGAACCGCAAGGTGCTGGCGACCCGCCATCCACAGGCTGGTTTTCTCGGGTCATTCAACAAATTTCACGTGGCAGGAGGCATTAGGACAATGAACGTGATTGACCATGGGCAAGGTAACTCAATCAAAATTTCACCGGACCTCCAAGGAAAGTTATCTGTCGAAGTGCATGGCGATGGCAACGTATTGACGATAGGCTCGAGTTGTCGCATGCCAAGTTTTAAAATTGACATCAGAGCGAACAACAGTTCAATCTCAATTGACGATCAATGTGTTTTGATAGGCGAGGTCGCCATTCGCAGCGCAAACGCGCATCTGCAAATCGGTGCAAAAACCACCACGATGGGCGTCAAAATCACCATGCATGAAGCCGGCACGATTCGCATCGGCAAGGACTGCATGTTTGCTGGTGACGTTCGGATGGACACGAGCGACATGCACAGCATTCTGGATGCCGCCACTGGCGATCGCCTCAACCCACCGGGTGACATATCGATCGCAGATCATGTGTGGCTGGGATATGGCGTCTATGTGATGAAAGGCGTCCAGATTGGCGCCAACAGCGTAGTCGGAACGGGTGCGATCGTCACATCCGACTTGGGCGAACACACCCTGTCGGCGGGAGTGCCTGCCAGGGTCATCAAGCAAGGCATCACCTGGGATCGACGTCGACTGCCAATGAAGAACCCATCACTGGCGGGAACCAAGTTTTGATGGCGTCTGGATCGCTCGTGCTAGGATGGAGATGTGATGCGTACCCCGCGATTCTTTGCCTACTTTTGGTTCTCGCCCCGTTTGGCGGCTGGAGAGGCAATCGCGCGCGACTGAAGCATCAAGCGAACATCCCCAGAAAACCGCCGGCCCCACCGGCGGTTTTTTTTCGCCGGTGCCCAAGGGCCACCACTGTCCCCAGGAGAAGCCCAGATGAATGCCAAGGCGACCGCGCCCCAGCCCCTTTCCGCCCCGTCGAGCAGTGAAGCCCGCAGCGGGCTGGTGCTGAGCGAGCGCACCAGTGAGACCGACGATCAGCGCATCCAGGAGGTGACGCCCTTGCCGCCACCTGAGCACCTGATCCGCTTCTTCCCCATTGCTGGCACGCCGACCGAGCGGCTGATCCAGTCGACCCGGCAGGCGGTGCGGCGCATCATGAAGGGTCAGGACGACCGGCTGCTGGTGGTGATCGGGCCCTGCTCGATCCATGACCCGGCTGCCGCGCTCGAGTACGCGCGCAAGCTGCAGCCGCTGCGCCAGCAGTACACCGATACGCTCGAGGTCGTGATGCGGGTCTACTTCGAAAAGCCGCGTACCACCGTTGGCTGGAAGGGGCTGATCAACGACCCCTACCTGGACGAGAGCTACCGCATCGACGAAGGGCTGCGCATGGCGCGCCAGTTGCTGGTCGAGATCAACCGGCTGGGCATGCCGGCAGGCAGCGAGTTCCTTGACACGATCAGCCCGCAGTACATCGGCGACCTGATCTCGTGGGGCGCCATCGGCGCGCGCACGACCGAAAGCCAGGTGCACCGCGAGCTGGCCTCGGGCCTGTCCGCACCGATCGGCTTCAAGAACGGCACCGACGGCAACATCAAGATCGCAACCGATGCGATCCAGGCCGCCGCCCGGCCTCACCATTTTCTGTCGGTGCACAAGAACGGCCAGGTCGCGATTGTCGAGACCAAGGGCAACCAGGATTGCCACGTCATCCTGCGCGGCGGCAAGGCGCCGAACTATGACGCGCAAAGCGTGATGTCGGCCTGCAGCGAGCTGGAAGCGGCCAAGCTGACGCCTTCGCTGATGGTGGACTGCAGCCACGCGAATTCGAGCAAGCAGTACCAGCGCCAGCTGGACGTGGCACGCGACATCGGCGCGCAGCTGAGCGCCGGCAGCCGGCAGATCTTCGGTGTGATGGTCGAGAGCCACCTGGTGGCCGGCGCGCAGAAGTTCACGCCGGGCAAGGACGACGCGGGCCAGCTCTGCTACGGCCAAAGCATCACGGACGCCTGTCTTGGCTGGGACGACTCGGCCGAGGTGCTGCGTGTGCTCAGCGAAGCGGTGAAGGCACGCCGGGGCTGAGGCGGCGCATTAAAAAGAGGAATCTCTTCATCGAAGCGCCTGCGAGCCGGCATACAGGTCCAGCACGCCGCCGGCGATCTCGACCCGGCCGGCATCGTCCGGGTTGTAGACCTCCTGGCCGACTTCGGCCGACTGCAGCACCCAGGCGTCGCGTGCGTCCCAGCGGTTGCCCCATCGCTGGCTCATCTGTTCGCTGCTGAGCTGGCTGGGCGCCACGCCCAGCTGCTGCGCAGCGACCATGCGGGCGGCGTTGAGCAGCTGGTCCAGGCTGACGGTCGCGTCAAAGGTGCGAGGCGCGAAGGTGCCATGCTGGGTGGCCGAGCCCTGCGAGGTGAACAGGGCCAGGCCACTGTGTGGCTCGCGCGTGGTTTCGCCGGGCGCACCCAGCCCGCCGCGCACCACCGCCGCGCCACCGCGCGCCGGTTCCAACGTGACGTGGCCGTTCAGCTCGAAGGCATCCTGGGCGGTGCTGCCGTTGACTTCCGAGCGTGCGAGCACGGTGTCGAGTTCGTACTGCAGCTGGCAGGCGGCGGGCCGCTTGTCCTTGACGCAATCGGCATTGACGAAGGTCGCGCGCAGCAACTGGCGGACCTGCACCGTGGCTTGCGTGCCACGGCGCAGCGTCAGCGAGGCGACCTGCTGGCGGGTGCGCAGGCGTGCGGCGGCGCCGGTGGCAGACCAGGGCAGCGTGCCGCCGGCCTGGCGCTGCGGTGGCCGGAAAGTCATCGCGCTGCCGGCGGTACCGGCGTTGGCACCCGAGCCGTCCTCGCCATTGGCGTCCAAGGGACGCAGCGCAGCGCGCTTGCCATCGGCCTGGAAGCCGGTGGTCGTGACCATGCCGATGCCGCCGATGCCCTCTTGGGTGTCGACGTAGATGGCGGTCGCGCCGGACTCGCTGGCCTTCTCGGCGCCACAGTCGTGGTTCGCAGGCTCGGAGCTCCAGCGGGTGGCGGCGGGCGTGCGCTGCGACGGCAGGCCGGTCAGCCTGGAGAGGGTTTGCAGCTTGGCGTCGCTCGGCGCGGCGACACCTGCGGCCCCGCCTTCGGTGCCGCCACAGGCCATCGGCCGGCCCCACAGCAGCACGCCCACCTCGCTGGCGGACGGATCAGCGGCAGCGCGCCGTTGCGCCTTGCCAGCGCTGGCGACGACATGCGCGCTGGCTCTTTCCAGCTGGCGCAGTGTCGCCACATCCGACGGGCGGAAATACACCGCATCCGGGCTGACCTGGACCGCCGGGCCAACGCTGACGCCGCTGTCCGGCAATGCGGTGCGCCAATCCAGCGCACTGCCACGCGCCACCTCGCTACCGCCACCACCACAGGCGCTGAGCATCGCCACTGCGGCGGCTGTCCACATGCCTGCAGCGCCCGTTCGCCAGCCGCCCTGCCCTTGCCGGGCCTTGTCCTTTGCCATCGCCATCCCTTTTGTTCACAAGGAACGGCAAAGCCAGATGCCCGCTCCAGTCCGGGACTTCGGACAAGAGGGGGACCGGATTAACGCCTGCGGTCCACACAGGTCGGTCAAACGTGAAAGTCAGCACACGCTCTCAGTTGTGTGCGAAGGATTTGGCAGATCAGCCGGTGGGCGCGTCGTCTTCCGGCAACGCATCGGCCTGCTGGCGCGCCAGGCGCTCGCTGCGCCAATAGACGTCGTCACCGCCAAGGCCGTCGAGGTTGGCACGGTTCAGCACACGGGCCAGCACGAACATCAGGTCAGACAGGCGGTTCAGGTACTGGCGCGGCGCGTCGTTGACGGCCTCGTGGGCGGTCAGCGCCACCACCGCGCGCTCGGCGCGGCGCGCGATGGTGCGTGCCACATGGGCCAGCGCCGCGCTGCGGGTGCCCGCGGGCAGGATGAACTCGGCCAGCCTCGGCAGGGCCGCGTTGTAGTGCGCCAGGGCGGCGTCCAGCCCGGCCAGCGCCTCGGCTTTCAGCAAGGTGTAGCCGGGAATGGACAGCTCGCCGCCGAGGTTGAACAGCTCGTGCTGGACGACGACCAGCAGCTCGCGCACGTCGTCCGGCAGCGGTTCGGCCAGCAGCACGCCGATCTGCGAGTTGAGCTCGTCCACGTCGCCCATGGCGGCAATGCGCAGGTGGTGCTTGGGCACGCGCTGGCCGTCGCCCAGCCCGGTGGTGCCGTCGTCGCCAGTGCGGGTGGCGATTTGTGAGAGTCGATTGGCCATGCGGCGATGTTAAGCGGCGCCGCCTTCACAAGCGTTTTGGGCTAGATTGCCAGCATGCCCAGTTCGCTTGCGCCCTCGCCCGCTTCCATCCCACCTCCTGTTTTGCTGGTCACCGGCGGTGGCCGTGGCATCGGTGCTGCGGTGGCCCTCGCCGCTGCTGCAGCCGGCCATGCCGTGGCGGTGAACTATCACCGTGACGAGGACTCGGCGCAAAAGGTGGTCGAGCGCATCGCGGCAGCGGGCGGCAAGGCCATCGCGCTGCAGGCGGACGTGTCGCAGGAAGAGCAGGTGCTGCGCATGTTCGCGGCGGTGGATGAAACCCTGGGCCGGCTGAACGGCCTCGTCAACAACGCCGGCATGCTGGCGCCGCAGATGCGTGTGGAACACATGACGGCGGCGCGGCTGCAGCAGGTGCTGGCGACCAATGTGATCGGCAGTTTCCTTTGCGCGCGCGAAGCGGTGCGCCGCATGGCGCGCAGCCACGGCGGCGCGGGCGGCGCCATCGTCAACCTGTCCTCGATGGCGGCCAAACTGGGCGCGCCCGGTGAATACGTGGACTACGCGGCATCAAAGGGCGCGGTCGAAGCGTTGACCATCGGCCTGGCCAAGGAAATCGCGGCCGAGGGCATTCGCGTCAATGGCGTGCGCCCGGGGTTGATCCACACCGACATCCACGCCAGCGGCGGTGAGCCCGGCCGCGTGCAGCGGCTGGAAGCCAGCGTGCCGATGGGCCGAGGCGGACAGCCCGAAGAGGTCGCGGCCGCGGTGCTGTGGCTGCTGTCTGACGCAGCCTCGTATTGCACCGGCACCTTCATTGATGTGTCTGGCGGTCGCTGAAGACCGCGACCGGACCGCACAGGAATCACGACATGAACGCCCCTCAACTGATGCCAAACCAGGTTGCTCGACCGGTGCCGGCCGAGCTGCTGTCGCAATTGCGCGCACATTTCGGCGAGCGCTGCAGCACCGCATTGGCGGTCCGCGAACAGCACGGCCGCGACGAGTCGCCGTTCGACGTGCTGCCGCCCGAGGCCGTGCTGTTCTGCGAAAGCACTTCGGACGTGGCGCTGGCCGTGCGCCTGGCGGCCGCGCACCGTGTACCGGTGATCGCCTACGGCGCCGGATCGTCTCTGGAGGGCCACCTGCTGGCCGTGCAAGGCGGCATCAGCCTGGACCTGTCGCGCATGAACCAGGTGCTGCGCGTGCACGCCGAAGACTTGACGGCCACCGTGCAGCCCGGCGTGCTGCGCAGCCAGCTGAACCACGAGATCAAGGACCAGGGGCTGTTCTTCCCGATCGACCCGGGCGCGGACGCTTCCATCGGCGGCATGAGTGCGACGCGCGCGTCCGGTACCAACGCTGTGCGCTATGGCACGATGCGCGAGAACGTGCTGGCGCTCGAGGTGGTGACCGCCAGCGGCGAGGTCATCCGCACCGGCACTCGCGCGCGCAAGAGCAGCGCCGGCTACGACCTGACGCGGCTGATGGTCGGCAGCGAAGGCACGCTGGGCATCATCACCGAGGTCACGCTGAAGCTGCATCCGCTGCCCGAATGCGTGGCCGCGGCCATCTGCTTCTTTGAGGACGTGGGCGCGGCCGTCAACACCACCATCCAGCTGATCCAGCTCGGCGTGCCAATCGCCCGTTGCGAACTGCTCGACACGCACGCAGTGCGGGCGGTCAACCACAACGACCATCTCGGCCTGAAGGAAGCGCCGATGCTGCTGATGGAGTTCCACGGCAGCGACGCGAGTGTCAAGGAACAGGCCGCCACGGTGCAGGAACTGGCGCGCGACTGGGGTGGTCAGGACTTCCAGTGGGCGACCACGCCGGAAGAGCGCACCCGGCTCTGGACTGCGCGTCATCACGCCTACCTGTCAGCGCTGCAGATGAAACCCGGTTGCCGCGCTGTCACAACAGACACCTGCGTCCCGATCTCGCGCCTGGCGGAGATGGTGACCAGTGCACTCGCCGAAGCTGAAGCCGCCGGCCTGCCGCATTTCGTCGTCGGCCACGTCGGCGACGGCAACTTCCACATCGCCTACCTGATCGACCCGGCGCTGCCGGCCGAGCGCGAGCTGGCCGAAGACCTGAATCGCCGCGTCGTCGAACGTGCCATCGCCGCGCAAGGCACCTGCACAGGCGAGCACGGCATCGGCCTGCACAAGCAGGGCTTCCTGATCGACGAGACCGGCGAAGGCGCCGTGGCAATGATGCGCGCGGTCAAGCAGGCGCTGGACCCGCACAACATCCTGAATCCGGGGAAGATCTTTCAGCTGTGAATTCAGGCGCCTGAATTGAGAAGGGCCGGCGTGTGCCGGCCCCAATGGTCACATCAACGTGCAGACAATCAAGGCACCAGCGTGATCGTAGTCGACGGGAACATGGTGCTGAAGTCGGTGTCGCCACCGTCCTCGATGCTGGTCATCGTACGGCTGTTACCAGCGAAGTCGGTTACGCTGAGCGTCGTCAGCTTGTAGTCGCCCGTCGGTTGATAGTAGTAATAAGGCGTAGTGGCCATGCGAATCTCGGCCTTGCCGAGGCCGCGTGCGGATTCGGCGTTGGTGAAGCTAAGGCAATCGTAGGCGCTGGGTGAGCAGAAGGTGGCACTGGCCATGCGGACACCGGACACCTTGTCTTCGGCCGTGTCTTGCACAGTGACACTGAATCCAGCCATGGCTTGGTTGTAGTACGAGCCCTTCTGCAGGGCCGACAAGCTCACAGTAGGCGTGAGCACTTTGCCGGAGACCACCGTTGGAGCCTGCGTGTCACCAGAAGCACCAACGACGGTGAAGCTGGTCGATCCACCAAACTGAGCCAGCGCTGCAGCATCGTAGACCCTCCCGTTTCCCGCCGCGTCAGAGACCTGAAGGGAGGTGATCGACCAAATGCCGGTGCTCAGGTTGGACGCATCGATGGCAAGCTTGCCCTTGATGGTCTTGTCGGGATATCCCACCGCAAAAGTGGCGAAGTTCGAGCTGTAGTTGGTCGCGTTCTGCACAGACAGGGTGACTTGGCTGACGCCGGCAAAATCATCGCTGGCCGTGAAATTGACCAACAATTGTGCCGCTCCCTTGCTGGAATCCAGATCGGTCTTGCCGGTCGAGAAAGCCGTCAGCGTGGGGGCAACGTTGTCCACCTTGATATAGCTGGCCTGCACAGCGCGCGAAGGTGACTGAAGATGCAGGCGTTCAACGCGCTTGTCCAGGAATGCCCGCGCCTGCGGGGTCAGGTCGAAGTTGCCGGAGAAGTCTGAAGCCTGGGCCACAGAAGCAAGGGCGGTGCAAGCCGCCGCCAATACCTGGCGAGAATCGAATTTCATGACGGTGGAAATGGAGTGTTATCTGCGGCGGGCGTCTTTGCCCTCCGCAAATCGCCCCGCGCGCGCACGTTAATCCAACCCGTCATGCAGGTCATCCCCACATTCGGGGGTGTTCGTACGTTCCTTGAAGATGAATCCCCGGCTCAAGGCGCCGGCACGTTCCAGCGCCGAGTCACGTCTCCTGCGCCATTCACGCTTTCCAGGTGCACGCCAAAGCCCCAGAGGCGGGCAACGTGCTTGAGCACTTCGTTGGCGCCGTCGTCCAGCGGTCTGTCGTTGTGCTGGGTGTGGCGCAGCGTGAGCGAACGGTCGCCGCGCAGGTTGACGTTCCAGACCTGGATGTTGGGTTCGCGGGTGCCCAGGTCGTACTGGCGTGACAGCGCTTCGCGCACACGGCGGTAGCCTGTGTCGTCATGGATGGCGCTGACCTCCAGCTCGCTCTGCTTCTCGTCGTCGCTGATGGCGAACAGGCGGAAGTCGCGGATCAGCTTGGGGCTGAGGTACTGGCCAATGAAGCTCTCGTCCTTGTAGTTGCGCATGGCCTGGTCCAGCACCGGCAGCCAGGGCTTGCCGGCAATGTCCGGGAACCACTGCTGGTCTTCCTCGGTGGGCTTGTCGCAGATGCGCTTGATGTCGGTGTACATCGCAAAGCCCAGCGCATACGGGTTCAGGCCGGAGTAGCCGCGGTCGCCCACGCGCGGCTGGTAGACCACGTTGGTGTGCGACTTCAGCCACTCGATCATCACGCCGTCGGTCAGGAAACCGTCGTCGTACATGGTGTTGAGCAGCTTGTGGTGCCAGAAAGTGGCCCAGCCTTCGTTCATGACCTGGGTCTGTCGCTGCGGGTAGAAATACTGCGCGACCTTGCGCACAATGCGCACGACCTCACGCTGCCAGGGCTCCAGCAGCGGCGCATTCTTCTCGATGAAATACAGCAGGTTCTCTTCCGGGTCGACCGGGAAGCGCTTGGCCTGCTTTTCCTCTTCGGCCACTTCGGCCTTGCGCGGCAGCGTGCGCCAGATGTCGTTGACCTGCTGCTGCGCGTGGTGCTCGCGGTCCTTGCGCATGGCCAGCTCTTCGGCGAGCGACTTCTTGCTGGGCCGGCGGTAGCGGTCCACGCCGTGGTTCTGCAGCGCATGGCAGGAGTCGAGGAACAGCTCGACCGTCTCCACGCCGTGGCGCTCTTCGCACTCGGCAACGTAGTTCTTCGCATAGACCAGGTAGTCGATGATGGACGCGGCGTCGGTCCACATGCGGAACAGGTAGTTGCCCTTAAAGAAGCTGTTGTGGCCATACGCAGCGTGGGCGATCACCAGCGCCTGCATCGCCATCGTGTTTTCCTCCATCAGGTAGCTGATGCAGGGGTTGGAGTTGATGACGATCTCGTAGGCCAGGCCCATGTGGCCACGGCGGTAGTTCTTCTCGGTGGAGATGAACTCCTTGCCGTAGCTCCAATGCCGATAGTTCACCGGCATGCCCACACTGGCGTAGGCATCCATCATCTGCTCGGCGGTGATGATCTCGAGCTGGTTCGGATAGGTGTCCAGGCCGAAGCGCCTGGCGGTCGACCGGATCACGTCGTGGTACTGCTCGATCAGCTCGAACGACCAGTCACTGGGATCTGACAAGGGCCGCTCGGGCCGCTGGGGTGAAGGCAAGGGGGACTCCAAGGACATGCGAGGCTTGCGACGGTCACCGTCGGTAGGGATCTTGGCCGGTTTGTCGGCGAAACGGCGGTCCTGGGAGAACTCGCGTTGCGTGGTGGCAGTGTTCATGCAGTCGCCCCTTCCTTCTTGAAGAGATCACGGAAGACTGGGTAGATCTGCGAGGCTTCTACAGCCTTGCGCATCGCAAAGTTCTTGTGGGACGCCGTGAGGCGGTTGTACTCCTCCCACAGGTTTTGTTCTTCTTCCGCGACCTGCACGTACGCGTAATAGCGGCAGGCCGGCAGCAGCTTTTCGGTCAGCAACTCTCGGCAGCGGCCGGAGTCGTGGTGCCAGTTGTCACCGTCACTGGCCTGGGCACCATAGATGTTCCATTCGGTCGGGTTGTAGCGTTGCGCAATGATCTGGCTCATCAGCTCCAGTGCGCTGGACACCACCGTGCCGCCGGTCTCGCGCGCGTGGAAAAAGTCGTCTTCACTGACCTCTTGTGCCTGCGTGTGGTGGCGGATGAAGACCAGGTCGATCTTCTCGTAGTGCTTGGTCAGGAACAGGTACAGCAGGATGAAGAAGCGCTTGGACAGCTCCTTGCGCTGCTCGTCCATCGAGCCGGAAACGTCCATCAGGCAGAACATCACCGCCTTGCTGGTGGGCACCGGTGTGCGCACGCGGCTGCGGAACTTCAGGTCGATCGGGTCCAGGAAAGGGATCATGCCCAGCCGGGCCTTGAGCGCGGCAATGCGTTCCTCGGTTTCGCGCAGCTCCTTCTGGATGACCTCGTCATCGCTCGGGTTGCGCTTCAGGAAGGCGACCCGCTCTTCAAGCCGATGCAGTTCGCGGCGCGACTCGCCGCCCAGGGCAATGCGGCGGCCCAAGGCGCCACGCATCGAGCGCACCACGTGCAGGTTGTTCGGCGTGCCATCGCTGGAATAGCCTGCGCGGTGCGACTTCCATTCAGGCACCTCTGCGAGCTGGGTTCGGATCAGGTGCGGAAGCGCCAGGTCTTCGAAAAAGACCTGCATGAACTCCTCGCGTGACAGCGAGAACACGAAATCATCGTCGCCCTCACCAGAGTCGCTGGCTTGACCCTTGCCACTGCCCTTGCCGCCACCGCCCTTGGGGCGCTCGATGCGGTCGCCAGTGACGTACTCCTGGTTGCCAGGGTGCACCATTTCGCGCTGGCCACCCTGGCCATGGTGGAACATCGGCTCGGTCAGGTCCTTCTTCGGGATGCGCACCTCTTCACCGCGCTCCAGGTCGCGAATGCCGCGCCCGTCGACCGCGCGACGCACCGCGTCGCGGATCTGGTCCTTGTGGCGCCGCAAGAATCGCTCGCGGTTGCCAATCGACTTGTTCTTGCCCGCCAGCCGCCGGTCAATGATCTGCTGGAGCATGAGGGCCTTTCCTGGATTGCCTGATTCGCTCAGGTCAGTTCAAAAACGCAGTGACAACAAACCATGCCCGTGGCCGGAGGAGACGCGGGCCGAGCGCCGGGCCGCGCTCAAGAAGCCGACGGGCCGCCCCTAGGCTTCTTGCCCCCCCCGGGGGGCCTGCCGCAACGCGGCAGATCTGGGGGCTTCATTCCACCGGGCCCGCGGCCCCCTCGGGGGGCGGGCAGGCGTACCCGCCTGCCCGGGGGCCCCATCTAGCTCGACTTGCGTACGCGCAGGTACCACTCGCAGAGCAAGCGCACCTGCTTGGGCGTGTAGCCCTTGCGCACCATGCGCTCAACGAAGTCCTCGTGCTTCTTGGCCTCGTCGGCGCTGGCCTTGGCGTTGAAGCTGATGACAGGCAGCAGTTCCTCGGTGTTCGAGAACATCTTCTTCTCGATCACCGAACGCAGCTTCTCATAGCTGGTCCACAGCGGGTTCTTGCCGGCGTTGTTGGCGCGGGCGCGCAGCACGAAGTTGACGATCTCGTTGCGGAAATCCTTCGGGTTGGCAATGCCGGCCGGCTTCTCGATCTTCTCCAGTTCGCCGTTCAACGAGGCGCGGTCGAAGACCTCGCCGGTGTCGGTGTCGCGGAACTCCTGGTCCTGGATCCAGTAGTCAGCGTAGGTGACGTAGCGGTCGAAGATGTTCTGGCCGTACTCGCTGTAGCTCTCCAGGTAGGCCGTCTGGATTTCCTTGCCGATGAACTCGGCATAGCGCGGCGACAGCTGCTCCTTAATGAAGGCGGTGTACTTCTGCTCGAGATCGGCCGGGAACTGCTCGCGCTCGATCTGCTGCTCCAGCACATACATCAGATGCACCGGGTTGGCCGCGACCTCCTGCGAGTCGAAATTGAAGACCTTGGAGATGATCTTGTAGGCAAAGCGGGTCGAGATGCCGCTCATGCCTTCGTCCACGCCTGCGTAGTCGCGGTACTCCTGGTAGCTCTTGGCGCGCGGGTCGGTGTCCTTCAGGTTCTCGCCGTCATAGATCTGCATCTTCGAGAACAGCGACGAGTTCTCCGGCTCCTTCAGCCGCGTGAGGATGGCGAACTGGCTCATCATCTTCAAGGTGCCGGGCGCGCAGGTGGCGCCAGCCAGCGAAGAGCCCTTGAGCAGCTTCTCGTAGATCTTCACTTCCTCGGACACGCGCAGGCAGTAAGGCACCTTGACGATGTAGATCCGGTCCAGGAAAGCTTCGTTGTTCTTGTTGTTGCGGAAGGCCTTCCACTCGCTTTCATTCGAGTGGGCCAGCACCACGCCGTCGAACGGAATGGCGCCAAAGCCTTCGGTGCCCTTGAAGTTGCCTTCCTGCGTGGCGGTCAGCAGCGGGTGCAGCACCTTGATGGGCGCCTTGAACATTTCGACGAATTCCAGCAGGCCCTGGTTGGCCAGGCACAGGCCGCCGGAGTAGCTGTAGGCGTCCGGATCGTCCTGCGCGTAGCTTTCGAGCTTGCGGATGTCGACCTTGCCCACCAGCGAAGAGATGTCCTGGTTGTTCTCGTCCCCTGGCTCGGTCTTCGCAATGCCGACCTGCTTGAGGATGCTGGGGTGGCGCTTGATGACCTTGAACTGCCGGATGTCGCCGCCGTATTCCTCCAACCGCTTGACGGCCCACGGACTCATCACGCGGTTCAGGTAGCGGCGGGGAATGCCGTATTCGCTCTCGAGAATCGGGCCGTCCTCGATCAGGTCGAACAAGCCCAACGGCGACTCGTTGACCGGTGAGCCCTTGATTGCATAAAAAGGCACCTCTTGCATCAGTGCCTTCAGGCGCTCGGCGATGGAGCTCTTGCCGCCGCCGACGGGGCCGAGCAAATAGAGGATCTGCTTCTTTTCTTCCAGGCCTTGAGCGGCATGTCGGAAATACGACACGACCTGCTCGATCGCGTCTTCCATGCCGTAGAACTCGGCGAAGGCAGGATAGATCTTGATGACCTTGTTCGCGAACAGCCGCGACAGGCGCTGGTCGTTTCGCGTGTCGACCATCTGCGGCTCACCAATCGCCTTGAGCATGCGCTCGGCGGCGGTGGCGTAGGCCAGAGGATTGCGTTTGCACTCGTTGAGATAGTCCTCGAGGGATATCTCCTCTTCACGGGTACGTTCGAACCGGGCTGCGAAGCTGCTGATCACGTCCATGGGACCTCCTGTGCAGGGAAGGCGCTGCCGGTTGCAAGACCGATCAGCGGCTGGAAAGTTTTGATGAAGTCCCGGCTTGACTGAGCCCGGGCGCCATCAGAGCGTTCCGATCAGAGACGTGTGATTCGTGTGCTTTGCGAGGCTTTAGATTGCGACTGAAGTGAGTGTGTCAAACGCGTGAAAAGACGGTGCTTTCAAGGGCTTTCCACCATCACTGCCTGATCGCCACAACTTGCATAAGGTGTGCCAGACAAGCAGCTTGGCGCGGTCTGAACCTGCTGGACGCGGCGCCTTTGTGTCATCGTTGTGAAACCATCTTCGCGCCGTTTGCGGCAAGGTGCAAGAGGGTGAGGACAGGGAGCGCCTTGGCAACACAGGTCGAAGGCCATGACGTGACAAACGCCACAACCCGTGCAGCGGACGACAGGGCTGCCACCAATACGGCGACCCATACGGCGCTTCGTATGCCGACAGGGGCCCCGCGCACGGCGCGGGGCCGAGTTGGTGCACCGGGCCCGCCCCAGGGCAGGGGGTCCCCTGCCAAACGCCCGGAAATGCCCCGGGCGCCGCGGCTCAGCGCTCGGTCACACCCAGCTTGTCGAGCAGGCCGGCCAGTTCGTCCAGCGAGCCGAAACGGATCACGACCTCGCCCTGCTCGCCGCGGCGCGTCTTGCGCTGCACGCGGATCTCGACATCGGCCGTCAGCTTGTCGGCCAGCTGTTCTTCCAGGCGCACGATGTCGCGCGACTTTTCGCCGGCCACCCGCAGCAGCGGCGTCTGCCGGCCCGGGTTCAGCGCCTTGGTGGCCAGCTTCTCGGCCTCGCGAACCGAGAGTTTCTTGGCAACAATCTCGTTGGCCGTGAGGATTTGCTGGGCTGCCGGCAGCGGCAGCAGGGCCCGTGCATGGCCCATGTCCACGTCACCCGCCATCAGCATCTTCTGCACCGGCTCGCTGAGCTGCAAAAGGCGCAGCAGGTTGCTGGCGGCGCTGCGCGAGCGGCCCACGCTTTGCGCCGCCTGCTCGTGCGTCAGGCCGAATTCATCGACCAGTCGTTTCAGCCCTTGTGCTTCTTCCAGCGGGTTCAGGTCCTCACGCTGGATGTTCTCGATCAGCGCCATCACCGCGGCGGCTTCGTCCGGCACCGGCTTGACCAGCACCGGCACCTCGGTCAGCCCGGCAAACTGCGCGGCCCGGAAGCGGCGCTCGCCGGCAATGATCTCGTAATGGCCCGGCGTGTCCAGCGGACGCACCAGGATGGGCTGCATGATGCCCTGGCTCTTGATGCTCTCGGCCAACTCGTAGAGCGAGCCTTCGTCCATGCGCGTGCGCGGCTGGTACTTGCCAGCCTGGAGCTGGGCGATCTTCAACACCGAGGGGTGACCGTCACGCGCCGCGGCCGCGGCAGGGGCGTCGCTGACCTTGGGGCCCAGCAAGGCCTCCAGCCCCATCCCGAGGCCCTTGGGTTTTTTTGTTGCCATGCGGCGATTGTCGGCGATGGCCGGGATTCAGCCCGGGCTCATGACACTTTGTCTTCGCCGCCGTGATCTTCCCCCGCGTCATCCGGGTCCGCCATCAGCTGCTGCAGCACCGCCCTGCCCTCCGGCCAGTCACCCAGGCCGGAGTCGCCGTTCAGGTGACCGAGCGGCCCGAGCGCCAGGCAGGCCACGCCCCAGTCGGCAGCCATCTGCATGGCCCGCGGCAGGCTGCAGAACGGGTCGTCACTGCTGACCAGGGCCACGGCCGGGAACGGCAGCGGCTTGCGCACGATGGGCTGCCAGTTGTGCAGCTGCGGTGGCATGTCCTCCCGCTCGGTGTCCGGCGGCGCGACCAGCAGTGCGGCACCGACCCGCGCGGTGTGCTTGGAATGCGCAGCCCATGCGGCCACCAGCTGGCAGCCCAGGCTGTGCGCGACCAGCACCGCCGGCCGTGCGTCGGCCAGCAGCACCTCGTCCAGCCGCGCCATCCAGTCGCCCCGGCGCGGCCAGTCCCAGTCGGCCTGCAGCACCCGCTCGTCGCCGTAGAGGGCTTCCCAGCGGCTCTGCCAATGGGCGGGGCCGGAGTTCTGCCAGCCCGGCAGCAGCAGCACCCTGGGCTCGGTCAAAAGCTTGGTCATGCAAATCGCCGGGTCAATGCCGTATGCTGTGAAGTTGACCTTGATTCTGGCGCAAGCCATTCCAAGACGACCGAATGAGGATCGCATGAGCTACAAAGTCTTTGTCGACGGCCAGGAAGGCACCACCGGTCTACGCATCCATGAATACCTGGCGCGCCGGCCGGACATCGAAGTCCTGCGCATTGACGCCGAGAAGCGCAAGGACAACGCCGAGCGCGCCCGGCTGCTGAATGCCGCCGACGTGGCCTTCCTCTGCCTGCCGGACGCGGCCTCGCGCGAAGCCGTCTCGCTGGTCGACAACCCCAACACCTGCCTGATCGACGCCAGCACCGCGCACCGCACGGTGCCCGGCTGGACCTTCGGCATGCCCGAACTGGCGCCGGGCCAGCGCGACGCGATCCGCGCCAGCAAGCGCATTGCCAATCCCGGCTGCCACGCCAGCGCCTTCATCCTGGCGCTGCGGCCACTGGTGGACGCTGGCCTCGTGCCGGCGGATGCCGCCGTGTCAGCGACCTCGCTGACCGGCTACTCCGGCGGCGGCAAGAAGATGATCGAGCAATACCAGGAAGGCGGTGACGTCCGTCTGGACGCGCCGCGCCCTTATGCGCTGGGCCTGGCCCACAAGCACCTGCCCGAAATGGCCGCGCACACGGGGCTGCAGCAACCGCCGGTGTTCCTGCCGGTGGTCGCCAACTTCTACAAAGGCCTGGCCGTCAGCGTGCCGCTGCACCTCTCGCAACTCAAGCCCGGCACCGACGCCGCCACACTGCAGCATGCGCTGGCCGAACGTTATGCCGGCGAAGCCTTCATCCGCGTGATGCCGCTGGGCGGCGACCCGGCCACGGTCGAAGAAGGCTTCTTCGACGTACAGGCCTGCAACGACACCAATCGGGTCGACATCTTCGTGTTCGCCAATGCCCACCAGGCCCTGCTGCTGACCCGCTTGGATAACCTGGGCAAGGGCGCCAGCGGCGCCGCGGTGCAGGCCATGAACGTGCACCTGGGGGTCGAGGAGTCGCTGGGGCTGTGACCCCCTAAGCTGCAGTTCATCACCCCACGGGGGGACAGACGCAGACAACCGACTGGGGCATGCTCAGCATGGGCAGTTGTCCTACGCTGTATTTGCTTGCAATTGCCCATACTCGGTTCCATCCGTCACCGTGGGGGGCACATGCCCCGGGAGGCATGTTTGTTGTTGGTCACTTCTCGTTTCCGGCCCGCTCAGCGCGGTGCCGATTCATTGCTGCCGCCATCGGTGCAGCGTTCCAGCCTTCGCGCCGCCTCGAGCGGCGTGCCGTGGCACTTGCTGGCATGCGCGGCAGCGCTGGCCGCAGGCTTGCCGGCCGCGGCGTCCGCTGCTGAACCGCGTGCCGGCGACGGCACCTGGTCCATCGGCCTGTACGGCGGCAAGCTGATCAAGGACAACCTGCTGGACATCATCCCGCATGCCTTCGAAGGCAAGATCACCGGCCAGAACACCGTCATCGAGGGCGTGCTGGTGCGGCGCAGCCTGCAGGACTTCGGCTGGATGAAAAGCTGGAGCGACTGGGGCGGCATCCCGGTGTTCAACGGCCTTGAATTCGGCGCCTTCCACCATCACGGCGGGCTGGACACCGACGAGCTGATCGCCGCCTGGCGCGTCGGTGCCACCGGCGCCAGCTTCGGCGGGCTGAACATCGACCTGGCCGGCAGCTTTGGCGTTTCACACGCTTTTGGCGGCGAGCCCTACGACAACCCGGACCACCACAAGAGCAGCGACAACTACGCGACGCTGTTCTACATGGCGCCCGAAGTGGTGCTGCACCACGACGCCCTGCCCGGCTGGCAACTGGGCTTTCGCATCCACCATCGCTCCGGCATCTATGGTCTGGTCGCGCCGTCCAAGGTGGGCTCGAACCATGTCGGCATGTACCTGATGCGGGACTTCTGAGCCAGGCCTGCCCGGCGGGACAACCAGGGGATCACGCCATCAGGCGCCGATCGCCCTTCCCGCCAACCCGCTCCACCATCTCCGCGGCGAACTGCACAAAGGCCAGCGCGCCACGCGAGGCGGGGTCGAACACCACGCCCGGCAAGCCGTAGCTGGGTGCTTCGGCCAGGCGGACGTTGCGAGGGATCACGCTGTCGAACACCTTGTCGCCGAAGTGCGTCTTCAGCTGCTCGCTGACCTGGGTTTGCAGCGTGATGCGCGGATCGAACATCACCCGCAGCAAGCCGATCAGTTCCAGGTCGCGGTTCAGGTTGGCATGCACCTGCTTGATGGTATTGACCAGGTCCGTCAGCCCCTCCAGCGCAAAGTATTCGCACTGCATCGGCACAATCACGCCGTGTGCGCTGCACAGGCCGTTGAGGGTCAGCAGACTTAGCGACGGCGGGCAGTCGATGAGCACGAAGTCGTAGTCCGCAGCCGCGGCCTTCAGCGCGCCCCGCAGGCGCTCGTTGCGCCGCTCCAGCGCCACCAGCTCGACCTCGGCCCCGGCCAGTTCGCGGTTGGCGCCCAGCACGTCATAACCGGCCCTCTCGGCCCGGACCTTGGCCTCGGCAACGGTGGCCGTCTCCAGCAACACGTCATAGACATTGGTCTCCAGCGTGCGCTTGTCCACGCCCGAACCCATGGTCGCATTGCCTTGCGGATCGAGGTCCACCAGCAGCACGCGCTGGCCCACCTTGGCCAGGCCGGCGGCAAGGTTCACGCAGGTGGTCGTCTTGCCGACGCCGCCTTTTTGGTTGGCAATGCAGAAGATGCGGAACATGGACAGACAGTTGGCAACCGGGCCGGGCAACCCGGCGAAGCGGGCATTGTCACCTGCGCAGACCAGCTCCCGGTGGGCGAGGCTGTGGCTGCGCGCGAAACGCCACAGGCCCGCTGCGTTTTGCCATCGAACTGCGCAGCGCGCCTTGCAGCTCGCAGCCCCACGCCTGTGGACAGACTTGTGGAAATGTCTTGTACAGCCGGTGGGTGAACTGGGGGCTGT
Organism: Ideonella sp. FW305-24; assembly: GCF_058788035.1. NCBI lineage: Bacteria > Pseudomonadati > Pseudomonadota > Betaproteobacteria > Burkholderiales > Sphaerotilaceae > Ideonella > Ideonella sp. FW305-24. Next base: position 294,325 of record NZ_JBYTAI010000006.1, on the reverse strand, counting down.
AAGTTGAAAAAGTACCGAATTCGTGTGGACAAGCCTGTGGGCAGGAAGCCGACAAGGCTGGGATGGACCTGGGGATGACCTGGGGACCCAGCTACGGGCAGACGCAGATCAGCGCGGCACCAGCCAGACCAGGCAGCGCTCGGCCGCCAGGCCCGGCACCTGCAGGGGCTGCACGCGCCGGATCGCCACGTCCGCCGGCACCTCGGCCTGCTCGGCATCCTGCAGCTTGGCCTTCATCGCCACCCATTGGCCGCCGGGCGCCAGGCGCGCCCGGCTCAGCGTCACGAAGTCCACCAACGAGGCAAACGCGCGCGAGGTGATCAGCTCAAACGGCGGCTCGGTCATCGCCTCCACGCGCTGGTGCGTGGCATTGAGATTGGCCAGCCCCAGCTCCGCGCCCACTTGCCGGATGAAGCCGGCCTTCTTGGCAACGGTGTCCACGCAGGTGACCGACCAGGTCGGCCGGCAGATCGCCAGCACCACGCCGGGCAGCCCTGCCCCGCTGCCCACGTCCAGCAGCCGCCATGGCGCTGCATCGGCCAGTCGCTGCCCGGCGGCTGCATCCAGTGGACCCACCAGCGCCAGGCAGTCCAGCAGATGCTGGCTGAGCATTTCCCGCGGATCGCGGATGGCCGTCAGGTTGTAGACCTTGTTCCAGCGCGAGATCAGGTCCAGGTAGGCCAGCAACTGGATCGGTGCCTGTGGCGGCAGCGTCAGGTGCAGCGCCTGCAGGCCGGCGTCCAGTGCGGACGAAAGAGGATGGGAGCTCATGCAGCGAAGGCAACTTTTCGATGTGAAAACATGGCGCGAGATTTCAAGCTGCTGCCTGCGCGTCGTCCGGCAAGGCAAAACTGCTCAGGCGCTTCTTCTTCAAGTGGACCAGCAGCAGCGAGATGGCCGCAGGCGTCACGCCCGAGATGCGCGCCGCCTGGCCCAGGGTCTCGGGCCGATGGCGGCTGAGCTTCTGGCGCACCTCGTAGCTCAGCGCAGTGACCTGGCCATAGTCCAGCTCAACCGGCAGCCTCAGCGTTTCGTAAGCCTGGGCGCGGCCAACTTCCTCGACCTGCTTGTCAATGTAGCCGGCGTACTTGGTGGCAATCTCGATTTGCTCGATCACCGCATCCGCCAGTTCGGCGCCCAATTCGGCTCGCAAGGTTTCACGTGAAACACCTGCCTCGGGTCGCGCCGTCGCTGCAATGCTGGCGACGGTGTCGTAGTTCACACCCGGCCGGCGCAACAAGTCGGTCAGGCTGTATTCATGTTCGAGCGCCTTGCCGAGCACAACTTCGGCATCGGCCGCCGGGAAGTTGCGTGGATGCACCCAGGTCGACTTGAGCCGCTCTGTTTCACGTGAAACAGCGTCGCGCTTGCGGTTGAACTGACCCCAGCGGGCATCGTCCACCAGCCCGATCTCGCGGCCCAGTTCGGTCAGGCGCGCATCGGCGTTGTCTTCCCGCAGCTGCAGCCGGAACTCAGCGCGGCTGGTGAACATGCGGTACGGCTCTGTCACGCCCTTGGTGATCAGGTCGTCAGCCAGCACGCCCAGGTAAGCCTGGTCGCGCCGCAGTGTCACCGGCGCCTTGCCCTGCACCTGCAGTGCGGCCTGCATGCCCGCGTACAAGCCTTGCGCCGCCGCCTCTTCGTAGCCCGTCGTGCCGTTGATCTGGCCGGCGAAGAACAGGCCGTTGACCTGCTTGGTCTCGAAGGTGGTGCGCAGCTCGCGCGGGTCGAAGTAGTCGTATTCAATCGCGTAGCCCGGCCGCAGGATGTGGGCGTTTTCAAGGCCAAGCATCGAGCGCACGGCCGCCAGTTGCACGTCGAACGGCAGCGAGGTGGACACACCGTTCGGGTAGAACTCATGCGTGGTCAGACCTTCCGGTTCCAGGAAGATCTGGTGCGCGTCCTTGTCGGCAAAGCGGTTGACCTTGTCTTCGATGCTGGGGCAATAGCGCGGCCCCACGCCTTCGATCACCCCAGTGAACATGGGGCTGCGGTCGAAGCCGCTGCGAATGATCTCGTGCGTGCGTGCGTTGGTGTGCGTGACCCAGCACGGCACCTGGCGCGGGTGCATGCGGGTGCTGCCCATGAAGCTGAACACCGGCACCGGGTCCAGGTCACCGGGCTGTTCGGCCAGCTTGGAGAAGTCGATGCTGCGCCCGTCCAGCCGCGGCGGCGTGCCAGTCTTCAGCCGGCCCTGAGGCAGCTTCAGTTCCTTCAAACGGGCCGACAGGCTGATCGCCGGCGGGTCGCCCGCCCGGCCGCCAGCGTGGTTCTGCAGACCCACGTGAATCTTGCCGTCCAGGAAGGTGCCGGCGGTGAGCACCACCGCCCTGCCCCGGAAGCGAATGCCGACCTGCGTCACCGCCCCGACCACGCGGTCGCCTTCCAGCATCAGGTCATCCACCGCCTGCTGGAACAGCGTCAGCCTGGGCTGGTTTTCCAGCTTGTGGCGGATCGCCGCCTTGTACAGCAACCGGTCCGCCTGGGCGCGGGTCGCGCGCACGGCCGGGCCCTTGCTGCCGTTCAGGATCCGGAACTGAATGCCGGCTTCATCGGTGGCCAGCGCCATCGCGCCGCCCAGCGCATCCACTTCCTTGACGAGGTGGCCTTTGCCGATGCCGCCGATCGACGGGTTGCAGCTCATCTGCCCCAGCGTCTCGATGTTGTGCGTCAGCAGCAGCGTGTCGCAACCCATTCGGGCAGCCGCCAGCGCGGCTTCGGTGCCGGCGTGGCCGCCACCGACGACGATGACATCAAACTCTTTGGGATACAGCACGGCGTGCTCCTGGAAAGCGCAGGCGGCGTGGGCGCAAGCCCGGCGACGCTGGTTGCGCAAATGGTGCGCAAGTTGGACAGGCCGACGGTTCGGCCAACCTTTGATTTTAGGGAATGCCGGCACATCCGTCACGCTGGCAGGGTCGCCGCCGAAGCCGCCAAAGCCGCACGTGGCAGCGCCCTGGTTTCACGTGAAACAATGCCGCGATGGAGTGCCGCCCCCATTGCGCAGCCTGCTGCATCGCCCCGTCCATCTCCAGCGCCATCCCCGGCATGCCGCAAGGCAAACCGGCAGGAGAGCGCTGCGTACAGTTGGACGACCAGGGCCGCTGCCAACTGTTTGGTGACCCCCGCCGGCCTTCAGTCTGCGGCTCGCTGCAACCGTCGCCCGACATGTGCGGCGAGCACCGTGAACACGCGATGCTGTGGATCGGACAGCTGGAGCGGCTCACACGCCCGGCTCACACCCCCTCGGGCTGAAGCCGAACTCAGGCCTCCTGGCCGCCGCCCACGCCGCCCACCGTGCGCAGCGTCTGCACCACCCTGCCCGCCTGCAACACGATCACCCGCTGCGCGCTGGCAATCGTCTCGGGCCGGTGGGCCACGATGATGCGCGTCAGCTGCAGCTGCTGCACTGCGCGGTTGACCAGACGCTCTCGGTCAACGTCCAGTGCGCTGGTGGCCTCGTCCAGCAGCAGGATGCGCGGGCGCTTGTACAGCGCGCGGGCCAGCAGCACACGCTGCTTCTGCCCGCCCGAGAGCGTCGTGCCCATGTCGCCGACCAGCGTGGCGTAGCCCATGGGCATCGCCGCGATGTCTTCGTGCACCGAGGCCAGCCTGGCGCATTCGACGACCCACAGCGGGTCGGCATCCGGCGCGAAAAATGCAATGTTGTCGGCAATCGAGCCGGCGAACAGCGGCTCGTCCTGCATCACGGTCCCGATCAGCGAGCGCCAGCGCTGGCGGCCTATGCGCGCCATCGGCAGGCCATTGATCAGCACCTCGCCGGCCTGCGCCTCGTGAATGCCCAGCAACAGCTTCAGCAACGTCGTTTTGCCACAGCCGGACGGTCCGACGATGGCCACCGACTCGCCGGCCGCGATCTCGAAGCTCAGGCCACTCAGCACCTCGGGCTCGGTGTCTGCATAACGGAAATGCAGGCCCTGCACCGTGAGCCGGCCGGTGATGGTCGGCAGGTTGCCTCGCTGGCCAGGCAAGGCCGCTTCCGGAGGGGTGAGCACGATGTCGGCCAGGCGCTCGCCCTGCAGCCGCAGCAGCCGCAGCTCACCCGCCTTGTCGACCAGTGCGCTGGCGCGGGTCGCAAACTGCTCCTGGTAGGCCAGGAACGCGAACAGCATGCCGGCGCTGAACTGCTGGTCCAGCACCGCCAGTGCCCCCAGCCAGATCACGGCCACGCGCTCCAGCCCGAAGATCAGCCGCTGGCCCACCGACATCACCAGCTCGTGCCGGCGCAGCGCCAGCGCGGCATTCATCGAATCGACCACCAGGTTCATGAAGCGCGACTGGCGGCCCGCCTCGCCGTTGAACAACTTGATCGCGCCGACGCCGCGCAGCGACTCCAGGAAGTGGCTGGCCTTCTTCGCCTCGTGCACCAGCGCCTCCTCAGAAGCCTCGCGCATCGCGCCGTCCAGGCTCCAGCGCAGCAGCGTGTACAGCAGCACCGCGCCAATCGCCACGGCCGCCAGCAATGGGCTGTAGAGCCCCATCAACGCCAGCGTCAACAGCACCATCAGCCCGTCGATCAGGGCCTCGGCGAACTTGGTGCTCAAAGTGTCCTGGATCTGCTGCACCGCGCTGAAGCGGGACCAGATGTCGCCGGTATGGCGGCGCTCGAACCAGTCCATTGGCAAACGCAGCAGGTGGGCAAACACATTGCCCAGCCACTGGAACTTCAGCATCGCGGAGAGATGCAGCACCGCCCACGAGCGCGCTGCCGCCGTCAGCACCTGCAGCAGCACCAGGCCGGCAAAGCCCATGCCCAGCGTGGTCAGAAGGTCGCGCTCGCCACTGACCAGCACGCCGTCCACCACCCACTGCAGGAAAAACGGTGTCAGCAGCAGCCACAGCTCCAGCGCCACCGCCAGTAGCAGCACCTGGCCCAATGCGCGCTTGAGCCCGCTGACGCGGCCCAGCAGCTGGCGCCAGCGCAGTGGCCGCCGCGCCTCGCCCACGTGAAACCCGGCCCCTGGCGTGAACTCCAGCGCCACGCCGCTGAAATGCGGCGACAGCGCTGGAAGGCGCATGCGGCGCACGCCGCGCGCGGGGTCGTGCACCGTCGCCACGCCGCGCTTGAACTCGGCCAGCACCACGAAGTGGTTCAGGTCCCAATGCAGGATGCAAGGCAGCGCCAGCTGGCCAAACTGCTCGGGCTCGGCGCGCAGCGCGCGCGGGGTCAGGCCCATCGCCGCACCTATGTCGGCCACGTCGGCCGCGGTCGCACCTTTCATCGAGATCTGGAAGCGCTCGCGCAGGCTGGGCAGGTCGGTGTGCATGCCGTGCGCGCCGGCAATCATCGCCAGACAGGCCAGGCCACACTCGGCGGCTTCGGTCTGCAGGATCAGCGGCACCTTGGGCCGCAACCAGCCAAAGCGCAGGCGGGGTTCGGCGGGTTGCGCCGCCTCTGCCGCCAAGCTGCTGTCGTCGACCGGCCCATCCTCGGCGCCCGTGCCCTGCCCTCGCATGCCTCAAATCCTCTTGCGCCAGCCCAGCAAGGGCTCGAACAACCACTCCGCCAGCCGGCGCCGCTCCAGCAGCACGTCGGCCTCCAGCTGCATGCCCGGCAGCAGCGGGCGCGCCTGGCCGTCGGCGCTCATGGACTGCATGGCCAGTGCCACGGTGATGCGGTACATCGGCTCACTGCCCGCGCCCTGCTTGACCGTCAATGGCACGCTGGCCAGCTCCCCCGCCTGCACCGGTGCCAGTGCCACCTGGATGACGTCCCCGTTCAGCCAGCCATAACGCTGGTACGGATAGGCCTGCAGCCGCAGCTGCACCGTCTGGCCAACCGCCACGAAACCCAGCGCGCTGGACGGGGCATACAGCTGGGCCTGCAGCTTGGCGCCGGCTGGCAACAGCGTGGCCAACGCAGCATCTGCATTCACAGGTTGGCCAGCACTCACATTCACGCTGCTCAGCGTGCCGTCAGATGGCGCACGCAGCAGCAGCGTGCGTTGGGTCGCCGCCTCGTTCGCCCGGGCGGCCGTCTCGGCAATCTCGTCGCGTTGGCGCAGCAGGTCGCTGACCTGCTGCGCCGACTGCAGCGGCAACTCACGCTGCTCCGCCTGCAACTGGGTCAGCTCGCGCGCCAGCGTCTGGCGCTGGCGTTGCAACGCAGCGGCCTCGGCGCGCAGGCCCAGCACGTCCTCGGCCCTCGCCTGCACCTGCGCCGAAGACACGAACTGCGATTTCTCCAGCGCCTCCAGCCGGGCCTGGGCCTTTTCCGCCAGCGCCAGCCGTTGCGCCTGCAGCTTGGCCTGATCGTCGAGTTGCGCCAGCTCTCGCTGCAAGCCTTCGGCCCGATCGGCCTGGCCATGCGCCTGCTCGCCCTGCAAGCGGCTTGCACGCTGCGCAGCTTCTTCCAGGCTGCGAATGCGGGCATCGAAGGTCTGCTGCAACTGGGCCTGGGAGCTTTCATTCAGGCGCGCACCGTCCACCCTCAGAGTGAACAGCAGGTCACCAGCATGCACCTGCTGGCCTTCGGCCACCGACACCTGCTGCACCGTGGCCGCCAGCGGCGGCACGATGCGCACCAGGCCCTGGTCGGGCATCAGCACGCCGCTCAAATGCGCCCGCCGACTGGCCTGGCCCAGCACCAGGAAGGCGCCCACCAGCAGCAAGCTGAGCAGCACGCCTGTCGTGATCCAGCGCAAGCCCAGCGGCCGCGACAACTGGATCGCGCCCAGCCATTCCTGCTGACGGTGCTGCACCGCCTCTGGCCTGAACAAGCTCATGGCAGCCCAGCCCCGGGCCATGCTGGGTTGGCAATGCGCATCGGCAGATAAGGCCTGGGGCTGCTCATGGCCACATGATAGGAGGCCGACCCCCTCGGTTGATGGCGATGGGCCACCCGCAGTGCACGCGACGGGCCCCAAAAAAGCAAAGGGCGACCGGACACGAAGTCCGGTCGCCCATGCAGTTTTCGCTTCTTATATTCCCAAGACGTCCGTCCTGGCCTTCCCTTTTTTCCTTCTGGAGACCGAGTGACAGCGAGAAAAATGGCCTGCGCTTACCGCAGGCAGCAACCGGATGCTTTGCCCGGTCGCGAGTGAATCAGTGGGGGCTTACCAGGTGCCCTTGGGCAGGTCGCCACCGTCGGTGCCACCGGACACGGCGCGCAAGGCCTGCCGATCCAGCGTGCGCAGCGGTGCAGCAGCTTGCGGGGCGCGCCGGGCGACGGCACCACGCGAGGCACCGAAGGCTTGGCGGACGAAAGATTTCAGGGCTTGCTTCATGGGGTCACTCCGGTGGGGTTGCGCGCATCGATTGCGCATGGCCTCATTGAAGCAAGTCTCGCCATTTGCCGACACTGTCAACTCTGACAGGGTCCCCGCGTCCGGCCCGCGTGCTGGCGGGCGGCTCACTAGTGGATCAAACCCAGGCGCAAGGCCTTCAGTACCGCCTGGTGCTTGTTGATCGAGCCAAGCTTGTGCATCGCGTTCTGCAAATGCAGCACCGCGGTGCGTTCGCTGATGCCGAGGATGGAACCGACTTCCCAGGCGGTCTTGCCTTCCATGGTCCAGCGCAGGGCTTCCAGCTCGCGCGGCGTCAGCTTGGGCCGCTCGAGCTGGCGCCCGGGCGGCACGAACAAGCGCATCGCGGCATCCTGCGCGTGCACCGCAAACAACTGCAGATCGGCCACGATGCGGCTCAGCGAACCCGGCTCGGTTGGCAAGGCCTCGTCGCGATCCACGCCCAGCGTGAAGTGACGGCCGTCAGGGAAATGCATGGCCAGCGCAACGCCGGTGCGGTAGCCGAAAGCAGCTTGCTCTTCCCAGAGCTCGCCGGCATCTTGGCTGACGTAGGTGTCCTGGTTCCAGATGATCGGCAGCGTGCCACGCCTGCAGTGCTGCATGACCGGGTCGCGCCGGCCATCGGTGTTGTTGGTGAACACGTCGCGGAAAGCCTGCGGCGTGTTGTCGACGGTGATGAACTCGGACTGCGTCAACGACAGGTCGATCACCGTCATCGCCGACACATAGGTGAAGCCGAGCTCGTTGGCAAAACGCACGATCTCACTGCGGAAATCGTCCCGCGATTGAGCCTGCATCACCGACAGGAAACTGCCGCCCAGCATGGGGGAACTGGTCATGCCAACGCCCCCATCGCGGCGCCAGGGCTTGTTGTCCAAGCCCTGACAGGTCTTACATCTAGCAAGCGCAAGACGTGCACTCCAGACTACCGGTCATGCTCTCGCCACAGAACGCTCCAACGCCCCACAGCCAGCGCAGCACCATGCCACCCCCCTGGTCCATCTATTTGTGGCCCACGGTATTTTGTCAGGCAAACACGCAACGCAGGCTGCAATTCGTGCACTTAGGTACACGCATCACACGCGGTGGCCCTCATGGCGAACGCCTTGCGGGTCAGACCATGTGGTGCGAGCGTACCCGAAAGCGAGAGGCCGGGTTGCTGTGGGACTGGGCAGAAATCCAGCACGGGGTCGTCGCGATGGTCGACCCGATGGGCGTGTTGACCAATCTGCGCCTGGTCAGCGATGCCGGTGACGTGCTGAGCGCGCCGGAATCGGCGCTGCACCTGAGCCAGCTGGTTCGGCAATTGCCGTGGCAGGACGAGGTCTGGCGCGCCGTCTGCCAGGCTTGAATGGGGCACCCGGCTCCGCGAGTACGCGAAGCCACCCGCCAAGCGGGTTGCGCAGGCCGCTTGGGGCGGCCCGGCGCGGCCTGCGCTGGGCGGTGATCCAGCCTCGCTTCAGCGCACCGCAGCGCGCTTGAACTGCCGAGCCACGAAGGCCAGGCACAGCACGGTCAGTCCCGCGCAGGCCAGCAGCGGCTCGGCCCACTCGATGGGCGTGATGGCCTCGCCGCGCAGCACGCGGTTCATCAGCGTGGACTGCGCGAGTGCCGGCAGCCACAGGTGCCAGGGCTTTTCGCCGTCCTGGTTGATCATGTTCATCATCGGCAGCAGCGAGACCACCAACACGATCACCGTGGCGCTGGCCTGCGCCTCCTTGAAGGTCTTGCAGCGGATCGCGATCGCCATCAGCAGCGCCGACAAGGCACCGGCCAACGGCGCCAGCAGCGCCAGGAAGGCCAGCGCCTCGGGCAAGCCGTACTGGAAGGTCGCCGCCAGCGTCTCGCTGCGCAACAACCATTGCCCCGGCAGGAAGCTGAAGCTCGACAGCAACGCGATCAGCATCGCCACTGCGGCCACCGCGCCCCACTTGCCCAGCACCAGCGCGCCGCGGCTGGCCGGGTTCATCAGCAAGGGCTCCAGCGAGCCCCGCTCACGCTCGCCGGCCGTGCTGTCCAGCGCCGCATTCAGCGCACCGTAGAGCACGGCCATCAGCACGAAAAACGGCAGCATCGCGGTCAATCGCGCCGCGCGTGCGGCCGGATTGGCCAGGTCGCGTTGCTCCACCTGCGTGGCCTGCAGCAAGCCCATCGAAACGCCGCGCAGCGACAGCCGCAGCGCCGCCTGCTCGCGGTTGAAGCCCTGCAGCAGGTTCATGATGCGGTTCACGCTGCCTTCGGCGCGCTGGTTGGCGCTGGAGCTCACCAGCTCGACCAGCGGCATCTCGCCCTTGGCCAGGTCCGCCTCGAAGTCCTTCGGTATCACCACCACCGGGTCGCCCAGCTTGCTGGTGTCCAGTTGCCGTTCGTAGTCGGCCGGCGCTTCACTCACCGTGTAGGTCTGGCGCAGCAGGTAGTTGTGCAGCGTCGGCGCATTCGCCAGCCCGGCCACCACCACCTCGCGCGCCTCGGCCCGCTTTTCGATGCTGGAGACCAGCGTGGAGATCAGCACCAGCACCAGCGGCCCCATCGCGACCGAGCTGAGCAGCACGGTCAACAGCGTGCGCCGGTCGCGCAGCGCATCGACCAGCTCCTTCCAGAACACACTCCACGCGGCATTCATGACAAGCCCCTGCTCGCGGCCAGCGCCTGGCTGGTCCGCTCTTCTTCACTGAACGCCAGGCTCACGAAGGCCTCCTCGAAGTCCTTTTCGCCGGTGCGCGCCAGCAGCGCCGGCACGGTGCCCTCGGCCACCGTGCGGCCGTGGGCGATCACCACCACCTCGTCGCACAAGCGCTCGACCTCCTGCATGATGTGCGTGGAGAAGACGATGCACTTGCCCTCGTCGTCGCGCAGCCGGCGCAGCGCCTCGCGCAGGCTGCGCGTGGCCAGCACGTCCAGCCCGTTGGTCGGCTCGTCGAGGATGATGTTGGGCGGGTTGTGCACCAGCGCGCGGGCGAGTGCCGTCTTCATGCGCTCGCCCTGGCTGAAGCCGTCGGTGCGGCGCTCCAGCAGCGGCGCCATGTCCAGCACCTTGGCCAGCGTGTCGGCCCGCGCGCTGGCGGCAGCGCGGCTCATGCCATGCAGCCTGCCGTAGTAGACGATGTTCTCGCGCGCCGTGAGCCGCGGGTACAGCCCGCGCGCGTCGCTCAGCACGCCCAGCCGGGCCAGCGCCTGCATCGGCTGCTGCGCCACGTCGATGCCGTCGACCGTGATGCGCCCGGTGTCCGGTGGCAGCAGCGCCGCGACCATGCGCAGCGTGGTCGTCTTGCCAGCGCCGTTGGGCCCCAGCAGCCCGGTGATGCGGCCGTCCCGCGCCTGCCAGCTCACGCCGTCCACCGCCAGCACCGTGCGCGCCTGCCTGCCTCGGCCCTGCTGGAAGCGCTTGGCCAAATCCTGTACCTCAATCATGACGCGGCTCCTGAGGCGGCGAGGGAAGTTGCCGGTGCCTGCTGCAGCGGCAGCAAGGCGGGCGGGCGCGGCAGCAGCTTGGTGCAACCGGCATCCTTGGGCGCGTCGGCCAGCGCCTTGGCTGCGTCGTCCTGGTTGATGAAGCGGTACACCACGTCGCGCATGCAGCCCTGGGCCATCACGCCGTGGCCGCTGTTGGGCACCACCACGTGCACCGCCTGCGGGCCCAGCGCCTTGGCGACACGCGCCGCATGCCGCGGCGGCGTCACCGGGTCGAACGCGCCCGACAGCAGCAGCACAGGCGCCGTGGACGGGTGAATCTCGTAGAAGGCCGGCGGCAGCTCGCCGCGTGGCCAGTCGGTGCAGGCGCGCTGGTACATGCGCGCCTGGCCGTCGCCAAAGTCGGCGCCGGGCTTGTCGGTGCCCAACGGCATGCGCGGCACGTCCTCGGCGCAGACGACAGAGAAATGCATGCCGCTCGCGATGCCCAGACCGCGGCCACCGCCTGCGGCCCCCAGGCCCAGGCCAACCAGCCCGGCAAAGCGCCCTTCGCTCGCCTCCTGCACCGCCAGCGGCAGGCCGGCGGCCAGCCAGGGCGCGTACAGCGGCAAGCGCACCACGCCGGTCAGCATGTCGCGCGTCAAGGTGACCTTCTCCTCGCGGCCGGTCATCGGCTGCGGCAGCGTCACCTCGCGCGGCAGGCTGGCCAGAATCTGTTGCCACTGGCTGCGCAGCGCGGGGTATTGGGCGTGACAGGCGGCGTTGCGCTCGCAGTCGCCGAACAAGGCGTCGAGCGCGGCCTGCGCGTCGGTCGAGAAAGACAGCGGCAGCACCATGTCCGGCGGCGCCACGCCGTCCAACACCAGGCGGCGCACCTGCTGCGGGAACTGACGCAGGTAGTCCAGGCCGGCGCGGGTGCCGTAGGAGCCACCCATCAGGTTGATCTGGCCGTAGCCCAGCGCCTTGCGCACGGCTTCGAGGTCGGCCATCGCGATCGGGGTAGTGAACTGGCGCAGGTCACCGTAAGGCAGCTTCTGCAGCCGCTCGCGGCAGCGCACCAGCAGCGCGGCTTCCTGGGCCGGATCGGCGCTGTCGCGCAGCGAGCGCGTCGGTGCCTGGTCGTCGCAGCGCAGCGGTGCGCTGTCGCCGGTGCCGCGCTGGTCGACCAGCACGATGTCGCGCCGGTTCAGCAAACGGGCCGTGATGCGCTGCACCGTGCCAGCCAGCTCGATGGCGCTCTGGCCGGGGCCACCGGCCAGGAAAAACACCGGGTCGGGTTTCGGGTTGCGCGCCACCGCCGGCAGCACGGCGACATGCAGGTCGATCTGCACGCCGTCAGGCTTGCTCGGGTCCAGCGGCCGCTTCAGCACGCCGCAGCGCGCACCGACCTCCACGCCCTTGAGCCGGCAAGGCTGCAAGGTCAGGCCCGGCAGCGTGGCCGCGCCCGCAGCTTCAGCTGGTGCCGGCAAACAGGCGAGCAAAGGCACGGCCAAGGCCAGCGCGGTGGCGCTGTTGCACAACAGGCGAACTGCCGACCTGGGATCTGGCGAAGGCCGGCGCCCGCGGCTTCGCGGGGCGGGCCAGAGGGGAAGGATGAATTGCATGCGGCGCATTCTCGCCAGCGCTCGCAGTCGCCAGGCACCGCCCCCCATGAATGGCGGATCGGCCGACACGAGCGGTGGCCTTTCGCGCACGAACTGCGGCCGCAGGGTGTCAAAACAAGGAGGGGCCCGCAGGCCCTCTCGTGGGATCGAACGCCGAAAGCTCAGGGTTTGAGGTGCTGGCCGAAGAAGCTTTCCATCGCGCCGTAGAACTCGAACTGGTTCTCCTCGTTGTGGAAGCCGTGGCCCTCGTTGTCTTTCACCAGGTACTGCACCGTGACACCCCGCTTCTTCAGCGCCTCCACCACCTGGTCGCTCTCGGCCTTGTTGACACGTGGATCCTTGGCGCCCTGGGCGATCAGCAGCGGGGTCTGGATGCGATCCACGTGCAGCGCGGGCGAGGTGGCGGCCAGGCGGGCGTTGTCCTTCGGATCATCCGGGTTGCCGACCATCGCGTACATCTGCTGGCGGAACGGCTCCCAGTACGGCGGGATCGTCTTCATGAAGGTGAACAAGTTGGACACGCCGACGTAATCCACCGCGGCCGCATAGAGCTTGGGCGTGAAGGTCACGCCGGCCAGCGTGGCATAACCGCCGTAGCTGCCGCCGTACAGGCCAATGCGCTTCGGATCGGCAATGCCCTGGCCGACCAGCCAGGCCACGCCGTCGCTGATGTCGTCCTGCATCGACAGGCCCCACTGGCCGAAGCTGGCTTCCCAGAACTTGCGGCCGAAGCCGGTGGAGCCGCGGAAGTTCATCTGCAGCACGCAGTAGCCTCGGTTGGCGAGGAACTGCACCTCCGGGTTGAAGCCCCACTGGTCGCGCGCCCACGGGCCGCCGTGCGGGTTGATCACGCAGGCCAGGTTCTTCGGCGCGCGGCCGACCGGCAGCGTCAGGTAGGCGGGGATCTCCAGCCCGTCGCGGGCGCGGTAGCGCACCGGCTGCATCGTCGCCATCTGCGCCTCGGGCAGCCTGGGGTTGATGTCGGCCAGCTTGCTCAAGGTGTCGGCCTTGGCGTCGTACAGGTAGCGCGTGCCAGGCGTGCGGTCGCTGGCGGCGGCGACCACGAACTTGTCCTCGGCCCGCGTGCTGGCCTGCAGCATCAGCTCGTAACCCGGCAGCTTCTGCGCCAGCCTAGCGTAGAGCTGCGTGGTCGCCGCGTCGAAGCTGTGGCGGCCCTGCTTGTCCTCGGTGAACTCGGCCACCGTCAGCACCTTGCGCAGCCGCGAGTAGCTGGCGCCGGAGAGGTCCACCGTCGGGTGTTCGTAGACCACCTGCTCCAGGTCGGGCTTGCCGGGGTCCAGCTTGACCAGCGCCTTGCGGTCCCGCCCGCGGTTGGACAGCAGGTACAGGCCCTGGTTGTCGAAGTCGAAGAACTGCGGGCTGACCTCGGTGCGGAAATCGGTCGCGATGATGGCCTTGAACTCGTCGGCCTCGGTGGCGCGGTACAGCAGCTGGTTGTTGACGCCGTCCGACGCCACCGCCACGCGCAGCTTGCCGGCATGGTCCGGCAGCCAGGCGACGATGTTGCCGGGATTGCGTGCCACCAGCGTCTCGGCGCCGGTCTTCACGTTGACGCGGTAGACGTCCATCGCCTGCTTGTCGCGCCTGTTGTGCTGCAGGAGGATGTTGTCCGGGTCTTCGTCCAGCGTGTCGATGATCTCGGCCCGCGCACCTTCGTACGGGCTCAGGTCGCGCACCTGGCCGCTCACGGCGTCCACCGCCACGACGTGGAAGTTCTCGTCGCCGCCAAAGTCCTTCTGGAACAGCAGCGTGCCGTCGCCTTTCCAGAAGTAGTTGGCGATGTCGCGTGCGCTTTCGCGCGTCAGCTGGCGCGGCTGGCCGGTCGGCTTGCTGCCGTCCAGGGTCTGCACGAACAGGTTGCGGCGCGGCGTGGGGCCGCCATCGCCCACGGCAGGCTGCATCCAGGACAGCCAGCGCCCGCCATCGCTGATGCGGAAGAAGCCTTGTGGCGGGCTGGCGAAGAAGTCGCGCAGCGGGAATTGCGGCGCTGGCGTGGCGGCAGGCGCCTCTGCAGCCCAGGTCTGAAGCGACGCGGTGGCCAGCAGGCCGGTCAGCAGCGCCGGGGCCAGCAGGGGCAGCATGGTCTTGGCATCAAATGGCATGAGCAATGACTCCCGAAATTTCTGGAATCCTGATGCTCGCTCGCCACGGCCACTGCGGGTAGCCGGCTGCGACCGGCGCGCGTTTACGCCGCATGAAGCGCAGGCCGGCAGGATGAGCGGCGCAGGCCGCCCATCGTCCTCGCGCTCAGGCGCGGGTCTTGATCAGACCTTCGCAGGTCGTCTTCTGGCCATCGGCCGCCGGCAGCTTGCCGCAGACCGGTGCCAGCTGTGCGCGCAGCCGGTCCAGCGTGGCCTGATGCGCGCCCTTGGCGTTCCACTTGCCGAGTTCCACACCGACCTTCTGCAGCGAACGGGCGCTGCGCTCGTAGAACGCACCCTCCTGGCCGGCAGCTTCGGTGAACAGCTGGGCCGCGACCTTCTCGATCTTGGCCGAGTCCTGCGGCGCCATGTCGACCAGCGCCGTCAGGTAGCTGGAGCCCCATTGCAGCCGCGTGGCCGGGCCTTCGCTGGTGTTGAAGGCCTTTTCGTACCAGCCCAGTGCCTCGGCCTTCTTGCCCTGCTTCTTGGCATTGCCGCCCAGGTGGCTCATCAGGTAGTACGGCGAGTGGCTCTTGCTCAGGTTGCTCTTCAGCAGCGCATCGCTTTCGGTCCACAGGCCGGCTTCACCCAGCGCGTAGGCCGCCGAGCTGATGACCGCCTGGCGCTCGTAGCCATCGGTGATCTCCTTGTCCATGGCCGCGGCCATGTCACGCACTTCCTTCAACAGCGGCGCCGGCAGCTTGGGGCGCAGCGCTTCCTTGGGCTGGTCCAGCCGGGCCACGCCGACGCGGGCGATCAGCGCCGAGACGCGGTCGCTGCGCGACAGGCTGGCGTCGGCCTGCAGGCGCTGCAGCGCGCTGTCCATCGCGCCGGCCAGGGCCGTGCGGTCCGGTCCGGCGGCCGGCGCCAGCGCGTTGACCACGTCGGGTGCCGCATTGACCAGCACGTCCATCAGCGTGCGGCTGGCCACCGGGTCAGCCAGCAGTTTCTTGACGCGTTCGCGCGTCGCAGCGTCCGGCTTGATGCCCTTGCCTTCGTCGCTCTCGGCCAGGGCCTTCAGCAGCAAGCGCGTGCTGGCTTCGGCCTCGCTGGCGGGTGCGGCCGCAGACAGCTGGGCCAGCAGGCCCGGGCGGTCGTTGGGCGAAACCAGCTGGGTTTCGTCGGTGTCCCAGGAGTAGAAAGACAGCATGCGCCATTCGTTGGCGCTGACGGGCTTGCCGGCGCGGGCTTCGTCCAGCACGGTCTTGATCGGCCGGCCGCCGGCCAGGCCCATCTGCAGCACGTTCATGACCTGCGGCGCGTCGACCTCGCCGGGCAGGCGAGTGATTTCCTGGCCGTCCGGGCTGAACAGGATCATGGTCGGGTAACCGCGCACCTTGAAGCGGGCGCCCAGCTTCTGCGCGCCGGGCAGGTCACCGTCGATGTGCACCGCGACAAAGCTCTTCGAGCGCTCAGCGAAGTCCTGGCGGTTGAACAGCGTGGCCTTGAGCTGGTTGCACGGCGGGCACCACTTGGCGCCCCAGTACACCAGCACCGGCTTCTTCTCGGCCTTGCCTTGCGCGAAGGCCTTGTCCACGTCGGCATCCGCGCCGGCAGGCAGCCAGGCCACGTTGCTAGACGGCGGGCTGTAGGCCGCCTGGGCGGCCGGCAGGCCGGCGGTCACCAGCAGCGCGGCGGTGGCCATCGCGGCGCACAGCGCGCGGGTGCGGAAAACAAAAGCGGGGGAAGACAAAGGCCGGTTCAGCACGTCGGGCTCCGAGAAAGCTGCCGTCGGTGCCGGGCCGGCTCGTGGCCGGCAAGGCGCTTGGCGGCCAGCCGTTGAAGGGTGGGGAAAATCCAGCCGCCGATTGTGCGCCAAGCTGCTTCAGTCCGTCTTCAGTCCGTGACCTGCACGCCCTTCCAGAACGCGACCCTGCCCTTGATCTCGGCCGCCGCCTCGCTGGGCTCGGGATAGAACCACACGGCATCCGGGTTCATCTCGCCGTTGACGAACAGGCTGAGGTAATGCGCCTGGCCTTTCCAGACGCAGCTGGTGCGGTGGTTGCTGAAGGTCGTGAACTCGCGCTTGAGCGAAGTTTCCGGGAAGTAGTGGTTGCCTTCGAGGGTGACGATGTCGTCGCTCTCGGCGATCACGGTGTGGTTCCAGATGGCTTTCATGGGGTCTGCTCCAGTTGAGGGGCCGCTGCCATCGCAGTGGCGGCGGCCGGGGGTGGCAAGGGTTCAGCGACGGGCCGCAGCGCCGGCAACGCGTGCCGCAGGCTGGCCGCCGCCTCGTGTTCGCGGCAAGGCGCCAGCGCGTTGACCAGCGTGTCGATGAAGGCCCGCGTCTTGGCAGGCATCAGGCGGCGCTCGGGGAACACCGCCCAGGCCGGCACCGGCGGCAGCGTCCAGCCCGGCAGGACCTGGACCAGCGTGCCGTTGCGCAGGTAAGGGTAGGCGAAAAAGTCGGCCACCGCCGTCACACCCAGGCCGGCCGCGGCCAGTTGCAGCAGCATGGCCGGTGAATTGGCCAGCGTGCGGCGGGTCGGCATCCCCGTCCACACCTCCAACCCGCCCTGCGCATCGCGCCAGCTCAGCGACCACGGCGGCGGCTCGCCAGCGCGAGCGCCCAGCACCAATGCATGCAGTGCACAGCGCTCGCCCACCAACTCGGAAGGATGCGTCAGCTGCGCATGCGCCTTGGCCCAGGCCGGCGACGCGTACAGCGCACCATGGAAGGTCACCAGCCGGCGCGCGCCCAGGTGGGCATCGTCCGCCAGCTCGCCCATGCGCACGGCGAGGTCCACGTTCTCGGCCATCAGGTCGACCTTGCGCGGCGACAGGTCCAGCTCCAGCGTGACCTTGGGGTGGCGCAGCGCGAAATCGGCGATCGCGTCACCCAGCACCAGCATCGCCACGTCGCCCGGCAGCGAAACCCTCAGCACGCCGCTGGGCTCGGCCTGGCGGTGCTGGGCCAGCGCCAGCGTGCTGTCGACCTCGGCCACGACCTGGCGCGCGTGCTCCAGCACCGCGGCGCCGAACTCGGTCACCGTCAACCGGCGCGTGGTGCGCAGCATCAGCCGCTCGCCGAGCAGGCTTTCCAGCGCAGAGAGCCGGCGCGAGACGGTGGACTTCGGCAGGTTCAGCCGATCAGCCGCCTTGCTGAAGCTGCCGGCGTCCGCCACGTGGGCAAACAAGGCCAGGTCACTCGGGTCCACGGTGGGGGTGCTCATCGCAAAAGCTCCAGAAAGCATGGGCTGCCAGGGCTTGATTGTTCCACCAACAGAACAAAGAAAGCCAGTAAACCGGCTTTATCGCCAAAGCGCCGATCAATACAGTTCATCCCATCGACTCTCTCTCCTGCCCTGCCACCCCACTCACCGGAGCCACACCATGAACAGCCTGCAAATCAACTCCAGCGCCCGTGCCTTCGAAAACGGCACCGGCTCGCATTCCACCCGCCTGGCCAACGAGCTCAGCGCCGCACTGCTGACACAAGCCCCGCAGGCCAAGCTGGTCGTGCGCGATCTGGCCCGAGAGCCGCACCCGGTGCTGGACGAAACCGCGCTGGGCGCGCTGTTCACGCCAGCCGAGGCCCGCAACGAAGCGCAGAACGCCCGCGTGGCGCTGGACGACGCGCTGATCGCGCAGCTGCAAGCCGCCGACGTCGTCGTGCTGGGCGTGCCGATGTACAACTTCGGCATCAGCAGCCAGCTGAAGAACTGGATCGACGCGATTGCCCGCGCCAAGGTCACCTTCGAATACACCGCCAACGGCCCGCGCGGCCTGCTGACCGGCAAGACCGTCTATGCCGTGCTGACCCGTGGCGGCATCTACCGCGACCAGCCGCATGACAGCCAGGTGCCCTACCTGCGCGCCGTGCTGGGCTTCCTGGGCATGACCGACGTGCGCTTTGTCTACGCCGAAGGCCTGGCCATGGGCCCGGACGCCGAAGCCGCCGCGCTGGCCAACGCCCGCGCCGAGATCGCCGCTCACGTCGACCAGGACAAGACCGTCACGGCCTGATCGGCCACCGCAGGTCCCACATCACTTTCAAGGAGCTGTCCATGAACACCCCCGTCCTCTCCCCTGCCACCGCCCCGGCTGGCGCTGCGCTGAAGCTGCCGCGCCGCGTCGAACGGCTGGTGGCCGGCCAGGCCACCAGCGATGGCGCCGGCGTCAAGCTGACGCGGGTGCTGACGCAGGACCTGCAGTACCGGCTGGACCCGTTCCTGATGCTGGACGCCTTCGGCTCGGACAGCGCCGACGACTACATCGCCGGTTTTCCGGACCACCCGCACCGCGGCTTCGAAACCGTCACCTACATGATTGCCGGCCGCATGCGCCACCGCGACTCGGTCGGCCATGAAGGCCTGCTGCAGAACGGCGGCGTGCAGTGGATGACCGCCGGCCGCGGCCTGGTGCACAGCGAGCTGCCGGAGCAGGAGTCCGGCCGCATGGAAGGCTTCCAGCTGTGGCTCAACCTGTCCGCCAAGGACAAGATGGTGCCGGCCTGGTACCGCGACATCCCGAGCAGCGAGATCCCGGAGTTCAAGTCCGAAGGCGTGACGGTGCGCGTGATCGCCGGCGAAGCGGCCGGCGTGAAGGGTGCCATCCAGCGCCAGCACACCGAGCCGCTGTACCTGGACATCCACCTCGCCCCGGGCGCCAGCTTCGCGCAGGCCCTGCCGCCGGAATTTCACGCCTTCAGCTATGTGTACCGCGGCGAAGCGCAGATCGGCGACAAGCCGGTGCCGGTGCAGCGCATGGCCATCCTGGCGCAGGACCCGGGCAGCGACGGCGTTGCGGTTCGCAACGCCGGCAGCGAAGAACTGCGCCTGCTGCTGATCGCCGGCCGCCCGCTGCGCGAGCCCATCGCCCAATACGGCCCGTTCGTGATGAACACCAACGAGCAGGTGTTCCAGGCTGTGGAGGACTTCCGGGCGGGGCGGCTGGGCTAAGCACCCTTCGCGCTGGAATGCAAAAGGCCACCCAGGGGTGGCCTTCTTGTCACTGGATCAAAAGGGGCTGCTGCCCCTAGCGATCAACGTTCCTGCAGGAACAGGCCTTGCGGCGTGCCGTCCAGCTTGTCCAGGATGAACATCGTGTAGACCGACTTGGCCGTCAGCGACAGCGCGTCACTGCCCGACTTTTCATAGACGGTCGAGCCGTCCGAGTTGGACGAGACGACCACGTCGGCAGCGGTGCTGGACGTGCGACTCACGTACGACGAACCGGTGCCATACGTCAGGTTGCTGACCACCGGCGACAGGGTGACCGTCAGGTTCAGGCTGCCAGCAGCCAGCGTGTTCGACACGTGCACCATGCGGATCTTGTACTTCGTCGTCGTGGTCGGCAGGCGGTTGTCGTCAGCCAGCGCCGTCACCGTGGCGGCGGCCGCACTCGCACCAGTCACCAGCAGCGTGGTGTCGGAGCCCGCACCCACCGTCAGCGTCAGTGGCGACAGCGTGGTGCTGCCTGCCGAAGCGTTGACCGTGACGCTGCCGGCATCGACCAGCACATACGGGTTCTGGATGCCAGGCGAAGGCAGTCCTGCAACCAGCGTGGTGTCACCCACGCCGGCTGTCACCTTGGCACCGCCGGCCACCGCTGCCACCACGCGCATGCGCGCCTTGGTCGTGAACTGCTGGGTCACGTCGCCGCCTTGTTGCAGCGTCATGCCGTTGACCAGCAGGCCGCCGCTGGTGGGCGTCAGGATCAGCGTCATCACACCTTTGCTGGGCAGCACGACATTCGAGACATCCAGGCGCACGTCGTCGGTGTCGCCAGCTGCGGTCACGCGCAGGCGGTAGGTGCCCGAGGTGACGGTGCTGAACGAAGAGCGGGTGCCCCCATCCACCGCCGCACGGACTGCGGTCGACGAGGCCAGTTCATCGTCCTCGGCCGTCAGGTAGACGTCCAAGCTGCCCGCGTCGCTCGACGTGTTCAGCACGCTGTACTTGGTCTTGCCGCTGTCGGCCTCGTCTTCGTCTTCGGTGATGGCCGCCGACTTCAACGCACCGTCCCAGCCGTAGGCCACGATGGAGTACTTGTCTGAACCCGAGAAAGTGCGGGTCTGGGTCAACAGTTCGGTGGCCGAGCCGGAGACGGTCAGGGCCGTCGTGACATCGCCGCTGTCCACATCATGGAAGCTGCTGGCGGTGCCGAAGCCCACGCCAGACACCTTCAACGAGTCCTCGACATACAGGTCCAGCGAGCTGTAGCCCGGGCTGGCATTGATCAGGCGTGCGGAGGTACTGCCGCCGCTGTCGCTGCTTCCGCAAGCGGTCAGCAGGCTCAACGGCAGCACGGCCAGCAGGCCAAGCAGGGTTCTCTTCTTCATGCGAACGGTCCAGTCTCTTGCAGACAAAAATTGGGGGACGTGAAAGGAATTGTGAAGCGGGCTTCGTTGCTGGCCTGTTGCCAGGCACCGAACACTTTCGTCCAACCTGCGTCAGGCCACGGCAGCAAGCCGCCGCAACCCCCAGCCTGGCCACCGCGCGGTTGGCCTGCACCCAAGGCACATCACCCCCACGCCGCGGCCCGGCACACGAGCCCAGGACGCGGATCATAGTCGCAAGTTCGACGCTTGCCCGGCGGCAGCCCTGCACCGCGCTGGGATGCACGACAGGCTGGCAGCCCGCCAAGGCTGCAATCGCCTTGCATTTCTGGCTATGCTGCGCCTTTCGTCTCACGTCTCGCGCCTGGCTGTTGGCCAGGCTGCCTGCCCGCCCCCAGCGACCGATGTTCCCACCCGCTGCTCCGCCGCCTTCCGAAACCCCCAGCGCCGACGCCTCGACGCTGTACTGGGACGACTTCCACCCCGGTGACCGCCACGCCTACGGCCCGATGACGGTCACCCGCGAGGCCATCATCGATTTCGCCAGCCAGTGGGACCCACAGCCCTTCCACCTGGACGACGCTGCCGCCGAAGCCTCGCTGTTCGGCCGTCTGGCCGCCAGCGGCTGGCACACCGCGGCGATGTCGATGCGCATGGTGTGCGACACGCTGCTGCTGCGCGCCACCAGCCTGGGCAGCCCCGGCGTGGAACAGCTGCGCTGGCACCAGCCGGTCTACGTGGGCGATGTGTTGCGCGGCCACTTCGTGGTGCTGGACCGCCGGCGCAGCGCCAGCCGGCCCGGTGTGGGTTTGATGAAGTCGCGCTGGGAAACCGTGCAGCAGGACGGGGCGCTGGTGCTCACGCTGGAAAGCTGGGCCATGTTCCGCTGCCGGCCCGCCGCATGACGCGCCGCCCCCGCACCAGCACTGCCGTCGCCTGGGGCTTTGGCCTGCTGCTCGTGCTGGCCTGGGCCGCCGGCCTGCTGCTGCTGGCGCACCAGCGCGACCAGGCCCTGCAGGCCGAACAGCAGCACAACGCCCAACTGGCCGCACAGCTGCAGGCCCGTACCGGCCAGGTCATCGCCGGCGCGGACCAGGCGCTGCGACAGATCCGTGACGCGCTGAGAGCCGGCACGCCGCCGGACCTGGTGCGGCTCGCCGCCGCCAGCGGCCTGGGCAAGGCACTGGTGCAGCTTTCGCTGGTCGGGCCGGACGGCCACTTCGTCGGCAGCAGCCTGGATCCGGGCGGCCAGCAGACCGGCCCGATCGACCTCAACGAACGCGAGCACATCCAGGCTGTGCTGCATCCACCCGCAGGCGGCAATGCCGATGCGATCTTCATCGGCAAGCCGGTGCTGGGCAAGGTCTCGCAGCGCTGGACCATCCAGCTCTCGCGCCGCCTGGTCGCAGAAGACGGCCGCGCGCTGGGCGTGGGCGTGGCCTCGCTGGACCCGACCCACTTCGAGTCGCTTTATCGCACGGTGCCGCTGGGTCAGCTTGGCAGCGTGGCGCTGGTCGGGCCGGACTTGCGCGTCCGGGCCCGCGTGCTCGGCGGTGTCAGCCAGGGCATGGGCAGTGACCTGCCGGCCAACCACCCGCTGGTCACCGCAGGCTGGCCGCCCAGCGGCAGCGGCGTGGAAGCCCACGAAGGTGCGGACGACGCAACGGATGCCCACATCGTCGCCTTCGCGCAGGTGGGCAGCTACCCGCTGCACGTGGTCGTCTCCACCGCCTCGACTGAAGCCTTTGCCGAGTGGCACAGCCTGCGCAACCTGCTGCTGCTGGGCGGCACACTGGGCACGCTGATGCTGCTGCTCGCCGCCAGCATCACGACGCGCCGGCTGCGCGAGCGCGAACAGGTCAACGACGAAGACGCCGGGGTGGCCTACCCGGTGACCGAGGTTGCCACCGAAATCAACACCGAGCCGACGCCGGGCGACGCCGAAGTGCCTTCGGCGAAAGACTGAAAGCCAGGGCTTGCGCCCCGGCCTGCCATCTCACCAGATGCGGATGCGCTGGTCCACCGGCTTGAACATCCTGTCGCCCGGCTTGGTGCCGAAGGCCGAGTGGAAGCCGTCGTGGTTGGCCACGGTGCCGTTGGCGCGGAATTCGTCCGGCGAGTGCGGGTCGGCCGTCAAGAGGCGCAGCGCCAGTTCCTCGCGGCGCTGCGCGCGCCAGGCGTGGGCAAAGGCATAAAAGAAGCGCTGCTCGCCGGTCAGACCGGCGATCACCGGTGCCGGCTGGCCGTTCAGCGAGGTCTTCCAGGCCTTGAAGGCGATCTGCAGGCCCGAGAGGTCGGCAATGTTCTCGCCCAGCGTCAGCTGGCCATTGACCTTGTGGCCCGGCAGGCCCTCGTAGCCGCTGTACTGCGCCACCAGCCTGGCGCCCAGCGCGGCAAAGGCCTTGCTGTCTGCCGGTGTCCACCAGTTGCGCAGCCGGCCGTCGCCGTCGTACTGCGCGCCCTGGTCGTCGAAGCCGTGGCTGATCTCGTGGCCGATGATGGCGCCGATCGCGCCGTAGTTGGCTGCGTCGTCGGCGGCCATGTCGAAGAACGGCGGCTCCAGGATCGCAGCTGGGAAGACGATCT
The DNA here is from genome assembly GCF_058788035.1 of Ideonella sp. FW305-24. Classification (NCBI taxonomy): domain Bacteria; kingdom Pseudomonadati; phylum Pseudomonadota; class Betaproteobacteria; order Burkholderiales; family Sphaerotilaceae; genus Ideonella; species Ideonella sp. FW305-24. The sequence continues at coordinate 271,017 of NZ_JBYTAI010000006.1, read as the reverse complement.
CGTTCAGGCTGGGGTTGTAGTAAGCGTTGACGGTCTGCGGCGTCAGGCCCCACTCGCCCCGGTCCACCGGCTGGCCCAGCTTGGCAGCCACGCGCTCATGCTCGAAGCGGCCCGCGCGCAGCGAATTGCCCAGTGCGTCGCCATCCTTCACTTCGAGCTTGGCGTAGTCGCGCCAGCGGTCCGGGTAGCCGATCTTGGTCGTGTACTTGCTGAGTTTCTCGCGCGCCTTCTGGCGCGTGGTCGGGCTCATCCACTGCAGCCCGTCGATGGAACGGCCGAACTCCGCCAGCAGGTTGTTGACCAGTTGCTGCATGCGGGCCTTGTGATCGGCCGGGAAAAAGTGCGCCACGTAGACCTGGCCCACGGCTTCGCCGAGCGCGCCGTCCAGCGCGTCGGTCGCCTGCTGCCAGCGCGGCGGCTCGCTCTGGCGGCCCTGCAGCGCCTTGTAGCGGAAGTCGAAACGCGCCTCGCGCCAGGGCTGGCTCAGCAGGTTGCCCTGGCTGTCCATCAGCCTGGCCTGCAGGTAAAGCTTCCAGGTCGCCACCGGCACGTCGTGCACCGCCTTGGCCAAGTCGCGCGCATAGCTGGGCTGCGACACGTTCAGCCGCATCAGGCCAGGCATCGCTGCGGCCTTGAAGTAGCCAGCCCAGTCCAGCCCCGGCGCGCTCTTGGCCAGCGCGGCCAGCGTCATCGGGTTCCAGGTCTTTTGCGGGTCGCGGTTGGCCACCTCGGTCCATTGCGCCTTGGCCAGCCGGGTTTCCAGGCCCATCACCAGCGCCGCATTGCGCGAGGCCTGGGTTTCATTCGTGCCAGCCAGCGTGAACAGCTTGACCAGGTAGGCCATGTAGGCACCGCGCGCCTTCAGCATGCGCGGGTCGCTGGCGATGTAGTACTCGCGGTTGGGCAAGCCCAGGCCGGACTGCCAGGCCAGCGCCAGGTTCACGTCGGGCGCCTGCTGGTCCGGCTGCACGTCCAGCGCCAGCGGCAGCGTGGTCAGGCCGTGCAGGCTGCCCATCAACACCGCCACATCGCCGCCGCTGCGCGCCGCGGCAATCTTGTCCAGCCAGGGCTGCAGCGGCGCGAGGCCGGCCTTGTCCATCGCCGCAGTGTCGAGGAAGCCGCGGTAGTAGTCGCCGATCTTCTGCTCGACGCTGCCGGCCGGGTGACTGCCCTTGGCCAGTTCCTCCACCACCTCGCGCACCCGCGCATCGGCCCGGTCACCCACGATGTCGAAGTTGCCGTAGGTGGACTTGTCGGCGGGGATCTGCGTGGTCTTCAGCCATTCGCCGTTGGCGGCGCGGAACAGGTCGTCCTGCACGCGCACCGACAGGTCTTCGCCACTGCGGTCGAAGCCCGGTGCAGAAGCCGAAACCGCGGGCGGCGCGGCAGTCTGAGCAGCGGTCTGGGCGATGGCCGTCAGGCCCGAGAAAGACAGCGTGGCCGCGGCGGCCAGCGCAAGTGCGGAGTACTTCAGCAAGATCGTGATTCCTGAACGGGATGGGTTCGTCGGACGGCCCCCGGGCGGGGTATCCCGGCGCCGGGCCGCAGGCTATCACGCGCGGGTCAGCCCGCTGTAAACGGCTCCGGCGGTGCCTCTGCCGTTGTCGCCAGCATGGTCTCCAGGCAATGCTCGCGCACGCCATAAAAGGCCTTCAGCTCGGCCACCTGCTGGCGCGCGGCAGCGCGCCGTGCGTCTTCGGCCGGGCCGCTGTCCTGGCGCCGTGCGGCCAGGATCATCTTGTTCTTGCTGGTGTGCTCCAGCGCCACGAACTCGAACACCTGCGCGTCATAGCCTTCGGCTTCCAACAGCAGTGCGCGCAGGCTGTCGGTCACCATCTCGGCCTGCTGGCCCAGGTGGATGCCGTGCTGCAGCATGGGCCTGAGCAACGGCGGCAGCGTCATCTGCGGACGGATCTGCTTGTGGCAGCAGGGCGAGCTGAGGATCAGCGCGGCGCCGGCGCGGATGCCGGTGTGCAGCGCGAAGTCGGTCGCGGTGTCGCAGGCATGCAGCGCGATCATCACGTCCAGTTGCTCGGGCACGTGGCTGCGCACGTCGCCGCAGAGAAACTGCAGGCCGTGCATCTCGCGGCGCCATGCCGCGGCGTTGCACAGGTCCACCATGTCCGGCCGCAACTCCACGCCAGTCACCTCGGCCTGCAGCCCGCGGCCATGGGCCAGGTGCTGGTGCGTCGCGAAGGTCAGGTAGCCCTTGCCGGCACCGAAGTCCACCACACGGATGCGGCCCGGCTGGTGCAGCGCCACGCCGTCCAGCGCATGGTCCAGCACCTCGACGAACTTGTTGATCTGTTTCCACTTGCGCGCCATTGCCGGCACCAGCCGGGCCTGCGCATCGGTCACGCCCAGGTCCTGCAGAAAGGGCAGGTCCAGCGCCAGGTAGCGCTGCTTCTCGCGCGCATGGCCGGTCGCCTCGGCGGCTTCGGTGGGCGCGGCCGAGGCTCGGCGCGTCAAGCCCATCTTGCCGCGCTTGCTGACCATCAGCTGCCACTCATCGGTGGTCGTGAACAGCAGCGCGTGGAAGAAGCGGTTGCCCAGCAGTTCGTCGACCTGCTTCAGGCCTTCGGCGACGGTCGGGTTCTTGGTGATGTCCTTGGTCTGGTGGTGCCACAGCAGGCTCAGGCAGGCCTCGCCGCGCAGCGCCAGCGGGCGGGCGGTGACGCGCTGCAGGTCGCCCGCGTTGCGTGGCTTGCTCAGCACCAGCTTGGTCAGTGTCTGCTGCGACAGGCTGTCGGCCAGCAGTTGCAGGAAGCGCTCGCGCCGGGCGAGGTCGGCCAGCGCCGCAGGTTCGTCGCGCAATGTCTCGGCGGCGGTTTCAGCGGCTTCGGGAATCGGATTCATCCCTGGATTGTCCGCCGGCTGCCGAAATCCGGGCGGGCGGGGTCAATACCGTGTCACGTGCACCGATGCGCGCGGCGGCGGCTCGTAGGGCTCCGGCCAGTGGTCGGTCACGCGGGTGATCCTGCCGTCCTGCACCTCGAAAAAGGTGATGCCGGTCATCTGCGCAGCCTGCGGGTTGTCGCGCTCGGTGAGGAAGTTCAGCACCGTGACGGCCTGGCCTTCGTCGGCAATGACCTGCTGCACGTCCGCCCGCCAGTCGCCCGGCCAGGTGCGGAAGAAATCCAGGTAGCCAGCCGCGCCGCGCACCTGCTCGCGCGTCTGCGGCACCTGGTAGACGAGGTCGTCGGCCAGCAGTTCGGCAAACGCGGTCCAGTCGCGGTCGTTGGCAGCTTGCCAGTGGCGCAGCACCAGCGCCTTGCAGCTCGAAGTCAATGCGGTCTCCTGTGAGCGTGAGGATGAAGCGAGCGCGACATTCAGGGCACCACTGCGCTAACCACCACGGAAGGCGCCGAACGCACATTGGGCCCGTGGAACACCGCCTCGATGTTGTTGCCGTCCGGGTCCAGCACAAAGGCCGCGTAGTAGCCCGGGTGGTAATGGCGCTCGCCCGGGCCGCCGTGGTCGGTGCCGCCAGCGGCCAGCGCCGCCTGGTGAAAGGCTTGCACCATCGCCGGGTCCGCGGCCTGGAAGGCCAGGTGGACGTGCGAGACAGGGCCGCCGGGGTCGCGCTGGTCCACCCACAGCTCGTCCAACGCAAAGTGCGTGGGGTCTTCCCGCATCGCCTCGGCCCGGCCCAGCGCCGTGAACACCGCGCGGTAGAAGCGCTTGCTGGCGTCCAGGTCGGCCACGCGCAGGTGCAGATGGTCAATCAATCGGCCCACGTGGAATTGCTGCGGCATGGCGGTCTCCTTGGCTGGCATGCAGGGCTGAAAGTTCAGTTTGACCCTGGATCGGCCGGCAGTTCCTCAAGGCCCTGGCCCCAACTCACCCGATGGCTGAAAAACGCATTCGACTCGGGCTCGCGGTCCACCGGCGTGGTGAACAGCGCACGGGCAATGTGCAGCTCACCTGGGTAGGCCGGCGACATGAAAAACAGCGGCAGGCCGCTCATTCCTGCGTGGCCGGCCGGTCCGGCAGACCGTCGTGCGGGCCCAGTTCGCGCTGCGGCACGTCGCTCCACCAGGCCTCGGGCTTCAGGTCCACCTTGCGGGTGGGGTTGAGCGGATAGTGGATGCGGCTGCCCGGCCGCTGCGTCTCGCCGCCCACCAGCAGCAGCGCTTCCTTGTCACCGTTGTTGAGGAAGCAGTGGCTGATGCCGGTGCCGACGGGAAACGCCGCCAGGTCGCCGGCCACCATGCGGTGCAGGTGCCCGTCGATCCAGGCGTCCACCTCGCCCGAGATCACATAGACGAACTCCTCCTCGTTTTCTTCCGCGTGCGGCCACGAAGAGCGCGTGCCCGGCGGCAAACGCTGCAGGTTCACGCCAACGCGCTGCAGCCCGGCGGCTTTGCCCAGGCTGCGCACGGGGCCCAGGGCCTCGGTGCTCTGCGGGTAGACGTGGGTGTACTCAGCAATGTCGGCAGCTGAGACGATGAAGGCGGGTCGTTCCATGCAGCATCTCCGTTCAGCCGGCGACGATTGCCGGTGCGCAGGCCCTGGCCGCCATCAAGCCTTTCAGGAAAGCCCGGCGCACGGTGCCGGCGGCAATCGCCGCCTCGACCTGTTTCGAGTAGCGCTCGGCGCCCGAGAGCTTGCGCACCCAGCCGCGAAAGGGCACCAGGCCTTCGGTGGTGCTGCGCAGGGCGCCGAAAGCGGCGCCCTTGACCTCGTCGGTGCCGCGTGCAACCAGGCCAGTGTCGGCCACGCTGGGGGGCGCATCCAGGTCCGGGCCCAGCACATCGTCCAGTTCCTTCACCTCGAATGCCAGCGAGCCGCAGCTGTGGCCGGGCGGCACGAGGTAGGGCTGCTTCTGAACCGCCAGCAGCTTGGGCGGGATGTCGGCTTGCACCAGATTCAGGTCATTCAGCGGCGCGGTCACCGCGTCGGTGGTGCGCGTCGAATCGGTGCTGGCGCAGCCGGCCAGCAGCGCGTTGGCCAGCATCAGTGCGGCGCATGCGGCGCGGGTTTTCTGGGGGTTCAAGTCCTGGCCCTCCCTGGGCGAAAGCAAAGTGCCTGCCTGCGGGTTTGCTGGCATGGCCTTCACTTCGGGTTGGATTCTGACAGCGCAGTTTCAGCGTCCAATTGGGTGCAAACCAGGGCTGGTGGTCCGGCCTCGTACGCCGATTGCAACGTTCAGACGGCCACGCGCATCGCGGGCTCGCCTTTGGCCTATGCCTGCCTGCGGGACGGCTCGCGGACGTGGAGAAACTTGGTCAGCAGGTCCCGCGGCGGTGAGACCGAAATCGACTTGAGCACCTGGCCCACGTTGCCGCGGTGGTAGGAACCGTGCGTGATGACGTGCAGCAGTATCTCTTCGCGGGTCATCGTGCCGGTGTCGCCATCCGTGAACCGGAACGAGATGCGCTCGGCAAGCGGTTCGGCCGAAATGGCAGCCACGTAATGCTCGAACCAGGCATCCGTCTCGGCAACGGCAAACTGAAGCTCGCCGAGTTCAGGCGTGGCTTCGGTGTTGGTCGCCGTGAAGCCGTGCGACTCGCCCAGCAGGTGGGCGCGGAAGATCTGGTCCACCACGTGGATGTGGTTCAGCGTGCGAGTGGCCGTGTGCAAGGCCTCGGCATGCTGCGCAGTGTCGACCGTCGACAGCAGGTTGAACAACTCGTTGTTCGCCCAGGACTTCTGCGCGAACAGGGACTGGAGAGCTGCGTTGGGCATGGTGCGGCGCAAAGCGGTGCTGGCGGGAAATCGATCATATATGCCGTGTCTGCGACCTGGGCGCACGGCGCGTCGACAACATGCAGCGGCGGTCAGGCCGGCAAGGTCATGGCTCAGACCAGCGAGTTCTCCACCTTCACCTCGGTCGTGATCGGGCCCTTGCCGGCCCAGCGGTCCAGCGCCAGGTAGATCACCGGTGTGATGTAGAGCGTCACCGCCTGGCTGAGGATCAGGCCGCCGACCACCGCCAGGCCCAGCGGCTGGCGCAGCTCGGCACCAGCGCCCCAGCCCAGCGCGATGGGCAGCGCGCCCATGATGGCGGCCAGCGTGGTCATCATGATGGGCCGCAGCCGCAGGTGCGCGGCCTGGCGGATGGCCTCGGGCGGCGTCAAGCCCTGGTGGCGCTGCGCGTCGAGCGCGAAGTCGATCATCATGATCGCGTTCTTCTTGACGATGCCGATCAGCATCAGGATGCCGATGGTGGCGATCAGCGTCAGGTCCTGGCCGAAGAACTGCAGCGTGAGCAGCGCGCCGATGGCGGCCGACGGCAGGCCGGCAAGGATGGTCAGCGGGTGGATGTAGCTCTCGTACAGCACGCCCAGCAGCACGTAGATCACCAGCAGCGCGGCAATGATCAGGATGGCCTGGCCACCCTGCGAGCTCTGGAACACCGCGGCGTCGCCGCCGTAGGTGCCGATCAGCGTCGGCGGCAGGTGCAGCTCCTGCGTGACCTGGGTGATGCGCTTGGTCGCATCCCCCAGCGGCATGCCGGGCGCCAGGTTGAACGAGATCGTCACCGCCTGCAGCTGGCCCTGGTGGTTCACGGCCGTGGGTCCCAGGTCTCGCTTGACGGTGGCCACGGCCGACAGCGGCACCAAGCCACCGGCCTTGCTGCGCAGCCGGATCTTGTCGAACGCATCCTCGAAACGCCGGTCGTGTTCCTCGGCTTCCATGATCACGTAGAAGCTGTTGGACGGGCCATACATGGTCGAGACCTGGCGCTCGCCAAAAGCGCTGTAGAGCGCGCTGCGCACATCGGCGATCTGCACGCCCAGCAGGTTGGCCTTGTCGCGGTCGATGTCCAGCGAAGCCTGCAGGCCGCGGTTCTGCGCATCGGAGGTCACGTCACGGAAGCCTTCCTCGTTGCGCAGGCTGGCCTCCAGCTTGCCGGCCCATTCGGTCAACGCGTCGGCACTGACGCTTTGCAGCGTGTACTGGTAACGCGCCTTGCTCTGCCTGCCACCCAGCTGCAGGTTCTGCACCGGCCGCATGAAGACCTGGATGCCGGCCACGCCGCGCAGCTTCTTGCGCAGGCCTTCGACCACCTGGCCCATCGCAGGGCGCTCGTTGCGCGGCTTCAGGTTGATGAACATGCGGCCCGAGTTGCCGCCGCTGAGGAAGGACGAGACGGTGGCGACGGAAGGGTCGGCCCGGAAGATCGCCACCGCCTGCAGCTGCAAGGCCTTCATCGCCTCGAAGGAAATGTCTTCCGAAGCTTCGGTGCTGACCTGCATCTGGCCAATGTCTTCCTCGGGGAAAAAGCCTTTGGGCATGACCGCGAACATGTACAGCGTCAGCAGCAGCGAACCGAGCGCCACGCCGCCCATCAGCCAGCTGTGGCCCAGTGCCCAGTCCAGCGTACGGGCGTAGAAGTTCTGCAGCGCGGTGAAGCCGCGCTCGAAGGTGCGGCCCAGCGCGCCTTCCTCGTGATGCTCCTCGTGCTTCAGGTAACGGCTGCACAGCATCGGCACCAGCGTCAGCGAGACACCCGCCGAGACCAGGATGGACAGCCCGACCACGACCGCGAATTCGTGGAACAACAGGCCGATCACGCCCGGCATGAAGAAGATGGGGATCAGCACCGCGACCAGCGACACCGAGATCGACAGGATGGTGAAGCTCATCTCGCGCGCACCGCGAATCGCCGCGTCAAACGGCGCCATGCCGTCTTCGACGTGGCGCACGATGTTCTCCAGCATCACGATCGCATCGTCCACCACCAGGCCCACGGCCAGCGTGATGCCCAGCAGCGAGATGTTGTCCAGGCTGTAGCCCAGCGCCTGCAGCAGGCCCACCGCGCCCACCAGCGAGACCGGCAGCGACAGGGCCGGAATGACGGTGGCTGAGAGCCGGCGCAGGAACAGGAAGATCACCAGCACCACCAGCACCACGGTGAGCGCCAGCGTCAGGAACACGTCGTGCAGGGCCTCGCGCACCGAGCGGGAGCGGTCGTTGACCGGCGTCATCTTCACCGAGGCCGGCAGCTGCTGCTCGAAGCGCGGCAGCATCGCCCGCACACGGTCCACCACCTCCACGGTATTGGCATCCGGCTGGCGTTGCACGGCCAGCGTGATGGACGGCTCGCCATTCAGCTCGGCATAGGTCTTCACCGTTTCGAAACTGTCCTCGACCCGCGCCACGTCGCTCAGCCGCACCGGCAGGCTGGACTTGGTCGCGACGATCACGTTGCGCCAGGCCGCGGCGTTCATCAGCTGCTTGTTGGCCTGCACCGTCAGCGTCTGGCGCGGGCCTTCCAGCGTGCCGACCGGCGTGTTGGCGTTGGCTGAAGCCAGCGCGGTGCGCAACTCTTCCAGCGTCAGGTCACGCTCGGCCAGCTTGTCCAGGTCCACCTCCAGGCGCACGGCGTAGCGCCGCTGGCCGAAGATCGAGACCTGGGCCACGCCTTCGATGGTCGACAGGCTGGGCGAGATCAGGTTCTCGGCGTAGTCGTTCAGGTCGCTCAGTGAGATCGACGGCGAGGTCAGCGCCACCAGCAGCACCGGCGCATCCGCCGGGTTCACCTTGCGGTAGCTGGGCGGCGTGGTCATCTCGGTCGGCAGGCTGCGCTGCGCACGGAACAGCGCGGCCTGCACGTCCAGCGCGGCCGCATCGATCGGCCGCGAGGCGTCGAATTCCAGTGTCAGCGAGGTGCTGCCCAGCGAACTGGACGAACTGATCACCGACAGGCCGGCAATCGTCGAAAACTGCTTTTCCAGCGGCAGCGCGACCGAGCTGGCCATGGTCTCGGGCGCAGCGCCCGGCAGCGAAGCACTGACATTGATCACCGGCGTGTCGTAGCTGGGCAGCGCCGCGACAGGGATCTTGTTCAGCGCGATCACACCGCCCAGCACCACGGCCAGGTTCAGCAGCACCGCCATCACCGGGCGGCGGATGAAAGTCTCGGCGAAGGTCATGTTCAGGCGCCGGAAGCGGGGGCTGACAAGGGAGCAGCACCGGAAGCCGCGTCAGACGCAGCCCCCGCCTTGGCCGGCGCAGACACCTTCACCGGCGTGCCAGGCCGCAGGTTCTGCTTGCCTTCCATCACCACCTTCTCGCCGGGCTTGATGCCTTCGACCACCGCGAACTCGCCGCTGGCGTAGCGCAGCTTCAGGTCGCGCAGCTGGGCCTTGCCTTCGGGATCGACCACATAGGCCCTGCGGTCCGCGCCACTGAGGATCAGCGCAGACTGCGGCACCACCGTCACGCCCTTCAGCGTGGCCAGCGTCAGCTGCACCGACACATACTGGCCGGGCCAGAGCAGCTGCCTGGCGTTCGCCACCTCGGCCTTCAGCTTGATCGTGCCGCTGGTCGGGTCCACCGTGTTGTCGATGAAGGCCACCTTGCCGTCGATCAGCTCGCGCTGCGCGGTCACGGTTGCCGGCCGGGCCACCTTCAGCGAGGCGCCAATCACGCCGGCACTGCCTTCGGCCAGCAGCGCCGGCAACTGGGCCTCGGGCACCGTGAAGCTCACGCCAATCGGGTCCAGCTGGCTGATGGTGACCAGTGCATCGCCGGTCGGCGACACCAGGCTGCCCGGGTGCACCGCAATCGCGCCGGTGCGGCCGGCCATCGGCGCGCGCAGGCTGCCGTAGCCGGCGCTGACCTGGGCGCCGCGCACGGCGGCTTCGTCGGACGCCAGCAGCGCCTTCTGCGCGTCGTACTGGGACTGCAGCGTATCCAGCGCGCCTTGCGAGATGAAGTTCTGCGCCTTCAGTTCCTGGTTGCGCTTGAGCTGCCGTGCCAGGTCGGCCAGCGTCGCCCGGTCGTGCAGCACGGTGGCCTGGGCCTTGTCGACATTGGCCTGGTCGCTGCGGTCGTCGAAGGTGAACAGCAGGTCGCCCTGCTTGACGAACTGGCCTTCCTTGATCGCCACGCGGCTGACCGTGCTCGAGAGCTGCGGCCGGACTTCCACCGTGGTCAGCGGCACCACGGTGCCCGAAGCATCGAGCGTGACAGGCATGTCGCGCTGCTGCGCGGTGAACACCGTGACCGCCTGAGGCGCCGGGCCGCGGCTGGCCTGCGCTTCCGCGGCCTTGGCAGCGGCCGCCGAATGGGACCGCCACCAGAAAAAACCGCCGGCTCCCACCGCCACGGCCACCAGCCACCAGACCACGCTTGCTTTTTTCATGCTGCCTGCTTCAAAAACACATCAGGCCGGCCTCCTTGTGAGGAGCCGGCCTTGATCGAGAACTGCTTCAAAACCCAGGGAAGGAGCCAAAACCGGCCCGCCAGTTCCGCGCCACTGCCGCTGCGCCTCACGCAGGCGATCTGCTTTACAAAACTTGACCGCGCAGGCTGGGGTCCAACACCGGGGTCTGCATCTTACAAACTTGGATGACAAACAATCGGTGCCGATCCAATTTTGCAGTGGCGAGGTCTTGCCGCCATACTGGCCCGCAACCTCCTTGCCTGCTTGCCAAAGCACCTTCGCATGAGCTTGCCTGAACCGGTCCGCCCCCTCGCCGCCCTGGGCGACATGTCTGCCGAGCCTGCTGCGCCCGCGCGGAAATCGCCGCCAAAGCCACGCGCCAGCCACCGCAAGGCCCCACCCGGCCAGACCGCCCGCAAGATCGACCTGGCGCTGCAAGGCGGCGGTTCCCACGGCGCCTTCACCTGGGGCGTGCTGGACGCCCTGCTGGAAGACGGCCGCCTGGTGCCGGACGGCATCTCCGGCACCAGCGCCGGTGCCATGAATGCCGCCGTGCTGGCCACCGGCTACGCCCATGGCGGCGCCAACGGCGCGCGCGAAGCCTTGCGAAGCTTCTGGCAGGCCGTCAGCGGCAACCCGGGTTGCATGGGCGCCAGCACGCTGCCCGGCAGCTTCCAGTGGCCAGCGTGGATGTTCAACCCGGCGCAGTGGCCAGGCTTTGCCGGCGCCCAGGCCTTTTTGCACCTGTGGAGCCCCGCCCAGCTGAACCCGTTAGGGCTGGACCCGCTGCGCGACATCGTCGCCCGCCATGTGGACTTCCCCGCCATCCAGCGCGGCCCGGTGCGGGTCTACATCACCGCCACTTCGGTGCGCACCGGCCAGCCGCGCATCTTCAAGGGGGACGAACTGAGCATCGAGGCCTTGATGGCCTCGGCCTGCCTGCCGCAGACCAGCCGCACCGTGCTGGTCGATGGCGAGCCCTACTGGGATGGCGGCTTTGCCGGCAACCCCAGCCTGTGGCCGCTGATCTACGGCACCGTCACCAGCGACCTGCTGCTGGTGCAGATCAACCCGCTGGTGCGCGAAGGCATTCCCGGCACCGCGCTGGAGATCCAGGACCGGCTCAACGAGATCACCTTCAACGCCAGCCTGGTCGCCGAAATGCGCGCCATCGCCTTCGTGCAGCGCCTGGTCGACGAACGCCGGGTGGACCTGGGCCGCTACAAGGCCTTGCGGCTGCACCGAGTGTCCGACGAAGCAGGCCTCGCCCAGTTCGGCGCGTCCAGCAAGCTCAACAGCGACCCGCGGCTGTTGAACCTGCTGTGCGAACTGGGCCGCAAGGCCGCCACCGGCTGGCTGGAAAACCACCTGCAGGACATCGGCAAGCGCAGCTCGCTGGACCCGCACACCGCCTACCTGGACAAGCGCAACACCCGCGAACCGGGCTGAGCCCCGGAACACGGCAGCCCGGCCGGCGGTCAACAAGCCGGCGCGCACTGCCGTTGTGCTCGGAACGATTGGAGACCTCGTGTCACTGCTTCTGCCCTCTTCTGCTTTTTCTTCCCGGCCCACCGCGTCCCGCCGCCAGGTGCTGGGCTGGCTGGCCGCGCTGGCCGGCACAGCCGGCAGCCTGCCCAGCATGGCCGCCACAGGCTCGTCCAGCCCTTCCTCACTGCCGCAAAGCGCCGACCTGCTCTACCAGGTGAGCTGGGGCCCGCTGACGCTGGACGCCGAACAGCACTGGCGGCTGGACGGCAAGCGCTACACGCTGAGCACCGAGCTGAAGCTGCCGCTGGCCTTCAAGAACCGCCGCTATGTCAGCCACGGCACCGTCGGCGAAGCCGGGCTGGTGCCGGAACTGTACGAAGACCTGGAGGTCGGCGACCCCAAGCCGCGCAACGTCGCCCAGTTCGACCGGGCCGCCGGCCTGCTGCACTACGGCCGGCTCGACAAGCTCAAGACCGCAGCGCTGGAGCCCGGCATGCAGGACATGAACGTGCTGTCCTTCCAGCTGGCCTTCCTGGGCCTGCAGGCGGTTGGCAAGCCCATGCCCGTCACCAACGGCAAAAGTGTCGTCCAGCACCGTTTCAGCCAGGCTGTGGCCACTCCGGTGCAGGTCAATGGCAAGTCGGTCGAGACGGTGCGGCTTCAAAGCACTGCGGTGGACGGCGACATCGAGGTCTGGCTGGCGCCCAGCCTGGGCAACCTGCCGGTGACCGTGGTGCGTGGCCAGGACGGCAAGTCGCTGCGCTTTGTTGCCAGCTCGATCAGCTTCAAACCCTGAGCTGAAAGCCACCGGCTTTTTCATCCCAAGCGCATTCAGCCCGGCTTGACCGGGCACCAGCCGCCGGATCTTCGGATTCAGGCGGCTTTTTTTCGTCTTGAGCGAGCGTACCGGGTGGTCTGATGCCTCAAGGCCTTCTCCAAGCGGCTGTTCGGAACCCAGGGAGGGGGCCGGCCCGTGGAAAAAGGGAGGGGCCTGTTATTCCTCTTGTCTTTCAATCTTTAAATCTGGAAGTCATAGTAGAGGGCGACTGTTTCTGTGGACAAGCCTGTTTTTCCTTTTTTAATCAATGGCTTGCAAAGGCCATAACCCTGTGTGGGGGACCCGGTATTGGCCAATGGCTCCTCTACAACAAGATGGGTCTTGCGCCCTGGTCGGTGGATAACCGGGTGCTTGTTCAAAACTTGTCCACACACCTGTGCCTTGACGGACCACGTTAGTTCGGACAATGGCATGACATGACCCGCCCAAAGCCCTCCTGGCGACCCTTGCCGCGTGCCGGTGTGCCGGCCAGTTGCGTGGCCCTGCCGCATGGCGGCCGCTGGCCCAGCCTGCTGGCTTTCCTGGCCGAGCGCCTGCCGGTGCTCAGCGAAGCCGACTGGGCGCGCCGCATGGACCAGGGCCTGGTGCTGGATGGCCAGGGCCAGCCGCTTGCGCCAGCGGCACCGTACACACCGTCCCGCCACGGCCCGGCGGCGCTGGTCTGGTACTGGCGCGAGGTGGCAGACGAGGTCGAGATCCCGTTCGAAGCCGAGCTGCTGTACCGCGACCAGCACCTGGTGGTGGTCGACAAGCCGCACTTCCTGCCGATGTCACCGGTCGGCCGCTACGCCAGACACACCTTGCTGGCCCGGCTGCAGCAGTCGCTGGGGCTGGACAGCCTCACGCCCATCCACCGGCTGGACCGCGAGACGGCAGGCGTGGTGGTCTTTTGCATCGAGCCGGCCACGCGCGCCGCCTACCAGGCGCTGTTTCGCGAGCGCGCGGTCCACAAGGTCTACGAGGCGGTCGCGCCAGCGTCAGAGAGCTTGCGTTTTCCGTTGCAGCGCCGCAGCCGCATCGCCCCGGCCGCGCACCACATGCTGATGCAGGAAACCGGGGGCGAGCCCAATGCCGAGACGTGCATCGAATGCCTGGGCAGCCTGGCGGGCGATGCCGCGTTGGCCCACTACCGTTTGCGGCCGCTCACCGGCCGCACCCACCAGCTGCGAGTGCACATGAACGCGCTCGGCCTGCCGCTGTTGCATGACACGCTTTACCCGGTGCTGCATGCCGAACCAGCCCCCGGCGAGGCGCCGGACTTCAGCCGGCCTTTGCAATTGCTGGCCCGCGAGCTGGCTTTTGTCGACCCGGTGACCGGCCTGTCGCACCACTTTTCCAGCACCAGGACGCTGGCTGCGGTGGCAGGGCCTGCGGCGCAGCGGAACTGGGCGCAAGCCCCTGGGTCTGCTGTTTAAGCACCTTGCCGGTGCAAAAAGCCGGATTTCATTGATCAAACGTCGTGATTTGTCATGTCGTCTCCACAGTAGCCCCACTGACAAACTAGGGCTTGCGGAACAAAATCACATTCCCGATAGGTGCTGGCTCAAGCTTGTTGTCTCTTGTGCCGAACAACTTCTAGGGACCACCGGGGAAGGAGACATCCATGAGCATGCCCGACAACTCGACCTGGCCCACCACTGCGCTCGCCGTTGCCCAACCGGTGCGCTGGCGCGCCTTGGCCATGAAGCTGTGTGACCACGCGCCGGTCTCGGCGCGGCGCCGTGCCGCTTTTGACCCCGCGTTTGACCCGGTGGCGCCGCAGTGGGCTTACTTCCTGTGGGCCGACCCTGTGGGTGACCTGCACGATCTCGCGCCGACCGAATGGGGTGTCGTTTCCGCCGGCTCGCCCATTGCCGAAATCCGCGCGTTGATCGGTGACCAGACGCCGCTGCACTTTGTCAGCCCCGGCCGGGCCCAGATCAGCACCTTGCTGCGCATGCTGCACGACATTGGCGACGTGCCGGCCTGCCTGCAACCGGTGCTGGAACGCCGCATTGCCGCCGCGCTCGCGGCCGAACAACCGCCGCGCCACATCGACGCTGCGTTTCACCGCTTCCTGCGCAAGCTGACCTGAACGCTGAACGCGTGCGTCAGCTTCAGGTGCTGGACCGCGGCACCAGCGTGAAACCCAGGTCGATGGCCGGCCGCGCCACCGGCTGGCCGCGCATCAAGGCCAGCAGCATGGCCGCTGCCGCCTCGCCGATCTCGCCGCGTGGCGTGCGCACGCTGGTCAAGGGAGGCAGCATCTGGTCGCTGCCGGTCAGGTCGTTGAAACCGGCCACGGCCACCTGCTCCGGCACTTTCACACCCAGCCGCAAGGCCGCCAGCAAGGCGCCCTGGGCCAGGTCGTCGTTGCAGAAGAAGATCGCATCGACCGCCGGCCGCTGGCCAATGATCTGCTCGAACATGCGCCCGCCCAAAGCAATGGACGACGGCGCCGGGTTCAGCCATTCCAGCGTGGGTTCGTAAAGCCCGGCCTCGGTCAGGGCGTCGCGCCAGCCGGCCAGGCGCTGCAGCGTGCGCGCGTCCAGCTGGGCCGCGGCAAAGGCAATGCGGCGCCGGCCGCGGCCCAGCAAATGCCGGGTCATCGCCATGCCGGCCGCATGCTGTGAAAAGCCCACGCAATGCAGCCCTGGGGCCTGCGCAGTCTCCATCAGGTGCACACATGGCACGCCACTGCTGGCGATCAGGGCGCGTGTGCCGGCCCGGCGCTCCAGCCCGGTCACCAACACGCCGGCTGGGCGGTGCAGCAACTGCTCGCGCAGCAGCTGCTCCTCTTCGGCCTCGTCGTAGTGCGTCACGCCGATCAGCACCTGGTAGCCGGCCGGGCGCAGCGTGCGCTGCACGGCCTCCAGCAGGTCGACGAACAAGGCGTTGCTCAGCAGCGGGATCAGCACCGCCACATGCGTGCTGTGGCGCGAGGCCAGCGCGCGGGCAGCCGGGTCCGGCATGTAGCCCAGCTTGTCGGCCGCTTCGCGCACCCTGGCCACCAGCTCGGGGTCGACCGCGCGTTCCCCGCGCAAGGCCCGCGAAACGGTGATCGGGCTGACACCGGCGGCCAGCGCCACGTCGTTCAGCGTGACACGGCCGGTGGCGCGGCGACGTTTGGCAGCAGGCAGGTTCATGAAGAGTGGGCAGACCGTGGGCAAAAGGGAGAAGTCACTGACGGTACCGCGCCACGGGAAAACACGGAGGCGAGACGCGGTGCCGCAGTTTTAGGATAGCGCTGTCCATCAGCAAGCAGCAATCTACATTTTCCCAGGCGAATGCCTTCACCTTCCTCCTCATTCCAATGGACAGCGCTATCTCTTCAACAAGCCTGCCCAGCGTGGTCGTGATGGGCGTCGCCGGCTGCGGCAAGTCCAGCGTCGGTGCTGCGCTGGCGCAGGCCGAAGGACTGCCGCTGATCGAGGGCGACGATTTCCACGGCGAGGCCAACCGGGCCAAGATGGCACAAGGCATTGCCTTGACCGATGCCGATCGCCAGGGCTGGCTGGACCGGCTGGCCGCGCTGTTGCAACAACATCCGCAAGGCGTGGTGCTGACCTGTTCGGCGTTGAAAATGGCCTACCGCGAGCGCTTGCGCGCAGCCTGCCCGGGTCTGGCCTTCCTGTATCTGCAGATTGACCGCGACGCTGCGCTGGCCCGTGTCGCCAACCGCAGCGCGCATTTCTTCTCGGCCAGCCTGGTCGACAGCCAGTTCGCCACGCTGGAACCCCCGGTCGGCGAGCCGCGTGTGCTGACCTTGGACGCCACCGCGAAGCTGGCCGAGCTTCAGCAGCAGGCCAGTGCGTGGCTGCATGCCGGAATCACTGAATGAACACTTCTTCTTCTTCGCCGCCCGTTTCATCGCCTCCCACCTCCGCGTTCCAGCGCCTGCTGCAGGGCGCGATGGCTGCCTGCCTGGCCGTGATGGCGCTGTCGGTCTTTGTCAACGTGGTGCTGCGCTATGGCTTTGGCAACGGCATTGCCGCCAGCGAAGAGCTGTCGCGCCTGCTGTTCGTCTGGCTGGTCTTCATCGGTGCCACGGCCGCCTACCCGCGCGGCGAGCACATGGCCTTCACCAGCCTGCTGGGCTTGCTGCAACAGCGGCCGCGCGCACTGGCGCTGATGGCCGCGCTGATACGGCTGCTGGTCGTCTTCGCCTGCGTGCTGCTGGGCTGGGGCGCGTGGCAGCAGGTCAGCGTCGGCTGGGCCAGCCGCTCGGTCGTGCTGGGCTACCCGAATGCCTTGCTGCCGCTGCCGGCCCTGCTGTGCGCACTGGCCATTGGCGTGATGGCGCTGGCCGAGCTGCTGCGCAATGCGCCGCTGGCGCTGGGCCATGACGCGGAAGTGGAGTGAGCACCATGACACCTGAAGTCCAGGCCCTGGCCGTCTTCTGCGGCGGCATGCTGCTGCTGATGGGCATCGGCATGAACATGGCGCTGGCGCTGGTGCTCACCGGTGCCGGCATGGCCTGGGTGCTGGGCTTCTGGGACACCCAGTTGCTGGCCCAGAACCTGGTCGCGGGCGTGGACAGCTTCCCGCTGCTGGCGGTGCCGTTTTTCATCCTCGCGGGCGAACTGATGAACAGCGGCGGCATCAGCCGGCGCATCATCGACATGGCGCAGGCCTGGGTCGGTCACATCCGCGGCGGGCTGGGTTTTGTCGCCATCGGCGCCGCGGTGCTGATGGCCAGCATGAGCGGCTCGGCGCTGGCCGACACTGCCGCGCTGGCCACCATCCTGCTGCCGATGATGCGCGAGCGCGGCTACCCGCTGCCCGTCTCGGCCGGGCTGATCGCCTCGGGCGGCATCATCGCGCCCATCATCCCGCCGTCCATGCCTTTCGTGATCTACGGCGTGACGACCAACACCTCGATCTCGGCGCTGTTCGTCTCCGGCATCGTGCCTGGGCTGGTGATGGGCACCGGGCTGATCCTGGCATGGAAATGGGTGCTGCGCCGCACGCCGCTGCCGGCCGACCCTGCCCTGCCGATGGCCGAGCGTGTCAAGGCCACGGTGCGGGCCTTCTGGGCCATGCTGATGCCGGTCATCATCATCGGCGGCATGAAGAGCGGTGTCTTCACGCCGACCGAAGCGGCCGTGGTCGCCGCCTTCTACGCGCTGGTGGTCGCCTTCCTCGTGCACCGCGAGATGAAGCTGGCCGAGCTGTACGGGGTGCTGGTTCGGGCCGCGCGCACCACTGCCATCGTGATGTTCCTGTGCGCCGGTGCGCAGGTAGCCAGCTACATGATCACGCTGGCCGACCTGCCCAGCGTGCTCACGGCCAGCCTGGGCACGCTGGTCGACAGCCCGCGCCTGCTGATGGCGGTGATGATGGTCGCGCTGGTCGTCATCGGCACCGCGCTGGACCTGACGCCCACCATCCTGATCTTCGCGCCGGTGATGCTGCCCATTGCCGTCAAGGCCGGCATCGATCCGGTGTATTTCGGGCTGATGTTCGTGCTCAACGGCGCCATCGGGCTGATCACGCCGCCGGTCGGCACGGTGTTGAACGTGGTGGCCGGCGTCGGCCGGCTGTCGCTGCACCAGGTCATCAAGGGCGTGAACCCGTTCCTGTTCACCTACCTGGTGATTCTGACGCTGTTCGTCGTTTTCCCGCAGCTGGTCATCGCGCCGATGCATTGGCTGCGCTGACCTTCCTTCTGGAGAAATTCGCATGCATGCAGTTCGCTGTTCTGTTCGCCGCTCGGTGCTCGCCGCCGGCATCGCCGCCAGCTTGGGTCTGGCTTCGTTCGCCGCGATGGCGCAAGACGTCAAGCCGCGGCTGATCCGCTTCGGCTACGGGCTCAACGAGCAGAGCAACCAGGGCCGGGCAGCCAAGTTTTTTGCCGAACAGGTCGACAAGGCCTCCGGCGGCAAGCTCAAGGTGCGCGCCATCGGCGCTGCCGCGCTGGGGCCTGACACGCAGATGCAGCAGGCGCTGATCGGCGGCGCGCAGGAAATGATGGTCGGCTCCACCGCCACGCTGGTGGGCACGGCCAAGGAAATGGCGCTGTGGGACACGCCCTTCCTGTTCAACGACGCGAAGGAGGCCGACGCGGTGCTGGACGGCCCGGTCGGCAAGCAGGTGATGGACAAGCTGGCCGACAAGGGCCTGGTCGGCCTGGCCTACTGGGAAAACGGCTTCCGCAACTTGACCAACAGCAAGCGCCCGGTGCAGAAGCTCGAAGACCTGGACGGCATCAAGCTGCGCGTGATGCAGAACAACGTCTACCTCGACAGCTTCAAGCTGCTGGGTGCCAATGCCGTGCCGCTGCCGTTCTCCGAGCTGTTCGGCGCGCTGGAAACCAAGGCCGTGGACGGGCAGGAGAATCCGTTCAACACCATCCTGTCGAGCAAGTTCTTCGAGGTGCAGAAGTACCTCAGCATCACCAACCACGTCTACAGCCCGTGGATCGTCACCGTCAGCCGCAAGTGGTGGGACACGCTGTCGCCGGCCGAGCAGAAGATCCTGCGCGATGCGGCCATCGCCAGCCGCGACTTCGAGCGCCAGGACACCCGCGCCGAGGCCAGCCGTGCATTGAGTGACCTGAAAGCCAAGGGCATGGCGATCAACGAGTTGAGTGCCACCGAAGCTGCCCGCATGCGCGACAAGCTCACGCGGGTGAACGCCGGCATTGCCACCACCGTCGGCATGGAACTCTGGCAGCAGACCCAGGCCGAGCTGGGCAAGCTGCGCGCGAAGAAGTAAGGGAAGTAAGGGGGGCAGGACCCGCTCAGGCCAGCGACTCGAACAGGCGCAGCGGCGGTGCGTCGGGCGGATCGTTCGGCAGCCGCACGTTGCCGATCTCTTGCATGCCGATGTGCGCCAGCACCCGAGCCGAGGCCAGGTTCTCCGGCGAGGTGATGGCCAGGATGCGTGGCATCTTCAGCACCTGGTGGCCGTGCACCAGGCAGGCCGCGGCGGCTTCGCGCGCAAAGCCCTGGCCCTCTTGTTCCGGCAGCAGCGCGTAGCCCAGGTCCGGCACCGGCAGGCCTTCGCGGTGGATCAGGCCGCACAGTCCCACCGGCGCGCCATCGTCCAGCCGCTCCACGGCCCAGAAGCCGTGGCCGGTCTCGGCGTAGTGGTTCAGCAGCCGGCAGGCCATCCAGTCACGCGCCTGGGCAATGTCCCGCACCCCCCGGTCACCGATGTAGCGCAGCCAGCCTGGGCTGTTCAACAAGGCAACCACCAGGCCGGCATCGACGGGGGTGAACTGGCGCAGGCGCAGGCGGCGGGTGCGCAGGATTTCGATCGGTTCGGCAGCTTGCATGCAGGGCGGGAGAAAGTGCGGCTCAGCGTGCGGCGACGCTGGCGGAAGCGGGCGTGGCCGCGGGTGTGGCGGTGGGTGCGGCCAGCGCCGCGGGCGGGCGGAAAGGCAGCCGCGGTTCGGCAATGCCGCTGGCCCGGTTCAGCAGCATCAGCGTCATCGGGCCGACCTGGCCGTCCGGCTTGATGCCTTGTACCTTCTGGAAGGCCGACACGCGGTTGCGCAGCATCTCGCCGTCACTGAAATGCGGTGGGCCGCCGTCCACCTGGGCCAGCTGCTGGGCCAGCCAGTCGGCCTGCGGGCCGTCGGTGCCCATGGGCTGGCCGGCGTCGTAGCTGGGCGGGGCGCGCCAGAAGGTCGCGAAGTCGCCGCGCCACAGCCAGGCCAGCCGGGCCAGCGGCACGCGCAGCGGCCTGGCGCCGGGTGTGGCGGCCTGCAGCGTGGCGGCGTCGTCGTCCAGCGCGCTGAGCAGCACGTGGGCGTTGCGGCCGCGCTCATCGGTGAGCGTCAGCAGGCCGGGGCGGGCCAGCTGGCGGATCGGCGCCAAGCCGCGGCGCGCGTTGTAGCAAACCAGGCCACGCGCGCGCGCCGCGCTGCAGGCCTCGCCGCTGGCCAGCGTCACGCCCCACCAGCTGGCCAGCTGGCGCAGGGCCTGGTCGTCGCTGACATCGCCGGCCGCCAGCAGGCGCTCCAGTGCCTCGGCGTCGTCTGTCATGACGGGCGTGGCTGGCGCGATGGGCGCAGGCGCACTGGCTGCATTCAGCGCGGCCAACGCGGTAGCGCCCATGTCCAGCACGGCCGAAGCGCGGGGCGAGATCGTCTGCGCAACGCTGGCCACCGCCGGTGGTGCTGCGCTCGCAGCCGGGGCGCTGGCGGCAGCGACCGCCTCGGCCAGCGCGCTGGCCTTGGGCAGGCTGCCCGGCAGCCGTGGCACCACCCACAGCGAACCGGCCAGCACCGCGCCGGCCGCCGCACCGCCGGCCAGCCAGGCCGGCCAGTTCAGGCGCGACAGCGGCACGGTGCCCTGCAGGTTCTGGCCAAACACGTCGGCCGCGGCCCGGTCCACCAGCGCGCGGTCGACCCGCTTCTCTCCGGCCTGGAAGGCCAGCAGCAGCGCCCGGTCGCACAGCACGTTGATGCGCCGCGGCGTGCCGCGGCACAGCCGGTGCAGCCGGCGGATCGCGTCGTCCTCGAACAGGCCAGGCCCCTGGTAACCGGCCACTTCGAGCCGGTGCGCCAGGTAGCGCCGCACCTCGTCCAGCGAAAGCGCCGGCAGGTGGAAACGCGCCACCACGCGCTGCGAGACCGATTCCATCTCGGTCATCGCCAGCATGTTGCGCAGTTCGGGCTGGCCGATCAGCAGCACCTGCACCAGCTTGCTCTCGTTGGTCACCAGGTTGGTCAGGAGGCGCAGCTGTTCCAGCACGTCGAACGACAGCGCCTGCGCCTCGTCCACCGCGATCAGCGTGCGCCGGCCGCTGGCGTGGGCCAGCAGCAGGTGGCCGTGCAGCGCGTCGATCAGGTCGGCCTGGTCGTCGGCCAGCTCGATGCGCAACTCCTCGCACAGCCGCCGCAGCAGCGCCGTCACACCGAGCTTGGGATTGGCCACGTAGGCCACGTCCACATGCCCGGGCAGCTGCTCCAGGAAGGCGCGCCAGACGGTGGTCTTGCCGGCGCCGATCTCGCCGGTCAGCAAGACAAAGCCGCCGGCCCGGCGCAGCCCGTACATCAGGTAGCCCAGCGCTTCGCGGTGCTTGTCGCTGAGGTAGAGGAAACGCGGGTCCGGCGCCACCGAAAACGGCTCGCGGGCCAGGCCGAAATACGACTCGTACATGGGCTAGCAGCATAACGGCGCGGCTGGCTAAGATCCGCGCATTGCCATCTTCTGGCCCCACAGGACTTGCCCGATGCCTTACATGCTGCTGATCAACGAACCCACGGGCCAGCGCGAGGCGCGCGGCCGCGCCGAAGGCGAAAAGGTCTACGCCCGCATGCTGGACTTTGCCGCCACGCTGCAGGCGCGCGGCGTGCTGCAGGCCGCCCAGTCGCTGGCCGGGCTGGAGCAGGCGACGAAAGTCCAGGTGCGCGACGGCCAGCCGCGCTGGGTCGACGGGCCGTTTGCCGAGGTCAAGGAAATGGTCGGCGGCTATTTCCTGGTCGACGTGCCCACGCGCGAGGAAGCGCTGGCGATTGCCGCCGCCTGCCCGGCCGCGGAATGGGCGACCATCGAAGTGCGCAACCTTGGCCCGTGTTTCCACGACCTGCCCGCCTGAACCAGATTTTTAGGTATTAACCCTCGGCCCCTGTCGATCCGGCCCGGTCTGCCTCGTCGTCAAGACATGAGCGCAGACACAAGGAGAGCCCGATGCGATTCATGATCATCGTCAAGGCCACCGCCGAGACCGAAGCCGAGGCGCCGATGGGCGACGCGGCGCTGATGGCCGAGATGAGTGCCTACCACCAGCAGCTGAGCCAGGCCGGCGCGCTGCTGGATGCCAACGGCCTGAAGCCCAGCCGCGAAGGCTGGCGCATCCGCCACGGCAGCGACGCGGCCGGCAAACCCACGCGCCAGGTGACCGACGGCCCGTTTGCCGAGACCAAGGAACTGATCGCCGGCTACACGCTGATCCAGGTCCGCTCGCGCGAAGAGGCGATGGAGTGGGCCCGCCGTTTCCCGGCGCCGATGGGCGCGGGCCGGCCGGCCGAGATCGAGGTGCGCTTGCTGTACGAGCCGCATGAGCTGGACGATTTCCCCCGTGCCGTGGCCGACTGAACTGCATCCCAACCCCCAGGAACCCTCCCATGTTGAAAGCCCTGAGCTACGGCGGCCTCGCGCTGCTGGCCGTGATTGTGCTGGTGCTGATCGCCGCGACCTTCCGGCCCGACACCTTCCGCGTCGAGCGCCACATCACCATCGCCGCATCACCCGAAAAGCTGTACCCCTTTGTCAGCGACATGCACCAGTTCAACCGCTGGAACCCCTACCTGCGCAAGGACCCGGCGTCCAAGCAGCGCTACGGCGAGATCACTGCCGGCCCCGGCGGTTTCTACGCCTGGGAGAGCGAGTCGCTGGGCGTGGGCAGCATGCGCATCGAGCAGGTGCAGCCGCCGCGCGAGGTGCACATGGCGCTGGAATTCGTCAAGCCCTTCGAGGCCCACAACCAGGCCGACTTCACGCTCACACCCCAAGGCCAGCAGACCGTGGTCACCTGGGCCATGCACGGTCCGGCCAACTACATGAGCAAGCTGATGGACCTCCTGACCCTGATGGACCGCATGGTCGGCCGCGACTTCGAGGACGGCCTTCAAAACCTCAAGGCCCTGGCTGAATGAAGCACCCGGTAGGCCGGGTACGGCCCACCACCCGCCGGGCGGGTGCCTGGCCACCTTGGGGCGGCCCGGCGGCGGCCAGGCGTACCGCGTCCACCGGCCCTGCGCCAGCGACCCTTCCTCTTCTTCCGTGATCAATTCTGGAGTCCTCATGCACAAGCAAATCTTCGTCAACCTGCCCACCCGCAACCTGCCTGCGGCCCGCGCCTTCTTCGAGGCCATGGGGTATTCGTTCAACCCGCAGTTCAGCAACGACGCCGGCGCCTGCCTGGTGCTGGGTGACAACCTGTTCGCGATGATCCTGAGCGAGCCGTTTTTCCAGGGCTTCGCGCGCAAGCCGATTGCCGATGCACGGGAGGTTACCGAGGTGCTGGTCTGCCTGTCCTGCGAAAGCCGGGCCGAGGTCGATGAACTGGTCGCCAAGGCGGTGGCGGCCGGCGGCAGCGCCCCGCGCCCGCCGGTGGACCACGGCTTCATGTACGGCCATGGTTTCGAGGACCTGGATGGCCACGTCTGGGAACTGGCCTACATGGATGCTTCCGCCGCCGGCAATCCCACAAAGGACGCCTGACGTGACGAAGGCGTCGGCTGCGCAAGATGACGCGATCGACCGCACCCAGCGCACCATCGCCGCCGTCTGGCGCATCGAGTCGGCGCGCATCGTCGCCAGCGTTGCGCGCATGGTGCGCGACGTCGGCCGCGCGGAAGAACTGGCGCAGGACGCACTGGTCACCGCGCTGGAGCACTGGCCCAGGGAAGGCCTTCCCGACAACCCCGGCGCCTGGCTGATGACGGTGGCCAAGCGCCGCGCGCTCGACGCGATCCGCCAGCACGCGATGCAGCAACGCCACCACGAAGTCATCGGCGAAGAGCAGGAGGCGCTGGGCACCGGCGTCGTGCCGGACTTCACCGACGCGCTGGACGCCGCGCGCCAGGACGTGATCGGTGACGACCTGCTGCGACTGATCTTCACCGCCTGCCACCCGGTGCTTTCGCCCGAGGCCCGCGTCGCGCTGACGCTGCGCCTGCTGGGCGGCCTCAGCACCGGCGAGATCGCCCGCGCCTTCCTGCAGAGCGAGGCCACGGTCGCCCAGCGCATCGTGCGCGCCAAGCGCACGCTCAGCGCCGCCCAGGTGCCCTTCGAGCTGCCGCGACCCGAGGCGCTGGGCGAGCGCCTGGCCACCGTGCTGGCCGTCGTCTACCTGATCTTCAACGAAGGCTACGCGGCCACCAGCGGCGGCGACTGGATGCGCCCCGCGCTGTGCGACGAGGCGCTGCGCCTGGGCCGCATGCTGGCCGGCCTTGCGTCCGATGAACCGGAAGTCCACGGCCTGGTCGCGCTGATGGAGCTGCAAGCCTCGCGCACGCCGGCGCGCACCGACGACCAGGGCCGCCCCGTGCTGTTGCTGGTGCAGGACCGCGGCCGCTGGGACCATTTGCTGATCCGCCGCGGCCTGGCCGCCCTCGAACGCGCAGAAGCCTTGAGCGCGGGCGCACAAGGCCTGGGCCCCTACGCGCTGCAAGCCGCCATCGCCGCCTGCCACGCCCGCGCGTTGATGGCAGACGCCACCGACTGGCCGCAGATCGCCGCCCTCTACGACGCGCTGGCGCAGGTCGCGCCGTCGCCGGTCGTCGAGCTCAACCGCGCCGTCGCCATCGGCATGGCCTTCGGCCCCGCGGCCGGCCTGGCCCTGGTCGACACGCTGGCCCAGGACCCCGCCCTCACCCGCTACCACTGGCTGGCCAGCGTGCGCGGCGACCTGCTGGCCAAGCTCGGCCGCCACACCGAAGCCGAGCAGGCCTTCACCGAGGCCGCAGCGCTGACGCAGAACGAGCGGGAACGGGCGCTGCTGCGGGAGCGGGCACAGGAAAGCCAGGCGGCTGGCACGCAGCGGGCGCCTCACGCCTGAACCGGTGGGCAGTGGCCGCTGGCAGTCCCTAGCTTGCAGCCCTGCCGGCTGGCCCATTCCCTCGGATACTTGCCGCGCGGCGATTTGAGCGCCGCGCAAAGCATCCACCGAGGGAGTACCACCATGACCGAAGCCGTCAACCCGTTCCAGCCGCCCAACGCCGAGCTGATCCTGCCCGCCAGTGGCGAAAAGCCCGACCTGAAGACCCTGTACTTCAGCTTCCAGGGGCGCATCTCGCGCAAAGTCTTCTGGCTTTACGGCGTGCTGTTCTTCTTCCTGGCGATGCTGGTGCTCGGCGGCCTGGTCGGTGCCGTCGCCCTGGTGTCTGAAACACTGAGCTGGATCCTTGCCGTGCCTCTCTACATCGCCGGGACCTGGATCGGCCTGGCGATGCAGGTCAAGCGCTGGCATGACCGCGACAAGTCCGGCTGGTGGATCCTGATCGGCCTCATCCCGGTCATCGGCAGCATCTGGGCCTTCATCGAAACCGGCTGCCTGCGCGGCACCGTCGGCCCGAACCGTTTCGGCGACGATCTGACAGACCAATACTGAAGTTGCCGATCCTCACCAAAACCGCCACCAGGGTTTGGCAGCGGCCGTCGGTACGGCGGTCGCGGGCGGCGGCGCTTCGCCCGCGCCCAACAGGTGCGCGCGGGCCAGGCCCATGCATTCCTCGTCCAGCGCCAGACCTGACGCCGAGCCGATCACCACGCTGGCCAGGCTGCAACGCGGACAACACGCCGTCGTGCCCTCGTCCCACCAGCGCACGATCTCGGCCGGCGCAAACATCGCCCCGCAGCCAATGCACCCGCAGACCTCGCTGCCCAGGACCTCATCCCGGTTGTCGCTGGCCGCCATCTGGTAGGCGTACGGGTCGGTGCCGGGGTCCCAGCTGCGGCCGCTGGGAAGCCTCACTTCGGTCATGTGAGGCTCAAGCGCTGGGGCGCAGACGGCTCACCGCCGGCACCAGCGGCTTGATCATGAATTGCGCCCGGGCCTCGAAGCCCAGTGGACGTCGGCCAGCGCTGCCCGCCACTGGCGCGCCAGCGTGTCGAGATCGATCTGGTCCGGGCTGGTGAAGATGATGCCGCGCCGCGCCGCGTGGTGGTTGAGGTAGACCTCCTGCTCCATCGCGCACAGCGCACGGGCGGCGAGGCGGGCAGGTTGAGCGGCGGCGAGGGCATGCAGCCAGTTTAGGCGGCGGCGTTGACGGGCGTCACGGCAACCCCCATCAGGCGCTGGACAAGCGAACGGACAAGCGCTGCAATGCAACATCGGGCTCTGGCGAGGCGCCGTGAGGGGCTTGTTGTGGGCTTGGTCCTACAGGCCCATGCAATGCCCACCGACGGCGGCTCGCGCCAACAGCCCACGCCCTGCAGCAGAGGGGGCTTTTAACCTTCGTCCATCGCCTTCCATCCACCGCGGCCGGCAACGGTCTCACAGGAGAAACTCATGCTGCATTACGCCGTTGTCTTTTTCATCATTGCGCTGATTGCAGCGCTTTTCGGCTTCGGCGGCATTGCCGCTGGAGCAGCAGGCATCGCGAAGATCCTGTTTTTCGTGTTCCTGGTGCTGGCCGTGGCCGGCCTGATCGTGAACCTGCTGCGCGGACGCGGTTGACGGCAGTCGCCTGAATGGCCTGGCGTGCTACATGCATGCCATGGCTTTTTTCTGGGCGTCTGCCGCCACCCTTTTCCGCTTTCTGACCTTGTTCCCCCGCTGTTTCAATCCACCCTAGGAGATCCCCATGAGCACCACTCCCAACACCACCCCCACTTCTTCTTCCACCATTTCCGGCGCCGCCAGCGCAGCTGCCGACAAGGCCGCCTCCGTTGTGCAGCCGGTGGCTGAAGCCGTGGCCAAGGAAGCCGCCCGCTTCGGCGAAATGGCCGAAAGCTGGTGGACCCGCAATGCGCAGATGGCCAAGAGCGCCGCCGTGCATGTGAAGGACGAAGCCGCTGCGCTGAACGACCGCACCCAGCGCTATGTGCGCGACGAGCCGGTCAAGTCGATGCTGGTGGCAGCCGCCGTCGGCGCCGCGCTGACCGGCCTGATCGTGCTGCTGGCCAAGCAGCGCGACCGCTGATCGTCCTGCGCCTGCCGCCCCGTTTCGCCCCACCTCTTGCCGCCCTCCCGGAGATCCGCATGCTGCCGCCTCTTGTCTCCCGACTGGTCTCCGACCCGTCGCTGGCGATCGAGCATGCGCGGCGCTATGCGGCGCTGACCGAGGCCGAGCTGGCCTATGCCGGCCAGTACTGGCAGCGCCGGGCGGTGGCAGCGGTGGCGGCGGCGGTGCTGCTGGGCGTTGGCCTGATGCTGGGCGGCGTGGCGCTGCTGGTGGCCCAAGGCCCTGGCGCGCAAGCCGGCTGGCAGGCCAGCTGGTTGTTCTGGGCGGTGCCGCTGGTGCCGCTTGCGCTGGGCGTGCTGGCTGCCTTCATCGCCGCCGGCAGCGTCCAGCCCACCCCTTTTGCCACGCTGCGCGCGCAGCTGGCGCAGGACGCAGCGCTGCTGCTGCCGGCCACCGCGCAAACCGCGGCCCAGGCCATGGCCAACAGCGCGGTCGCCCAATCGCCTGAGCCTGTCGGCGAACCGGCGTTCAGCCCCCCGTCTTCTGCTTCGTCAGCGCCGGCCCGGGAGGCCGAACCATCATGAGCACGTTGCCACCGGATGCAGAGGCAGCGATGGCGCTTGCTGCGGAAAGCGCGCCCAAGGGCAGTGCCGCTGCGGTCAGCCTCGCGGCGTCCCGACTGGTGATGCACCGCAGCCAGATCCTGGACGGCATGGCGGCCGAGCAAGGCCCTGCGCAGGCCGGCTCGCGTCGCCGCGGCCCATCCTGGGGCCGCTGGCTGGGCCGCTTCAGCTTCCTGGCGCCCCTGCTGGGCCTGAGCAGGCTCAGCGGCCTGCTGGAGGCCGAGCAGCTGCTGCAAGGCCAGCTCAGGCCGCTGGCCCTGCGTCACCCGAAAACCCTGCTGCTGGCCTCTGCGGCGACCGGCAGCTTCGTCTACCTGCTGCTGCCCCGCGTCTGGCGCTTCCTGCTCTGGCCCACGCTGCTGGCCGAAGGCCAGATGCTGGCCCAGCGCACCGTTCGTGATGTGTTGATGGGCGCGGTCGCCAGTGCGACCCAAGCCGTCAGCCCAGGCCCCGCCTCATCCGATGCCACTGAATTTCCATCCCCCACCGAAACCCCTCTAAATCCGACTCCTGGGAGCACCTCATGATCAGCGTCAGCGTGTCAGCCGGCAGTTTGCCTGGCGTGTGTGGCTGCGGCTTGGCCGCGGTGATCGCGCTGTGCAGCGCCGCACCGGCGCTTGCGCAGGACGGACCGGCAGGCGATGCCGAGCCGGTGGCCGCCGTGAAGCAGCTGCCAGCCAGCGTGCCGGCGAGTGCCCTGGCTTCCGGCGAGGTGTCGACCGCCACGCCCATCACCGGCCAGCCGACGCCGCTGCCCGCCTACGACGGCTACTCGTCGGCCGCCGCCGCCGAGATGGCCGCGCGCTACCGTGCCCCCAGCCTGGGCGGTGGCCGCACGCTCAACACCTCGCAGCGCTCCACGCTGTCGCTCTGGCGGGACACCGGCGCGCCGACCCGCTCCATCTGGCGCGTGGGCCTGGCGCCCAGCCTGCCGGCGCCGCAGATGGTGGGCGGCCCGCCGCCGGCCTCGCCGCATGTCGAGCTGGCCTTCACCGCGCGCGTCGAGCGTTTCGACCGCGGCTTCAAGCCCCGCTCCGACGCCGATGCCTGGAAGGAACTCGGCACCTTCCGCATGCAGCTGGGCGGTACCAACGAAATGGCACTCAAGCCGCGCCGCGGCGGCCTGTCGCTGAGCTGGCAGTCCAAGTTCTAAATCCGCAAGTTCCGACGCCGGACGCCCCGGCGCCTTCGCCGCAGCCCGCGCTGCGCGCTTCATCCAAAGCAGTACCTCTATGGCTACGCCTGCAATGAGCCGGCGCGGTGCGCTGTGCGCGCTCGCGCTGAGCTGGGTCTGTTTGAGCAATGTGTCCTGCAGCGCCACGCTGCCGCCCAGAGAGGCGGTTGCCATGCCGGTGGCGGCCAGCGTGGGCGCGCTGGGCCGTGACCTGAAGGTGGCCGACTCCAAGGGCGAGGTGTCTGACGCCGCCACCCGCAACATCGTCGCCGGCGTGGCCGCCGAGGGCCACGCCAAGCTGGCGCTGCACCACCTGCAGGTGATGGCCGACGGCATGCCCGACGTGCCGCTGTACCGCGGCAACACCGCCAGGCTGCTGATCGACGGGCCCCAGGCCCTGGGCGCGATGCGCGCGGCCATTGCCGGCGCGACCCGGCGCGTGCTGCTGGAAAGCTACATCTTCGAGGACGAAGGCCTGGCCCGCCAGATGGCCGACCTGCTGCGCAGCAAGGCCGCGCAAGGCGTGCAGATCGCGGTGATCTACGACAGCGTCGGCTCGCTGGGCTCGGAGAAAACCTTCTTCGAGGAACTGCGCGCCGGCGGCGTGGCCGTCTGCGGCTACAACCCGGTCAGCCCGTTCGAGCGCGCCGGCTTCTGGAACATCACCCAGCGCGATCACCGCAAACTGCTGGTGGTCGATGACCGCATCGGCTACACCGGCGGCATCAACATCAGCCAGGTCTATGCCTCCGGCTCCTTCAGCCTGCGCCGCCGCGCGCCGCAGGTTGACCCGCTGAAGAACGGCTGGCGCGACACCCAGATCGAGGTCCAGGGCCCCATCGTGCCGGCGCTGGCCGAATCCTTCGAGCACCAGTGGAACGGCCAGGGCTGCGAGGGCAAGCTGCCGCCGCCGCCCACCACGCCCACGCCGGTGCAGGGTGAGCGCGTGCTGCAGCTGCTGCTCAGCCAGCCCGGCCAGAAGGCCAACCCGATCTACCGCTCGGTGCTGCGCGCGATCGACGCGGCCCAGCAGAGCGTGCACCTGACCATGGCCTACTTCGCGCCCGGCGAGGACATGCTCAAGGCCTTGTGCGACGCCTCGCGGCGTGGCGTGCAGGTCGTGCTGGTGCTGCCGTCGAAAAGCGACTTCGGCCTGATGCTGGCCGCTGGCCGCGGCTACTACCAGCAGCTGCTGGAAGCCGGCGTGCAGGTGCACGAGCTGCAGGACGCGATGCTGCACGCCAAGACCGCGGTGGTCGATGGCGTGTGGTCCACCGTCGGCTCCAGCAACCTGGACTGGCGCAGCTTTGCCGACAACGCCGAGATCAACCTGGTCGTCGTCGGCGACGACTTTGCGCAGGTGCTGGAGGCCCAGTTCCAGCGCGACCTGCAGGCCTCGGCCGCCATCACGCCTGCTGCCTGGGCCCAGCGTGGTCTGGGCGCCAGGCTCAAGGAGTGGACGGGCCGCCTGTTCGAGCGCTGGCTCTGATCTGAGGCAGACGCGAAGCAGACCGGCGAGCCGCGCCAAGGGCATGTTCTCGGGCGCCCATTCAGCCGGCCGTCCTACAGGCCGCGGCGCCGGTGCTGCCTAAACTGGAATCCCGCAACGCAGCAAAACCGTGCGCTGCCGTTCAGGTGCAAGACATGCCGGTACTCAAGACCTTTCTTGTCGAAGACAGCCCCGTGATCCGCGAGAACCTTGCGGCCGCCCTCGAGGAGATGGTGCCGCTGCAGGTCGTGGGCCATGCCGAAGACGAGCCCGGCGCGCTGCAGTGGCTGCAAAACCCGCCGGCCCCTTGCGACATCATCATCCTGGACCTGTTCCTGCGCCAGGGCTCCGGCCTGAACGTGCTGCGCCGGCTCAGCGATGCGAGGCAAAGGCAGGACGGCGCGCGCAAGCGGCCGGCGCCGCGCTGCGTCGTGCTGACCAACTACGCCACCGACGAAATGCGCCGCCAGTGCCTGCAGCTCGGCGCCAGCCGGGTGTTCGACAAGTCCGGCGAGATAGAAGACCTGATCGACTACTGCCTCGCGCTGGCCGACGAAGCCGGCCCACGCGAAGGCCGGCTCGACGCCTGAGCACCAGGCTCTCAAGAAAACGAAGGGCCGCTCCCGAGTTTTCTTGACCCCCTCGGGGGGCCTGACGCGAAGCGGCAGGTCTGGGGGCGCTCACGACGCCGCGCCGCTGGCCGACACGTCGTGCACGCGCAGCCATTTCTCCAGCCGCACGCCGTCCACCTGGCCGTTGTACATGGCCTTGCTGATCATGCGCTCGTGGTAACCGAGCTCGTTGTAGAAGATCCTGGCGGCGAGGTTTTCGCGCCGCGCTTCAACCCGGATGCGCTCGGCCCCGGCCACCCGGGCCGCAGCCTCCAGCCAGTCCAGCAGCGCCTTGCCCAGGCCCTGCCGCTGGCGTGCCGGTTGCACCGCGAACAGCACCAAGTGCGCATCGTCATCGTGGTACGCCATGATGCCGAAACCCACAGGCGCGCCGCGCGGTCCCGTCACCGCCACGTTGATGTGCGGCGCCAGAATGGCCTGCGCCACGCGCTGCCCGTCCCAGCCCCAGGGCAGGCCATGCTCGATCAGATGGCGTGACATCAGGGCAATGGCCGCGGCATCCGCGGCAACGGCCAGGCGAATGGCATTGGAAGTGATCATCGGCGCCCATCTTCCCCCAGCGGCAGGCGCTTGCCTGGGGCAAGGCAAGAAAACCTTGCCGAGGCTTTGTCCTACAGCCCGTCCCGGGAGGCGACTACACCGCGGGCGGTTTGCGCTGCCTACAGTAGCGTCCATGGTCAGCAGCACTGCAGCAGTCCAGCCAAGCTGCTGACCGACCCCGAACAAGGCACCCGACAAACAGCGTGCAGGCCGAGGTGAATCGGCAGACCACCAGTGTGGCTCTGTCCAGCTTGCCGGTAGACGATGGCTCCGAACAATGGCCATAACCCAGCCATCGTTTACCGGCACCTTCACTAAAGCCTGCACCCTTTTTGTCGTCGCCTTCCGCCGGCCTGTTTCTTGCGGCGCACAGGGGCCCCGTGGCGCGTCTTTGCACGCCTGCCGCCCGCCCCTCTTTTCCGCCCCAAGCCGCGCCATGCCTGCCTTGCCCCGCCCCGCCGTCCAGCCCTCTGCTGCCCTGCGGGGCGCGCCATGAGGCCGGTGGGCCTGGGCGGCTGGTTCACCGCCTACCTGGGCGCGCTGCTGGCCATCGGCCTGCTGGACGCCGCCTGGCTGCTGGGCATTGCCCGGGGCTTCTACCAGCGCGAGATCGGCGAGTTGATGCGCCCGGCGCCCTCGCTGCTGCCCACTGCCCTGTTCTACTTCGGCTACCCCGCCGGCCTGCTCGCGCTGGCCTGGGGCCCGCAGGTCGACAGCGCCTTCACTGCGCTGTGGCGCGGCGCGTTGGTCGGGCTGGTGGCCTACGGCACCTACGACCTCACCAACTGGGCCACCTTGCGCGGCTGGAGCGTGCAGCTGAGCCTGGTGGACGGCGTGTGGGGCATGTGCGTCTCCGCCGCCGGCATGCTGACCGCCTGGTGGGCCGTTCTGCGCTTTGGCAACCACAGCTGAACCACGGCGGGGCGGCCGGTGATGCCGCGTCAACCCTCGCGTTGGTTCGCACGGCGGTGTGGCGCCGTCTCGCACTGACCCGCCGCGGCGCGAGCTTGCGCAAGCCTGGTTTCGCAGGCGGCCTTGCGTGGCGAGCCGAGCCCCTTGGGGCAATTGCCGGTCCTGCCGCTGACACCGATGTCGGTGCTCTCCGACACGCGGAAGAGTCCACAGCCGACCACGCAGAGGACGGGGTTTGTCTATCGTTGCATCAACGCCGGACATCGGCACCTCATCAGGAGCCCCGCATGACCACTGACCACTTTCCCCCCCTCGGCCGAATGACCGCATTGACCGCCATCGTGGCGGCTGCAGTCCTCGGCGCTTGCGACCGCAGCGAAGATTCCCGCACCGCAGGCCAGCGCCTGGATGCGGCCGTCGCCAAGGTCGAGCAGAAGAGCGATGAAGCCCAGGCCAAGATGCGCCAGGACACGGCCG
Organism: Ideonella sp. FW305-24; assembly: GCF_058788035.1. Lineage (NCBI taxonomy): Bacteria > Pseudomonadati > Pseudomonadota > Betaproteobacteria > Burkholderiales > Sphaerotilaceae > Ideonella > Ideonella sp. FW305-24. The sequence goes on along the minus strand of NZ_JBYTAI010000006.1, from coordinate 238,164 downwards.
AGTTCAAGGCCGACGCCAAGCAGGCGGGTGCCGAACTGAAGGCCGATGCCAAGCAGGCCGGCGCCGAAGCCAAGGGCGCCGTGGGCGACGCGACCATCACCGCGTCCATCAATGCCGAGCTGGCCAAGGACAAGGAGCTGAGTGCGCTGCGCATCAACGTCGACACGGTCAACGGCCGCGTGGCACTGCACGGCACCGCGCCGACCGACAGCGCCCGCGAACGCGCCACCCGGCTGGCGATGGGCGTGGACGGCGTGCAGAGCGTCGACAACCAGCTGGCCGTCAAGAACGGCTGAGTGTCAGTCTGCCGCTGACCTTCGCATCGCCTCGCATTTCCATCAGCCATCCCAACGCGTCCCGCAGGAGAGCCAACATGTCCACCCCCTTCCCCACCGCCGCAGCCAAGCAGGCCGCCAAGTCTGGCCAACCCGGCCAGGCCGCCGCCGAACATGGCCGGCTGCAGCTCGACGAAGCGGGGCTGAAGGCTGCCAAGCGCGACATCACGGATGGCGCCGTCACGCCAGCCTACGGGCCTTGGCGTGACGACGTGGTCAAGCTGCTGAACGACGCGCTAGCGACCGAGCTGGTCTGCGTGCTGCGCTACCGCCGCCACCACTTCACCGCGGTGGGCGTGGCCTCGCCGGCCATCGCCGACGAATTCCTGGTGCATGCCAACGAAGAGCTGGGCCATGCCGACCGGCTGGCCCGCCGCATCGTCGAGCTGGGTGGTGAGCCGGACCTGAATCCCGCGCATTTGCTGCAGTCCAGCCATGCCGACTATGACGAGTCCAAGGACCTGCAATCGATGATTCGCGCCAACCTGGTGGCCGAGCGTGTGGCGGTGGAAAGCTACCGCCAGATGATCGAGCTGATCGGCCCCAAGGACCCCACCACCCGCCGCCTGCTCGAAGACGTGCTTGCCGATGAAGAAAAGCACGCCGACGAACTCAGCGACTGGCTGGAGCGCTGAAGGCCTCGGCCTGCGCTTCGCTTCCCGCTTATTTTTTCCCGTTCACAACTCACAACCCCACTGGAGATCCCCATGAATGCACGTTTCATCCTTGCCGCTGTCATCTCGGCCACCGCTGTCCTCGCCACCACCGGCTGCGCGGTCACGCGCGAGCAGGAATCGGTGGGTGCCTACATCGACGACTCGGCGCTGACCGCCCGCGTCAAGTCCGCCTTTGCCAGCGACCCTACCGTCAGCGCGATGTCGATCAGCGTTGAAACCATGAAGGGCGTGGTGCAACTGTCCGGCTTCGCCAAGAGCACGGCCGAGCGCTCGCAGGCCGACGCCATCGCGCGCGGCACCGGCGGCGTGAAGGCCGTGCGCAACGACATCGTCGTTCGCCCTTGAGCTTCCGACAGGCCCTGACCGGGCCCGTCGACGACTGAGTTTTTCCTGAGCCCTGACCTTCTGCCCGACCCGGGTCTCCCGGCTCGGGCATTTTTTCGTCTGCTCATGCCTCGTCGAAACGCTCGCGCCACAGCGCCTGCAGGCGCGGGTGCGCGTCCACGCGGGCCATTGCTTGCGCCATGCGTGGGGCGGCTTCGCAGAAGCGTTCGCGCCATGGGCCGAAGCGGGAGACCACCGCGACATAGAGGTCCAGCACGGTGAGCGTGTCGCCCAGCAGGTACTGGCCGGGGGCGAGCTGGCTGTCCATGTGCTGCCAGCAGAAGGCGATGCGCTCATGCACGGCGTTGACGACCTGTTCACGGGCGCTGGCCGGTGCGCCAATGCGCTGCACATCGGGCTTGATCCAGTGCAGCGCGTAGATGGCGGATGAGACGTAGAGCATCCAGCGCAGGAACTGGGGGCGCAGCGGGTCGGCAGGCGTCGGGGCCAGGCCGGCGGCAGGGTGCAGGTCTGCCAGGTAGATCAGGATCGCGGCGCTTTCGGTCATGACCTGGCCGCCGGGCAATACCAGCGTAGGAATCTGCCGCATGGCGTTGACGGGCGCCACGCGCTCGCGCGCTTCGGGCTCGGCCCAGGTGGCACCTTCGATGAGCTGGTAAGGCAGCGTCAGCAAGGTCAGCGCCGCTTCGACGGCGACCGCGCCAGAGGCCTTGGCGCCATAGAGGGTGAAGGTGGGTGCGTCAAGGGCCACGGCGGCTTCCGGCAATGAGACCGGCGCATTCTGCGACCGGGCCTGCCGGCCGTCCACACTGCGCTGCCTAGGTCTTCGCGGCAGCGGCCACCGGCCGGGTGCGCACGCCCAGGCACAACGCGGCCGTCAGCAGCGCCAGGCCGATGTGCAGTGCGTAGACCGCATCGAAGTCGTGCCGCTGCAGCGCGCCGTGGCCCAGCAGCAGCACGGTGATGGCCACGCCGATCACAGCGCCGATCTGGCGCACCGCCTGGTTGACCGCGCTGCCCACCGCGTAGTGCGCCGCCGGCAGCTTGCTGACCGCGGCACCCGACAGCGAAGGCATCACCAGCCCGACGCCGGCCCCGCTGAGGAACAGGCCGGGCAGCCAGTGCGTCAGGTACGCCGGTTCCAGCCCGGGCACCCGCATGAACCACAGCCCGGCCGCCGCATACAGCAACGCACCGCCGACCAGGAAGGGCCGGTGGCCGTAGCGGCCGGCGAGGCGGCCGGTGAGGATGGCCACCGGCATCACCGTCAATGGGCCCGGCACGATGGCCAGGCCGGCGAGCGCCTGGCTGTAGTGCCAGACCTCGCTCATGTAGAAGAAAAACGCGAAGAACATCATCGCAAACGCAATGCCGAAGCTCAGCGTGGCCAGGTTCACCAGGCTGTAGGTGCGGTGGCGGAACAGTCCCAGGTCCACCAGCGGTTCGCGCACATGGCGCGCCCAGATCACAAACGCCACCAGCGCGATCAAGCCGGTGGCGGCCACCGCGCCAAGCTGGCTGCGCGACCAGCTCGGCGCGTCCGCCTGGACGATGGCCAGGGCCAGCGCGCCGACAGCCGTGACCAGCAGCGCCATGCCCACCGCGTCGATCTTGCGGCGGGTGCTGGCGCGCGGCGTTTCAGCCAGCAGCGCAGCACCGCGCCACAGCGAGATCGCGCCAATCGGCAGGTTGATGAAAAACGCCCACGGCCAACCCACGCTCTGCACCACCAGCGAACCCAGGCTGGGCCCGACGGCCGCCGCGAAGCCGCCCACCGCGCCCCACAGGCTCACCGTCAGCGCCCGCCGCTCCTGAGGGAAGGCGGCCAGCACGATGGACAGCGAAGCCGGCGTCAGCAGCGCCGCGCCCACCGCCTGCAGCACCCGCGCTGCGATCAGCCAGCCCACGCTGCCGGCCAGCCCGCAGGCGGCAGAGGCGGCAATGAACAGCGTGACGCCGAACAGGAACACGCGCTTGCGGCCATGTGTGTCGGCCAGCCCTCCTGCCGGGATCAGCATTGCCGCATAGACCACGGTATAGGCATTCAGCACCCACGACATCTCGGCCGCCGTTGCGCCCGGGAAACCGCTGCGCAGCGCGCCGAACGCGGCGTACAGCAGCGTGCTGTCCAGCGAGACCAGGAAGGCCGCGACGCTGGCCACCCAGAACACCGGCCAGGAGGACGCCGCGCGGGCGGTGGGCAGAGGCGCGGTGGCGGTGGCGAGGGTCATGGCGGGCTTCCCGGTGGACGTGTGTTTCAGGCTCAGGCGGCTTGCGGCAGGTAGCTCGGCCGGGCGGCGACCAGGCCCAGCTTGGTGAGCTGGGTACGCTCGTCGGCCAGCACTTCATCGAGGCCGGCTTCCAGGCCGTCGAGTGCGCGGGCGACGATCAGCTCGGGGCTGGTCTTCGGGCCGTCCACCGCACGCACCAGGTCGGTGTCGACGAAGGCCATGTGCAGGCCCAGCACCTGGGTGCGCTGCGCAGCCAGTTCGTGGCGCAGCGCGTTGGTCAGGGACCAGGCGGCGGACTTGCTCGCGGCATAGCCGGCCAGCTCGCCACCGTTGATCCACGAGACGATGGACAGCACGTTCAGCAGTGCGCCGCCGCCCTCCCCGCCACCATTCGCGGCCAGCACCGGCGCGAAGGCCTTGCTCATGCGCAACATGCCGAAGAAGTTGACCTCCAGCATCTGCCGCGCGACCTCCTCACTGTCGGCGGCCAGGAAGCCGCCGAACTGACCGACGCCGGCGTTGTTGACCAGCAGGTTCACGTCGCCGGCGCGGGCCACCGCGGCGGCCACCTGGTCAGGTTTGGTGACATCCAGCTGGATCGCTTCGACGCCCGGCAGCGCCGGCACGCTGGCCGGGTCGCGCGCGGCGGCGTAGACCTTGCGCGCGCCGCGCGCCAGCAAGGCCTTGGTGAAGGCCAGGCCGATGCCGCGATTGGCGCCGGTGACGAGGGCGATGGTGTTGTCGATCTTCATGATGAGGAACTCCTGAGGCAGGGATGAAAATATGACACTCGTCATATTGCTGGGCAAAAAAAGGGGCACGACGGCCGGCGCAGGTTCAGCCGTCGTGCTGAAGCAGCAAGGCCTTTCGGGTGGTGGCCAGCAGGCTGCGGCCCTCGTCGTTGTCGCCCAGCGCGCGGGCCAGCTGCAGCGTGCCCACCAGCGTGGCGGCGATGACGCTGGCGCCGGCTTGCGAGGCGGCGGGCAAGGTGTTGCGTATGCCTGCGATCAGCCGCTGCACGCGCAGCGCCGAAGCTTCGCGCACCGGCGCGGACTGGCGCGGCATGTCGCAGCCCAGCGCCGCCACCGGGCAGCCGGCGTCCAGCGACTTCAGCAGGTTGTCCGCCAGGTAGCTCTCGACCAGCGAGCGAAAGGCGCTGTGGCCCTTCCCTGCATGCCGCTCGGCGGCCTTGCCGAGGTTTTCCACGCTCTCGCGCCCGGCACGTTCCAGTGCGGCCACCAGCAAGGCGTCGCGCGAGTCGAAGTGGGCGTAGAAGCCGCCGTGGGTCAGGCCGGCTTCCTTCATGACCTCGGCCACGCCGACGCCGGCATAGCCGCGCAGGCGGATGGCCCGCGCTGCGGCTGCGACGATGCGATCGTGGCTTTCGGCCTTGCGGCTCTGGGGCGTGCGACTCATGAGGGGATTCAGAAAAATATGACGAGCATCATATTTAACCTGCGAACCCCCGTCAAGCGGGATGGCAGCCGGCGCCGTGAAGGGCCGGCTGCGTGGCTCAGCGCTTGCCGGTGATGCGCTCGGCCACGTTGCGGCAGGCCAGGTCGGCCTCCTGCGCGGCCTTCTCGTCACCGGTGTCGATCAGCGGGATGATCGCGGCCAGCGGGTTCACGAAGGCCAGCAGCACGCTGGGCACGATTTTCTCGAGCAGCGGGCCCTTCTCGATCGAGAAGCCCGGCGAGGCCAGCGTGCCGGTCAGGCGCACGGGGCTGCGCAGGCTGATGGGCGTGCCGTCCTTGGGCGAGACCAGCGCGCGCAGGCCCAGCTGTTCGGTCTTCAGCGACAGCTCGCCGTCCACCCACAGCGTCGAGTCATGCGTGTCGATCACCAGCGGCATGGGCTTGACCACGCCGTTGTTGAAGGCCAGCGAGCCGGCGCCGCAGCGCACCTGCAGCGGCTCGTCACCCGAGATCAGCCGGCCCAGCGACTGCGCAAGGTCCAGCCCCGCGGCTTCGACCAGCAGATGCGAAACGGTGCCGCGGGTCCACAGCACCTGGGCCTGGCCGGTGGCGCTGCCGAGGATCTGTGCGGTCGAGCGGCCGGTCCCGTCCAGCTTGATGCGGCCGGCCAGGCGGCCGCTGGCATAGGGTGCGGCCGGGCCCTTGGTGCCGGCCTTGACCGGCTCGCCGCCCTTGATGGCGCGCAGCACCTTGTCCTTGGTCGTGGGATCCTCGCCTGGCTTGGCGGTGGTGCTGGAACCGGGTGTCGGAACGACCTGCTCGATGGCGATGCCGGTCCAGCGCAGGTCGGTCGACCAGTGCGCGTCGCTGACGGCTTCGGGCCGCGCGGCCTGCATGCCCAGCGGGTCGGACGCGGTGGGCGCGCGCAGGGGGGCGGCCGCCAGCGCCTGCGCGGCCTCGCCCATCACCGCGCTGGCATCGGCGGCGGCTTCGGACGCCGCAGCCTCGCGCGCCGCGGCGAGCGTGGACGGATCGGCCTTGCGGGGCGCGCTGCCGGGCTTGTCGCTCACCGCCAGGCCGATGCGGCCGCGGATCTGGCCGTCGCCCAGCTGTGCCTTGTCGATGTCCAGCTGCAGGTTGCCGTTGTCCAGCGTGAGCTTGGCGTTCAGCGGCGTGATGCTGGTGCTGCCGTCCTTGTTCAGCGGCATGCGCAGGATGTGCAGGTCCACCGAGGCGTCCATCGCCTTCAGCGACGGCAGGTCGAATTCGCGCTGCGGCAGCACCTTGTCGTCGGCCTGGCGGCGCGCGGTGGCGGCATCGTTCGGCGCGCCGACTGCCGGGGCCAGGTCCGAGGGCCACAGCACACCGGCGTTCAGCGCGCCGGTCAGCACATTGCGCTTGCCGCTGGTGTCGAACAGGAAGTCGCCGGACATCTGGCTGCGGCCCACGCGCGCCGCAGCCACGTGGGTGCGGAAACGCGGGCCCTCGCGGACCAGGTCGCCGTGCATCGTGAAGTCCTCGGTGGTCGGCAGCGTCAGCCCCAGCGGCTGGCCCACGGCGGCCAGCGATGGGCCGGAGAGCTGGTACTTGCCGCGCAGGTTGCGCGCGCCCAGCATGTCCGACACGCTGCCGTCGAAGTCCAGCTTGACCTGGCCGGTGGACAGCTTGAAGACGACCGCGACCGGCGGCGCCTGCCCGCCTTCGGTGAGCATGGGCAGCGGCGATTCGGAGCTGAGCCGCGCATGCAGCTCGGCCTTGCGGTAGTGGCCATCGGCCTGGGCCCGCAGCCCGCCGGTGCCGTTTTGCTCGCCGGCCGTCAAGGCGCCGCTGAAGGTCGCGTCGGCCATCAGGAAGGCGTCCTTGTACTGGCCGGAGAAGCTGTCGACCAGCAGTTCGTCCATCACCAGCCGGGAGGGTTTGTTCGGCGTGGCGGCCGGTTCCTTGGCGGCCAGCGGGCCCAGCGCCCAGTTGGCCTCGCCGTCGGCGCGGCGCGCCAGGTTGGCGCTCAGCGTGTGGGCCGTCAGCGAGCGCACGCGCAGCCCCTGTCCGCGGCCGGCGGCAAACAGGTCGCGGTAGCGCAGCTGCAGCTTCAGGTCCTGCACGTCCAGCATCGCCGGGCTGCCGGTCCAGTCGGCATCGGCCACGCGCATGTGGTCCACGTCCAGCTTCACGCCGCCCAGCAGGTGCAGGCTGGACTTGCCTTCCAGCGTGACAGGGCGCTGCAGCGCATTTTCGACGCGGCCGCGCAGCGGCTCGATCAGGAAGGGCCAGCCGGCCCATTCGCAAATGGCCACGCCGGCCACCAGGGCCAGCAGCACGCCGCCGGCCACCAGCGGGCCACGACGGCGGGGGCGCCCGGCCTTGTCAGGCGCAGCGGCTGGCGACGGGCCGGCGCTGGCCGACAAGGGGTGCAACAGGGATGGCATGTCTTGCACTGTGGCCGCGTCGGCCTCCCGGCTGTTTCAGACCAGCGCTTCAAGCCCTGTAGGACGATGGCCCGTGTGGCCGGGCCAATCGCAAGCGTTCAGGCGCGCAGCCGGTGCTTGTGCTGCACCGGCTGCGGCCCGGCGGCGACGGGCGAAGCGGCGCGCCGCAAGCCTTGCCGTTGCTGTGCATGGATCCAGGTGAATTCGGCGCCGAGCAGGAAGATCTGCGCCGAGTAATAGACCCAGATCAACACCACCACAAACGAGCCGGCCGCGCCGAAGCCCGAGGCCACGCTGCTGGTGCCGATGTACCAGCCGATCAAGCCCTTGCCGATGGTGAACAGCAGCGCGGTGAACAGCGCGCCGGTGCCAACGTCGGCCCAGCGCACCTTGGCACTCGGCAGGATCTTGTAGATCAGCGCGAAGACCACCGCCATCAGCCCGACCGACAGCAGCTGGTTCACCGCCTCGACCAGCAGCGCCCATTCGCCGAACCAGCGCGACCACCAGCGCATCGTGGCCGCGATGCCGGCCGAAAGCACCAGCGACACTGCCAGCAGGAAGCCCAGGCAGAGGATCAGCCCCAGGCCAAGCAGGCGCGCGCGCACCAGCGACCATGGGCCCGAGCTGGGTGGCGTGGGCACGCACCAGATCTGGTCCAGCGAGCGCTGCAGTTCGGCCAGCACGCTGGTGGCGCCGATCAGGGTCAGCACAATGCCCAACGCCGTGGCGCCCAGGCTTTCGTGGGGTTGGTTGACGCTTTCCAGCAGCGCCTGGATCGCGGCCGCGCCGGTGGGGCCCATCAGCCCGCGCAGCTGCTCGAAGATCTCGCCGCGCGCGGCGTCGGGCCCGAAGACCAGGCCGGCCACGCCAATCACGATCAACAGCAGTGGCGCGGCGGAAAACAGCGTGTAGTACGCCAGTTCCGCGCCACGGCTGCTGCCGTCATCGTCGATGAAGGCCTGCAGCGTGCCCTTGAGCAGGTGCCACACGCCGCCGTCACCCGGCGGTGCCGGGCAAGGGCGGGAGGGCGGGGGCGGCGGGCTCATCGGTGAGCCTGCGTCGCTCAGCGCGGGGCCGGGGCCGGAGCGGGCGGCGGCAGCTGCCCGGGGGCACGCACCACCAGCTCGCGCATCACGCCGCCCTGCTGCACGCTGCCGGTCGTCGCGCCCTCGCCTTCGATGCGGCGCAGGCAGGCTTCGCGCTGGTCATTGGGCAGTGGCGCGCAGCGCGCCACTGCGTTGGTGTGCAGCTGCTCGGGGCTGGGGCTGGTCAGCTGGCCGCGGCGCGCTGCGTCCTGCGCGGCGCCGGCTTCGCGCAGGCAGGCTGCGCGGTCGGTGTCGGGCTTGGTCGCGCAGGCCTGGCGCTCGGCCTGGTAGCTCGACACCGTGGGCGTGGCCGCATGGCCGGCGGCGGCCAGCGCCAGGCTGGCAACGGCCAGCAGCGCGGCACGTGCGCCACGGTGCATGGGCTGCGGGGTGGAGGATGGGGCAATCAAACGGGTCATGGCAGTCTCCTGGGCCGGCTGGCAAGCAGGGCGGCCTTCTGTTGATGAACAAGAAAATCGGCGCGGGCGGCGCGGCTCTGTGCTCAGAGCGCGGCCGCTGGCGTGCCTTGGGCGGGACTGGAAGGGCCGCGCGGTGCATTGGCCTGGGCCTGGGCGCTCTGGGTCGGCACCGGCAGCGCGGGTGTCACCACCGCACCGCCTTCGTCCTCCCAGCGCGCCACGTCCTGCTTTTGCGCGGCCTTGTGGGCCAGGTGCTTGCGTTCGTCGGCGCGCTGCACCGCGCGCTCGACCACCCGGCGGACAAACTCGGTGGTCAGCGCAGTCAACACGATCAGGGACAGTTTCTTCAGCATGGTGTTCACTCCTGGCGGGCAAAGAATGCGGGTTGGACGGGGGGCGCTCACGGCTCAGTCACGCCGCAGGATCACGGCGTGGCGCTTGAGCGGATCGGGTGAGGGCGGGGTCAGGCCGGCTGCCGCGGCCAGCAGGCGGGCGTATTGGCCCAGGCGGGTGCCGTCCTGGGCCCACAGTTCGGCGCGCTGCGGCCGCACGCACAGCAGGCGCAGCGCGGGGTCGGCCGGGCCGCCGTGGAAATAGGCCTGGTCCATCGGCGCCCACATGTCGCGCGCCAGCGCCTCGTCGCGCAGCACCACGCCGCCGCCTTCGACGCTCACGTAGCGCTGGGCGCCGGGGTCGGCATAGGTCAGCAGCAGGCGATGCTCACCCGGCAGTGCGCGCACCAGCTCGCTGGCGGCGGGGGCGAAGAACCACAACCTGTCCTCGTCGTCCAGGCGCTGGGTGAGCATCGGGCGCGGCACCACGCGGGCACCGGGGATCGAGACCATCGCGAAGCGGATGTCGAAGGCCATGTCCAGCGCCTGTCGCAGCGCCTGCGTGCTGCGGTCGGGATCGGGCGCGTTGGAATGGGAGGTCATGCAAGCTTCCTGGCGGGCCGCTCAAAGGCGGCATGTCGGGGCGGCGTGCAGGACGATCAGATGACGATGGAAGATGCGCGCCGATGAGCCCTGATGGTGGGCCGTGAGCGGGTTCGCGGGGGTCGGTGTGGGCCGCGAGCCCCTGTGGGATCAGGCCGACGCAGCCGGCAAAATAAGACTCTTCCTACAAGTCCAGTCAGACCCCACCTCTACACTCGGTCCTTTACTGCGTGCTCGTCGCCGACGACAGCGTCGGGCGCATCCGCTGATGCCCAAACTCAAGATCTTTGTCGTCGAGGACAGCCCCATCATTCGCGGCAACCTGGTTGCCGCGCTGGAGGAAATGGCGCCGGTGACGGTCGTGGGTGCGGCGGAAGATGCGCAATCGGCCACGCAGTGGCTGGTGCGGGAGGTGCACGATTGCGATCTGGTGATCGTCGACATCTTCCTGAAAAAGGGCTCAGGGATGGATGTGCTGCGGGCGCTGAAGGAAGACGAGCACCTGGCGGCGCGCGTGGTGCTGACGAATTTCGCCACGCCCAGCGTGCGCAGCCAATGCGCCTCGCTGGGCGCAGACCGGGTGTTCGACAAGTCCAGCGAGATCGAACTGCTGATCGACTACTGCATCGAACTCGCCGGCCAGGGTGCCGGGGGCGATCCAACCGGCGGCCAGAGCGCCGCGGGCTTGCAATGAGGTTGTCGCGGGCGGCGACCTTATTGAATGAGGCCGTTTTTCAGTGCGTAGTAGGTCAGCTCGCTGTTGGTCGACAGCGAAAGCTTTTCCATGACCCGCGCGCGGTAGGTGCTGACGGTCTTGACGCTGAGGAACATGCTGTCGGCAATGTGGCTCACCGTCTCGCCTTTGGCCAGACGCAGGAAGACCTGCAGCTCGCGCTCGCTGAGCGCTTCGTGCGGCAGCCGGTCGAGGTTGCCGGTGATGTTGTCGGCCAGCATCTCGGCCACGCTGGGCGTGATGTAGCGCCGGCCACGCGAGACGGTGCGGATCGCGGTGGCGATCTCCTCCGGGTCGCATTCCTTGTTCAGGTAGCCGCTGGCGCCCTGGCGCAGCAGCGTGGTGGCGTAGTGGGCTTCGGGGAAGCCGCTGAGGATCAGCACCGGCAGCTCGGGGCGGCGGGCCTTGATGGCGACCAGCGCATCGACGCCGCTCTGGTCGGGCATCGAGATGTCCATCAGCAGCACGTCGACCTCGTCGCCGCGGGCGATCTCCAGCGCTTCCTTGCCGTTGACCGCCTCGGCCGTCACGCGGAAGTCCACTTGCTCGGTGAGGAACTGGCGCAGCCCCGCCCGAACAATGGCGTGATCGTCAACGATGCCAATGCGAATCATGTTTTTCTCCGGCGGGCCAAGATACCCAGCTTGCAGTGTAAGGGGTTGCGATGCGCAGCGTGACAAGGGGATTGACCAGCATCCCGTTCGCCAGCTTGATCGGCCCGCTCGCGGTGGCCCTGGCGCTGCTGGTGCTGCTGGTCAACGAGATGGGCGTGCACAGCGTGGCCTCGTACAACGCCGAGCGCGAGAAGGCGCTGGAGACGCGCAATGTGGTGGGCCGGCTGCGCCGCCTGCTGCTGGTCGTCGAGTCCTCGCAGCGCGGCTACCTGCTGACCGGCCGCACCGCCTACCGCCAGCCGTATGACAGCACGCTGGACGACCTGAACGGCGCCATCACCGACGTGCGCACGCTGGCCGACAAGCGCCCGGCGCAGCGCGACACGCTGCTGAAGGTGGCCGACGTGGCCGCGCGCAAGGTCTCAGAGACGCAGGAAGTCGTGCGGCTGTTCGACACCGGCGACCGCAGCAATGCGATGGCCTTGTTCATGACCGACATCGGCCGCGACTACATGGAGCAGGTCACGCGCCAGGCCGACGAGATCAACCTCACCGAGGCCCAGGCCTTCGACGCCGCCGGCCGCCAGCGCGACCGCATGCAGGTCTGGGCCAGGCTGGGCCTGGCGGCGATGGTGGCGCTGTGCCTGGCCGCGGTGTTCGCGATGCAGCGGCTCTCGCGCGACCGCGAGCGCGAGCGGGTGCAGCACCTGCTCGCGCTGCAGGCCGAGCGCGACAAGCTGGAAACCGAGGTCGACCGCCGCACCCACGAGCTGGTGGACCTGGCCAAGCACCTGCAAAGCGTGCGCGAGGACGAGCGCCACCGCCTGGCCCGCGAGCTGCACGACGAACTCGGCGGGCTGCTGACGGCCGCCAAGCTGGACGTGGCCCGCATGCGCAAGCGCCTGGTCGAGGCCAAGCCCGAGGTCAACGAGCGCATCGTGCACCTGGCCAAGACGCTGGACGAAGGCATTGCGCTGAAGCGCCGCATCATCGAGGACCTGCACCCTTCGTCGCTGAACAACCTCGGGCTGCAGCGCACGCTGGAGATCCTGTGCGTGGAGTTCGCCCAGCGCAGCGAGATCGCGGTGCACACCGAGATCGACGATGTGCAGATGGAATCCGACCGCGCGCTGGCCATCTACCGGCTGGTGCAGGAGGCGCTGACCAACATCGCCAAGTACGCCTCGGCGCACAACGTGCACGTCACGCTGCGCCGTGAGGGCGAACGGGTGCGGGTGCAGGTGAAGGATGACGGGCTGGGCTTCGACCCGGCCCACATCCGCCAGGGCGCCCACGGCCTGGCCGGCATGCGGTTCCGGGTGCGCTCGTGCCAGGGCGACCTGACACTGCATTCCAGCCCCGGCGAGGGCACCACGGTGCAGGCGACGATGCCGGTGTGAACCGGTGCCGCGGCCGCGCTGGCCGTGCTCAGCGGTGTGGCGCCGCCTGGTCGTCGAGGTAGCGGGTCAGCGCCTGCATGACACGCGCATGCTGCAGCGCCAGCGTGGCCTGCAAGGCCGCCCAGCGGGTCGCCTCGCCGGCATTCAGCGCCTGCTCCAGCGCCCGTGCGGTCTGCGACAGGCCTTCGGCGCCGATGGTGCCGGCGGTCGAGACCAGGTCATGGGCCAGGGCGGCGGCCTCGCGCCAGGCTTCCCGCGCCAGTGCCGCCGCCAACTGCGCCGGCTGTTCGGCATGCACGCTGACGAAGCGCTGCACCACCTTGCGGTACAGGTCGCGCTGGCTCAGGCAGCGCTGCAGGCCGAGTGCAAAAGACACGGCCTCTTCGGTGTTGTCGCCGTCCGCAGGCAGGGTTGCGCCGCTGGCGCGCGGGCTGGCTGCGGCCTGGCCGAGCAGGGCCGGCGGCGGGCGCGCGGCGGGCGCACTCGCCACGACCGGCCGTGGCGCCAGCCAGCGCACCAGCACCTGGAACAGCTGCGCCGGGTCGAAGGGCTTGGTCACGTAGTCGTTCATGCCCACGGCCAGGCTCTTGTGGCGGTCCGAAGGCAGGGCGTGCGCGGTCATCGCGATGATGGGCAGCGCCTGGTGCCGGGCCTCGCGGCGGATCAGCGCGGTGGCCTGGTAGCCATCCATCACCGGCATCTGCACGTCCATCAGCACCAGGTCGAAATGATGGTCGCGCAGGCAGGCCAGCGCCTCCTTGCCGTCGCGCGCGAGCTGCACCTCCATGCCGGCGTATTCCCGCAGCAGGTCGCCCGCGACGATCTGGTTGGACTCGTTGTCCTCGACCAGCAGCACCCGCTTGCCGCGCAGCATCGCCGGCACCGCCGCCGGGTCGGCCGACTGGCTGGCCGCGGTGGCCTCGCGCTGCTGCACCAGCACGCTGGCATGCTCGGCCGTGCCCACCTGCAGCCGCGCATCGAAACTGAATTCGCTGCCTTCGCCGGGCTTGCTCTGCACGCCGATCTTGCCGCCCATCAGCGCCACCAGCTGCTTGCAGATCGCCAGCCCGAGGCCGGTCCCGCCGTGCTGGCGCGTGCTCGATGGGTCCAGCTGGTCGAAGGGCTGGAACAGCCGCTCGGCCTGCGCCGGCTGGATGCCGACCCCCGTATCGTGCACCGCGAAGACCAGCGTGCAGTTCGGCACTTCGCCGCTGCTGTCCTGCTGCGTGCAGCGCACGGCAACCCGGACCTCGCCGCGGGCGGTGAACTTGACCGCGTTGGCGCAGAGGTTGACCAGCACCTGCTCCAGCCGCAGCGCATCGCCCACCAGCACCGGTGGCAGGTCTTCGGGCACGTCCATCTTCAGCGTCAGGCCCTTGTCCTGCGCGCTGGCACCGATGGCGGCCTGCAGCTTGTCCAGCACCTGCACCAGCAGGAAGGGCCGGTGCTCCAGCACCAGCTTGCCGGCCTCGATCTTCGAGAAGTCCAGGATGTCGTTGATGATCAGCAGCAGCGTGTCGGCCGCGGCCCGGGCCCGGTTCAGGTAGCCGCGCTGGCGCGAGTCCAGCCGGCTGCGCAGCGCCAGGTTGATCAGGCCCTGCATTGCATTCATCGGCGTGCGGATCTCGTGGCTCATGTTGGCCAGGAACTCGCTCTTGGCGCGCGATGCCACCTGGGCCTGCTCACGTGCCTCGGCCAGCGCCTTCTGGGCTTCCTGCCATTGCGCCTGGCGCTGCTGCAGCTGTTGGGTCAGCTCGGCCAGGCGGGCCTCGCTGGCGCGGGCCTGGGCCATGGCCTGCTCGGCCACGCTGCGTTGCTGCGAGAGTTGCCAGCTCAGCTGGCGCTGGGCGCGCAGCAGCCGGCTGCCCAGTGTGGCAATGCCCAGTACCGTCACCGGCATCCAGCAGGCGGCGGCCAGCAGCCCGGGTGGCGAGCCGGCCAACCCGAAGACCATGGCCAGCTGCACCAGGGCCCAGAGCCCGAACCCGGCCGCGACGTAGGCCGCCTCGCGCATTTGCGAGCGGCGCGCCAGGGACAGGAACAGCAGTGCCAGCGTCGCCTGAAAGAAGACGCCCGCGACTGCCAGAAATTCGCTGGGATTCATGGTGGCCACGGCCTGCTGCTTGTCCAGGAGCTGGGGTTGAATTCAGACTAGCACCAAGCTTCGCGCGGCGCCATGCGGGCATTGCCGTGTCTGCGCTGCAGCTTGCACGAACGGTCACAAAACCGCACGCACTGGCAGTCTGCAGCAGTCCTGTGACAGCGCTTGTTCAGCGGCTGTTCAGGTGCCTGAAAACCCCTGAGACCTCGTTGGCGCCGATGGGATCAGGCGGCCGGGCCGCCCTTCATCGCGTGATGCTGTACGCGGTTGCGGCCGGCGCGCTTGGCCTGGAACAGCGCCTGGTCGGCCGCGCGGATCAGCCGGGCGCTGTCGCTGGCCGCATGCAGCGGCGCGCAGGCCAGACCGATGCTGATGGTCACCACCTGCTGCGGGCTGGCCGGGTGCGGCAGCTGCAGTGCCTGCACCGCCGCGCGCAGCCGCTCGGCGACCACCGGGGCGCCGTCGGCGTCCACCTCCTGCAGCAGCGCGATGAATTCCTCGCCGCCGTAGCGCGCCAGGATGTCGCCCGGCCGCACCAAGGCGCTCTGCAGTGCCTGCGCGACCTGGCGCAGGCATTCGTCACCACGCGCGTGGCCAAGCTCGTCGTTGAGCAGCTTGAAGTGGTCGATGTCCATCATCAGCACCGCCACCGACGGGGTGCCGCGCTGCTCGCGCCACCAGGCGCCGGCCAGCGCATGGTCAAGGAAGCGGCGGTTGCCCACGCCCGTCAGCGCGTCGGTCCAGGCCAGCGATCGCAGCGCGGTGTGCTCGCGCTGCAAGGCTTCGCCGCGGGCGATCTGGCTGACCTGCAAAACGACACTGCGCAGCGCATAGCCCAGCACTGCGCTGACCACGCCTGCCGTGCCCCAGGCGTAGTCCACGCGGATCAGGAACAGCGAGACCACCAGCAGCGCGCCCGGCACCACCAGCGGCCCGGCCGCGTGCACGCTGCGCACCAGCACCGCCGGAGGCCGCGGCAGCGCCAGCTCGGCCTGCGGTGGCCGCAATGCCAGCGAGGCCAGCAGCGCAAATGCAACCGTGACCACTGCGCCGTATTCCGGCCCATAGGCCGGATCGCCGGCAATGAAGTGGTTGTTCCAGCCGGCCACGCCCATGTAGAGCAGCGCGTGCACCAGCAGCACGCCAAACAGCGTGCGCTCGTCGGCTTCCTCGGCCGCGCTCCAGCGCACCAGCGCGCCCAGCACGATGAACAGGTTCTGCGCGTCGAACAGCCACATCATCGTGTGCACGCCGGGCTGGTCCTGCGCGCCGTGCACCGTCAGCACATGCCAGGTGATCAGGAAGTAGCCGAAGCCCAGCGCCAGCGCCAGCAGCGCGTCGATGCCTCGCACCCATTTTTGGCCAGCGGGTTGCCAGCTGCTGGCCAGCAGAAAGGTCAGCGGCACGGCAGCCAGGTGGAAGGCCAGCATCGCGCCGCGGTACATCTCGTTGGCCAGGCCCAGCACCCATTCGTGCCAGAGGTTGCCGAAGCCGCCAACCGTCCAGACCAGCAGGCTGGCCGTCACCAGCCACCAGCCGGTGCGCGCCGCGGCCTGCGGTTCCCGCCAGCCGCGCCAGGCGGTGGCCAGCCCCGTCAGCAGGGGCGCCACCACCATCGCCAGATAGGCCACGCCGCCCGCAGCCTCGGGCCAGGCGAGCGGGAGGCCGATTTGCAGCAGCAGGAAGCCCAGCGGCAGCGAGATACAAGGAGTTACAACATGGCGCACGGCGCGATTTTGGCCCAAGCCGCGGCCGGCCTTGCGCGCTGCAGCATCAAAGGCAATCTTTACCCGGGCAAGGGCGAGCGGCCATGCCAGCCGGTGACATACGCAGGCGCCGGCACCGTGCTGTACGGCGCCGCCACGGGGGCCTGCGGCTGCAGCAGCAGCGGCAGCACGCCGGCCCAGACCGGCAGGTCCAGGTCCTCGGCATCGTCCTGCGGGCCGCCGGTGCGCACCTTCGCAGCGGCCTCGTTCAGCGGCAGGGCCAGCAGCGTGGTCGCGGCAAATTCCTTGTCGTTGCCAGGGCGCGCATCGTGCTCGCGGCCCGGTGCGATCTTGTGCATGAACACGTCCATCAGCCGGCGCTTCTCGGCTTCGCCTGCCACCGCCTCGAAGCTGCCGTAGATCACGGCCGAGCGGTAGTTCATCGAATGGTTGAAGGCCGACTTGGCCAGCACCAGCCCGTCCATCAGCGTGATGGCCACGCTGACCTGCCGGCCACTGCCCAGCAGCTTGACCAGCCGGCCGCCGTTGGAGCCATGCACATACAGCCGCTCGCCATCGCGCCAGCAGGCGGTGGGAATGCAGTGGCTGCTGCTGCCGTCATGGAAGGCGATGTGGCAGAGGTAGCTGGCGTCGACGATGGCATGCAGCGTGGCCGCATCGTAGCGGGCCAGCTCGGCCAGGCGTTTGACACGGGTGCGGGCACTGGGCGGGGACATGGGGCAACTCCTGGGATGGGAAAACGGCGAAGCGGCGCAGCATAGGCAACAATTGGCCCCTCACCTAGAGCCATTGCCGGCAAGTTTTTAGAGCCAGTTTCCGCAGCACCATGGACTACGCCCTGCTGCTGCGCAGCGTCGATCAAGCCTACCCGACCCTCGGCTCGCGCCAGGCCAGGTTGCACCAGGGCCTGCGTCTGGCCATCCTGGACGGCCAGCTTGCTGCAGGCGCCGCGCTGCCTCCCAGCCGCCAGCTCGCGGCCGACCTCGGCGTGGCCCGCAACATGGTGCTGTACGCCTACGAGCAACTGGCCGCCGAAGCGCTGGTGCGAACCGAAGGCCGGCGCACACGCGTGGCGCCGCTGCCGGTGCAGCCGCGGGCCGAGGAAACACTCGCGCTGCCGTTGTCCCGCCGCGCGCTGTCGCTGAGCGAGCCGCTGGACGGGGTGGACGGTTCGCACTTCGTCACCCCCGGCCCGGACCGTGCCTTCGTGCCCGGCCTGCCGGACCTGCCCTCGTTCCCGCTGGCACTGTGGCGCCGCCTGCTGGACCGAGCCTGGCGCGACGCCAGCCCGCCCGACCTGGGCTACGCCGGCGTGCAGGGCGACGCCTCGCTGCGTGACGCGCTGGCCCAGCACCTGCGCGCCAACCGCGGCTTGCGCTGCAGCGCCGCGCAGCTGTTCATCACCGACGGCACCCAGCAAAGCCTGCAGCTCTGCGCCAGCGTGCTGGCCGATGCCGGCGACACCGCCTGGCTGGAAGACCCCGGCTACGGCGGTGCGCTCACGGCCTGCCAGTCCGCGCTGCTGAAGGTGGTCGGCAAGCCGGTCGACGGCGAAGGCCTGCGCCTCACCGACGCCGACTGGCGCCATCCGCCGAAGCTGGTCTACGTTACGCCCTCGCACCAATACCCGCTGGGCTCGGTGCTCAGCCTGCCGCGCCGGCTCGCGCTGATCGCCAATGCCCGGCGCCATGGCAGCTGGATCCTGGAAGACGACTACGACAGCGAGTTCCGCCACACCGAGGCGCCGCTGCACGCGCTGCAAGGCCTGGAGCCGGCCGCGCCGGTGTTTTACCTCGGCACCTTAAGCAAGACGCTGTTGCCGGCGCTGCGCACCGGCTACATCGTCGTGCCGGCCGGCATGGTGGCGCCGTTTGCCGAGGCCATGAGCCGGCTGCAGCCGCGCGGCCGCATGCCCGAGCAGCGCGCGCTGGCCGCCCTGCTTCACAGCGGCGCCTACCTGGCCCACCTGCGCCGCATGCGCCGCCTCTACCGCGAGCGCCGCGAGGCGCTGCTGGCCGCGCTGCAGCAGGAATTCGGCGAGAGCGTCGTGCCGGTCGGCCACGGCGCGGGCCTGCACCTGTGCATCACGCTGCCGCAGGGCGTGGTCGACGTGCAGGCCAGCGCACGTGCCGCTGTCCTTGGCGTGGTGGCTCGGCCCCTGAGCCAGCACCAGGTCCCCGGCTGCCCGCACGGGCCGCTGAACGGCCTGGTGCTCGGCTACGGCCATGTCAGGGCGCAGGCCATGGACCGCCAGGTCCGGCTGCTGGCACGGGCCGTGCGCGAAACCTCAGGCTGATGCGGGCGCCAGCCACTCGCACAGCATGTTCACGTGGGCGCTGCGCATGCGCTCGGCGTCTGCCGCATCGTGCTCGCCGAAAATCAGCTGCGTCAGCATCAGCAACACGGCGGGCGCGAGGATCAGCCGCGGTTCGCGTACCAGCACTTCGGTCCGCACGCCGGACGGTGCACCGCTGTGCGCCGCCGCCTCGGCCAGGATCGCACTGAGCGACTGCCAATGGGGCTCCAGCACCTGGGAGCGCCAGCGCGCTACCAATTCGGGCACGCGCCGGCCTTCGGCGATCAGCAGGCGCAGCATCGCCGTGGTGCCGGGATCGCCCATGCGCTGGTACATGCGGCCGACCAACCACTCTACCAGTGGCCGCAGCGCGGTGGGCGGCGGCTGCTCTGCTGAGCCCGGATCGGGGACTTGCAGGTGGCGGCCGATCAGTGCTTCGAACAGCTCGTCCTTGCCCTTGAAGTGGCCGTAGAGCCCGCCCTTGGACAGCCCGCACAGCGCGGCGATGTCGTCCATGCGCGTGGCCGCGAAACCGCGCTCGGCAAAGGCCAGCAGCGCCGCATCGAGGATCTGCTGCACCCGCACCTCGGGCGGCTCGCGGCGCCGCTGGGGCGCGGGGGCAGGCGCCACGCAGGCCTGCAAGGGAATGGGGGCTGGCATGCGCATGTCTCCTGGTGTTGTGTCCTGCCACGGCATTGGAGACTGACCAGTCGGTCACTTGCTTGATCTGCCTCAAGAGGGGTGGGGCCGCGGCTTCCTACATTGGCGCCATCCCGGTCCCCCGCAGGACATCGCCATGCCGACGCCCGCTCTCCTCACCCGCCCCGAACTCCCCAGCCTTGCCGAGCGCATCGACCCGCTGGTGCACGCCGCGCTGGCCCGTGGCAGCGCTTCGCTGTCGCTGGCCTCGCCGCTGCTGGCCTGGCTGGACTGGTCGCTGCACCTGGCCGCCTCGCCCGGCAAGCGTGCCGACCTGGGCAGCCTGGCCTGGCAGCAGGCCCAGCAATGGACCCACTACGCGCTGGCCTGTGGCGCTGCCGCCGGCCGCGCGCCGGCCGAGGGCTGCTGCGTGGCTCCGCCGGCGCACGACCGCCGCTTCGAGGCCCCCGAGTGGCAGCGCTGGCCGTTCAACCTGCTGCACCAGTCCTTCCTGCTGACCGAGCAGTGGTGGGCCGCGGCCACGCAAGGCGTGTGGGGCGTGGAAAAGCACCACCAGGACCTGGTGGCCTTTGGCGCGCGCCAGCTGCTGGACCTGGCCTCGCCCGGCAACCAGTTGCTCACCAACCCGGTGGTGCTCGAGCGCACCCAGGCCCAGCTGGGCGCCAACCTCGCACGCGGTTTCCTCAACGCCGTGGAGGACCTGCAGCGCGAGGCGGTGCACGCGCCGCCGGCCGGCACCGAACCCTTCCAGGTCGGCCGCAACCTGGCCGTCACCCCCGGCAAGGTGGTGCTGAAGACCGCGCTGATGGAGCTGATCCAGTACGCCCCCAGCACGCCCACGGTGCATCCGGAGCCGGTGCTGATCGTGCCGGCCTGGATCATGAAGTACTACATCCTGGACCTGTCGCCGCACAACTCGCTGATCAAGTTCCTGGTCGACCAGGGCCACACGGTGTTCTGCATCTCGTGGAAGAACCCGCAGGCCGAGGACCGCGAACTCGGCATGGACGACTACCTCTCGCTGGGCGTAGCCGCCGCGCTGGCCGCCGTGCGGGACATCGTGCCCAAGCAGCCGGTGCATGCCGTGGGCTACTGCCTGGGCGGCACGCTGCTGAGCATGGCCGCCGCCGCACTCGCGCGCACCGAGCCGGAGGCGCTGGCTTCGATGACGCTGTTCGCCGCCCAGACCGATTTCCACGAACCCGGCGAGCTGGGCCTGTTCATCGACGAGAACCAGGTCAGCCTGCTGGAAGCGCAGATGGCGCGCACCGGCTACCTCAAGGCCAGCCAGATGGCTGGCGCCTTCCAGATGCTGCGCTCCAACGACCTGCTGTGGTCGCGCATGGTCAACGAATACCTGCTGGGCCAGCGCGCACCGATGAACGACCTGATGGCCTGGAACGCCGACGCCACCCGCATGCCGGCCCGCATGCATTCGCAGTACCTGCGCCAGCTGTTCCTGAAGAACGACCTGGCCGAAGGCCGCTTCATGGTCGACGGCCACCCCGTCTCGCTGGCCGACCTGCGGCTGCCGGTGTTCATGGTGGGCACGCTGACCGACCACGTCGCACCGTGGCGCTCGGTCTACAAGCTGCACCACCTGTGCCCGGCCGAGATCACTTTCGCGCTGACCAGCGGCGGCCACAACGCGGGCATCGTCAACCCACCCGGTGCCGGCCATCGCCACCATCAGTTGCTGACCCGTCCTGCCGAAGGCCCGAGCTTGACGGCGGACGACTGGCTGGCGGCGGCGCCGCAGCACGAAGGCTCGTGGTGGCCGGCCTGGCAGGCTTGGCTGGCGGCGCATTCCGGCGCCCCGGTCAAGCCGCCGCACATGGGTGGCCGCCACAAGGGCGCGCTGGCCGATGCGCCCGGCAGCTACGTGATGGTGCGCTGACATGGTCATCGACCTGAGCGGCAAGAAAGGCCTGGTGGTGGGCATCGCCAACGCACAGAGCATTGCCTGGGGCTGCGCGCAGGCCTTCCAGGCGGCCGGCGCCGAACTGGCGCTGACCTGGCTCAACGACAAGGCCCGTCCGCACGTCGAACCGCTGGCCCAGGCGCTGAACGCGGCGCTGATGTTGCCGCTGGACGTGCAGCAGCCCGGCCAGCTGGAAGCGGTGTTCGAGGCCATCACCCAGCGCTGGGGCAGGCTCGACTTCGTGCTGCACTCCATCGCCTTCGCGCCCGGTGCGGATCTGCACGGCCGAGTGGTCGACAGTTCTCCCGAGGGCTTTGCGCAGGCCATGGACGTCTCCTGCCACTCGCTGCTGCGCATGGCCCGGCTCGCCGAGCCGCTGATGGCGGACGGCGGTTGTTTGCTGACCATGAGCTACCAGGGTGCCGACGAGGTGATTGCCAACTACGGCGTGATGGGGCCGGTCAAGGCCGCGCTGGAAGCCAGCGTGCGCTACCTTGCCACCGAGCTCGGGCAGCGCGGCATTCGCGTGAACGCGGTGTCGCCTGGCCCGCTGGCCACACGCGCCGCCTCCGGCATCGCCCATTTCGATGCACTGCTGCAGGACAGCGCCGCCCGCGCCCCGCTGCGCCGGCTGGTCACGCAGCAGGAGATCGGCGAGCTCTGCAGTTTTTTGGTCAGCGACCTGGCGCGCGCCATCACCGGCGACACGCTCTACATCGACGCCGGCATGCACATCCTGGGCTAGCCATGCATTTATCTCGACGCTTCCTTGCTTTCGTTTGGTCTGGCGGCCTGCTGCTGGCTGGCTGCGCCTCGCTGGCGCCGCCGTACACCCGGCCAGAGCCGCCGGTCCCGGCGCAGTTCGAGCTGGGCGCGCCGCCGCTGGCGCGCCAGGCTGCCTCGCTGCCCTGGCAGGACTATTTCGCCGACGCCCGCCTGCAGGCCCTGATCGCGCAGGCGCTGGACCACAACCGCGACCTGCGCCAGGCTGCGGCCCGCGTGGCGCAGGCCCGCGCCGCGCTGGGCATCCAGCAGGCCGAGGCCCTGCCCACGCTGGCCGCCCAGGCCGGCGGCCAGCGCCAGCGGGTGCCGGGCGACCTGAACCTCACCGGTCGGCCGGTGGTGGGCAATGACTTCCAGGTCGGCCTGGGCCTGGCCAGCTGGGAGCTGGACTTCTGGGGCCGGGTGCGCAGCCTCGAAGGCGCGGCGCGAGAAAGCTTCCTGGCCAGCGAAGCGGCGCAGGCCGCCGCCCGTCTCAGCCTCATCACCCAGGTGGCCCAGGCCGACCTGGCGCTGCGCGAGTTGGACGAGCGCCTGGCGCTGGCCAATCTCACCGTCAGCAGCCGCAGCGAAAGCTTGCGCATCTTCACCCGCAGGGTGGAGGTGGGCGCCACCTCGCGGCTGGCGCTGACCCAGGTGCAGACGCTGCTGACCCAGGCCCAGGCGCTGAGCGCCCAGCTCGACCTCGCGCGGGCCAACCAGGCCCATGCGCTGATGCTGCTGGTCGGCGGCCCGCTGGACAGCCGCACCGTGCCGCTGCTGGCCGCCACCCGGCTGGCCGAGCTGCAGCCGGGGCTGCCCGCTGAGCTGCTGGACCACAGGCCGGACCTGCTGGCCGCCGAGCACCAGCTCAAGGCGGCCAATGCCAACATCGGCGCCGCCCGCGCCGCCTTTTTCCCCCGCATTGCGCTGACCGGCCAGGCCGGTACCGCCAGCGCCGAGTTGAACGGGCTGTTTGCCACCGGCAGCGCGGCCTGGAGCTTTGCCCCGCAGATCACGCTGCCGCTGTTCGACGGCGGCCGCCGCGAGGCCAACCTGGCCGGCGCCCAGGCGCGCCGGGATGAAGCGCTGGCCCGTTACGAAGCCACCGTGCAGGGCGCCTTCCGCGATGTCAACGACGCGCTGGCCGCACGCCAGGGCCTGGCCCGCCAGCTGGCGATCGCCCAGCAGGCGCTGGCGGCCCAGCGCGAACGCGCCCGCCTGTCCACGCTGCGCTACGACGCCGGCTCCGCCGCCTTCCTCGAAGTGCTGGACGCCCAGCGCGACCTGCTGGCCGCCGAGCAGCAGCAGGTGCAGGCCCAGCGCGCGCTGCTGAGCAGCCAGGTCAGCCTCTATGCCGCGCTCGGCGGCGACGCACTTTGACGAACACCACCATGCCCATCACCAAACAACACCTGATCCTGGGCGCCGGCCTGCTGGCCGTGGCCGCCGGCGCCGGGGCCTATGCCTGGAGCGCGCTGCGCCCGCACGGGCCTGGCGAAGGCTTTGTCAGTGGCAACGGCCGCATCGAGGCGACCGAGGTCGACGTGGCCACCAAGCTGGGTGGCCGGGTGCAGGACATCCTGGTCGACGAAGGCGACTTCGTCAGCGCCGGCCAGCCGCTGGCCCACATGCAGGTGCAGACGCTGGAAGCCCAGCGCGACGAGGGCCGCGCGCGGCGCGAGCAGGCCGTCAGCGGCGTGGCCAGCGCCCAGGCCCAGGTGACGGTGCGCGAGAGCGATGTGCAGACCGCGCTGGCCCAGGTTGCGCAGCGCGAGAGCGAGCTGGACGCCGCCCGCCGCCGCCAGGCCCGCTCCGAGACCTTGACCAAGGAAGGCGCGTCGTCCGACCAGGAGCTGGACGACGACCGCGCCCGCGTGCGCAGCGCCCAGGCTGGGTTGAATGCCGCGCAGGCCCAGGTCGCCGCGGCCCGGGCCGGCGTGGTCGCCGCGCGCACCCAGGTCAGCAGCGCCCAGGCCGCGCAGCTTGCCGCAGACGCCACGCTGGCCCGCATCCAGGCCGACATCGACGACAGCGCCCTCACCGCGCCGCGCGCCGGCCGGGTGCAGTACCGCATCGCCCAGGCCGGCGAGGTGCTGGGCGGCGGCGGCAAGCTGCTGAACCTGGTGGACCTGTCGGACGTCTACATGACCTTCTTCGTGCCCGAACAGGTGGCCGGCCGGCTGGCGCTGGGCAGCGAGGTGCACATCGTGCTGGACGCCGCGCCGCAGTACGTGATCCCGGCCAAGGTGGCCTTTGTCGCCAGCACCGCGCAGTTCACGCCCAAGACGGTGGAGACGGCCAGCGAGCGGCAGAAGCTGATGTTCCGCGTCAAGGCGCAGATCGGCCGCGAGCTGTTGCAGAAGCACCTGAAGCAGGTCAAGACCGGCCTGCCCGGCGTGGCCTGGCTCAAGCTGGACCCGCAGGCCGCCTGGCCCGCCGAGCTGGCGGTGCAGGTGCCTCGGTGAGCCCTCCAGTGAGTCCTGCCGCGGCACCGGTCGCGAGCTTCAGCGGCGTGACCCTGCGCCACGGCAAGACCGTGGCGCTGGACGACGTGACGCTGGCGCTGCCGGCCGGCTGCATGGTCGGCCTGATCGGACCGGACGGCGTGGGCAAGTCCAGCCTGCTGTCGCTGCTGGCTGGTGCGCGCGCGGTGCAGGCCGGCACGGTGCTGGCGCTGGGCGGCGACATGGCCAGCCGCGCCCACCGCGAGGCCGTCTGCCCGCGCATTGCCTACATGCCGCAAGGCCTGGGCAAGAACCTCTACCCCACGCTGTCGGTCGAGGAGAACCTGCAGTTCTTCGGCCGCCTGTTCGGCCACCGCAGCGCCGAGCGGCGCAGCCGCATCGACACGCTGACCGCCAGCACCGGCCTGCGGCCCTTTCTGCAGCGCCCCGCGGGCAAGCTCTCGGGCGGCATGAAGCAGAAGCTGGGCCTGTGCTGCGCGCTGATCCACGACCCGGACCTGCTGATCCTCGACGAACCCACCACCGGCGTGGACCCGCTCTCCCGGGCCCAGTTCTGGGAGCTGATCGGCCGCATCCGGGCCGAGCGGCCCGG
The DNA here is from genome assembly GCF_058788035.1 of Ideonella sp. FW305-24. Lineage (NCBI taxonomy): Bacteria > Pseudomonadati > Pseudomonadota > Betaproteobacteria > Burkholderiales > Sphaerotilaceae > Ideonella > Ideonella sp. FW305-24. The sequence goes on along the minus strand of NZ_JBYTAI010000006.1, from coordinate 213,022 downwards.
CATGAGCGTGGTGGTCGCCACCGCCTACATGGAAGAGGCCGAGCGCTTCGACTGGCTGGTGGCGATGGACGCCGGCCGCGTGCTGGCCACCGGCAGCCCGGCCGAGCTGCGCCAGCGCAGCGGCTGCGCCAGCCTGGAGGCCGCCTTCATCGCGCTCTTGCCAGAGGAACGGCGGCGCGGCCACCACGAAGTCGTGGTGCCACCGCTGCAGGCCGACGAGGGGGGCGCAGAGGCCATTGCCATCGAGGCGCGCGGACTGACGATGCGCTTTGGCGATTTCGTCGCCGTTGACCATGTGGACTTCCGCATCCGCCGCGGCGAGATCTTCGGCTTCCTCGGCTCGAACGGCTGCGGCAAGTCCACCACCATGAAGATGCTGACTGGCCTGCTGCCGGCCAGCGAGGGCGAGGCCCGGCTGTTCGGCCAGCCGATTGCCAGCGGCGACATCGCCACCCGCGCCCGCGTGGGCTACATGTCGCAAGCCTTCTCGCTGTACGGCGAACTCAGCGTGCAGCAGAACCTGGTGCTGCACGCGCAGCTGTTCAAGGTGGCGCCGGAACAGGTGGCCGCGCGGGTGGACGAGATGGCCACGCGCTTTGGCCTGCAGGACGTGCTGGGCAGCCTGCCCGAAAGCCTGCCGCTGGGCATGCGCCAGCGCCTGTCGCTGGCGGTGGCCATGGTGCACAAGCCCGAGCTGCTGATCCTCGACGAGCCCACCTCCGGCGTGGACCCGGTGGCGCGCGACCTGTTCTGGGAGCTGATGATCGAGCTGGCCCGCCGCGATGGCGTGACCATCTTCATCTCCACCCACTTCATGAACGAGGCCGAGCGCTGCGACCGCATCTCGCTGATGCACGCCGGCCGGGTGCTGGTGACCGACGCGCCGCAGGCCCTGGTGGCCAAGCGTGGCGCCGCCAGCCTGGAGGCCGCCTTCATCAGTTACCTGAAAGAGGCCGCGGGGCCGGAGGCTGCCACGCTCGCGCCTGCCGAAGCGCCGGCCGCCGATGCCGCAGTGCGGGCCGCCGCCGCGCCGGCCGCGCGCCGCGGCTTCAGCCTGGCCCGCCTGCTCAGCTACAGCCAGCGCGAGGCGCTGGAGCTGCGGCGCGACCCGGTGCGCGCCACGCTGGCGCTGCTGGGCACGGCCATCCTGATGTTCATCATCGGCTACGGCATCAGCCTGGACGTGGAGAACCTCAGCTACGCGGTGTTGGACCAGGACCAGACGGGCCTGAGCCAGAGCTACGCGCTGAACCTTTCGGGCTCGCGCTACTTCATCGAACATGCGCCCATCGCCGACCACGCCGAGCTGGACCGCCGCATGCGCAGCGGCGAGCTGGCGCTGGCCATCGAGATCCCGCCGGGCTTCGCGCGCGACGTGGCGCGCGGCAAGGTGGCCACCATCGGCGCCTGGGCCGACGGCGCGATGCCCACGCGCGCCGAGACCGTGCGCGGCTATGTGCAGGCCATGCACGCCATGTGGCTGGCCGACATGGCGCAGCACCGCCTGGGCGTGACGCTGGCCGCGCCCAGCGCGCTGGAGGTGCGCTACCGCTACAACCCCGATGTGAAGAGCCTGCCGGCCATGGTGCCTGCCGTCATCCCGCTGCTGCTGATGATGATCCCGGCGATGCTGGCGGCCCTGTCGGTGGTGCGCGAGAAGGAGCTGGGTTCCATCCTGAACCTTTATGTCACGCCGGTCACCCGCACAGAGTTCCTGCTCGGCAAGCAGCTGCCCTATGTGCTGCTGGCGATGTTCAATTTCCTGCTGATGTCGGCGCTGGCCGTCAGCGTGTTCGGCGTGCCCATCAAGGGCAGCTTTGCCACCCTGAGCCTGGCGGCGCTGATCTTCGTCGTGGCTTCGACCGGCTTCGGCCTGCTGGCTTCCACCTTCACCAAGAGCCAGATCGCCGCGATCTTCGTGACCATGATCGGCACCATGATCCCCTGCGTGCAGTTCGCCGGCCTGCTGAACCCGGTGTCGTCGCTGGAAGGCATGGGCGCCTTCATCGGCCGCATCTATCCCGCCTCGCACTTCCTCACCATCAGCCGCGGCGTGTTCAGCAAGGCGCTGGACGTGAGCGGCCTGGCACCGTCGTTCTGGCCGCTGCTGGCCTCGGTGCCGGTGATCCTGGGGCTGGCCATCGTGTTGCTGAAGAAGCAGGAAAGCTGAGCATGGCCAAGACCGCTTCCGTCGCGAACATCTACCGCCTGGGCGTCAAGGAGCTGTGGAGCCTGGTGCGCGACCCGATGATGCTGGTGCTCATCGCCTACACCTTCACGCTGTCCATCTACGTGGCCGCCACCGCAATGCCCGAGAGCCTGCACAACGCGGCCATCGCCATCGTCGACGAGGACGCCTCGCCGCTGTCCGCGCGCATCGTCTCCGGCTTCTACCCACCGCACTTCAAGGCGCCCGAGCTGGTCAGCCGCCAGGCCATGGACGCCGGCATGGACGACGGCCGCTTCACCTTTGTGCTGGACATCCCGGCCGGCTTCCAGCGTGACGTGCTGGCCGGCCGCGCGCCCACCGCCCAGCTCAACGTGGACGCCACCCGCATGAGCCAGGCCTTCACCGGCAGCGGCTACATCCAGCAGATCGCCAGCGACGAGGTGGGGGACTACCTGCGCCGCGCCCAGCCTGCCGCCGCGATGCCGGTGGCGCTGGACCTGCGCATGCGCTTCAACCCCAACCTGGAGCAGGCCTGGTTCGGCTCGCTGATGGAGATCATCAACAACGTGACCATGCTGTCCATCATCCTGACCGGCGCCGCGCTGATCCGCGAGCGCGAGCACGGCACCATCGAGCACTTGCTGGTGATGCCCGTCACGCCCACCGAGATCATGCTGGCCAAGGTCTGGGCCATGGGCCTGGTGGTGGCACTGGCGGCGCTCGCGGCGCTGGTCTTCGTGGTGCAGGGCGCACTGCAGGTGCCGGTTGCGGGCTCAGTGGCGCTGTTCATGGCGGTGGCCGTGCTGCACCTGTTTGCGACCACCTCGCTGGGCATCTTCATGGCCACGCTGGCGCGCAGCATGCCGCAGTTCGGCATGCTGCTGGTGCTGGTGCTGATCCCGCTGCAGCTGCTCTCGGGCGGCGCCACGCCGCGCGAAAGCATGCCGCACCTGGTGCAGGACGTGATGCTGGCCGCACCGACCACCCACTTCGTGATCGCCGCGCAAGGCATCCTGTACCGTGGTGCCGGCCTGTCTGTCGTGTGGCCGCAGATGCTGGCGATTGCCGGCATTGGTGCGGCGCTGTTCAGTGTGTCGCTGGCGCGCTTTCGGCGCACCATCGGCCAGATGGCTTGATGGCCTGACCCCTCTTGGTCTTGGAGGAAATACCCAACATGCCTGCTCCCGTGATGCCTGCCGGCGAAGTCGGCCTGGTGCGCAACCGCCTGTTCAGCGAGATCGCCATCGGCGACCATGCCGAGATCGAGCGCCGCCTCACTGCGGAAGACATCCAGCTCTTCGCGGTGCTCTCTGGCGACGTCAACCCCGCGCACCTGGACGCCGACTACGCCGCTGCCACCCGCTTCCACGGCGTCATCGCCCACGGCATGCTGGGCGGCGCGCTGATCTCGGCCGTGCTCGGCACCCGATTGCCCGGCCCCGGCACCATCTACCTGGGCCAGACGCTGAAGTTCCTGGCCCCCGTGCGCATTGGCGACCTGCTGCGCATCTCCGTCACCGTCAGCACCCGCGACGAAGCCCATCACCGGCTCACGCTGGCCTGCGCCTGCGTGAACCAGGACGGCGTGACGGTGATCAGTGGCGAGGCCCAGGTCATCGCACCCACCGAGCGGGTCGAGCGCGCCCGCACCACCTTGCCCGAGGTGCGGCTGGAGACGCACAGCGACGGCCCGCAGCGCCTGATGGACCACGCCCGCACGCTGGGCGCCATCCGCGTCGCGGTGGCGCATCCCTGCGACGCGACCAGCCTCTCGGCCGCGCTGGATGCGCGGGCTGCCGGCCTGATCACGCCGGTGCTGGTGGCGCCACGCGCCCGCCTGGAGGCACTGGCCGCCGAGCTCGGGCTGGACCTGGCCGGCATTGCCATCGAAGACGTGCCGCACAGCCACGCCGCGGCGGAGCGCGCGGTGCAGCTGGCCGCCAGCGGCCTGGTCGAAGCCCTGATGAAAGGCAGCCTGCACACCGACGAGCTGATGGCCGCGGTCGTCAACGGCGCCACCGGCCTGCGCACCGCGCGCCGCATCAGCCACTGCTTCCTGATGCAGACGCCGGCCTACCCGCGGCCTTTCATCATCACCGACGCGGCGATCAACATCGCGCCCACGCTGGAAGAGAAGGCCGACATCATCCGCAACGCCATCGACCTGGCGCATGCCATCGGCGTGGCCTCGCCGCGCGTGGCCATCCTGGCCGCGGTCGAAACCGTCAACCCGCACATGCCGGCCACGCTGGACGCGGCCGCACTGTGCAAGATGGCCGACCGCGGACAGATCAGCGGCGGTCTGCTGGACGGCCCGCTGGCCTTCGACAACGCCGTCTCGGTCGCAGCGGCCACCATCAAGGGCATCCGCTCCGAGGTCGCAGGCCGGGCCGACGTGCTGGTCGTACCGGACCTGGAGAGCGGCAACATGCTGGCCAAGCAGCTGGAATACCTGGGCGGCGCGCACAGCGCCGGCATCGTCATGGGCGCGCGCGTGCCCATCGTGCTGACCAGCCGCGCCGACAGCCGCGAAGCCCGCATCGCCTCCTGCGCGCTGGCCGTGCTGCTGGCCCACGGCTACCGGGCCACGCCGCCGTGAAGACCGAGATGTATCTGGTGCTGAACTGCGGTTCGTCGAGCATCAAATTTGCGCTATTCCAGGGTGACGAGAAACCCCTGCCGCGCGAGCCCGAATGGGGCGGCAAGGTCGAAGGCATCACCAGCGCGAAGCCGCGCCTGTCCAGCGCTGCAGCCGGCCAGCCCGCGGTGGCCGAAAAGGTGGCGCTGGGGGCTGAAGCGCCCTACCACGATGCACTGGCCATCATCGAGGCGCGGGTGCTCACGCAACTCGCTGGCCGGCCGCTGTCCGCCGTGGCCCACCGCGTGGTGCATGGCGGCGCCAAGTATTCGGCCCCGGTGCGGGTGGACGCGCACGTGCTGGCCGACCTGAAGGGCTACATCCCGCTGGCCCCGCTGCACCAGCCGTTTGCGCTGGAGGCCATCGAGGTGCTGCTTCAGACGCGGCCCGGCCTGCCGCAGGTCGCCTGCTTCGACACCGCCTTCCACCACACGCTGGCCCAAGTCGAGCAGATGCTGCCGCTGCCCTACGCCGCCTGGGAACGCGGCCTGCGCCGCTACGGCTTCCACGGCCTGTCCTACGAATACCTCGGCATTGCGCTGGCCGAGCGCCATGGCGAGGCCGCGCGCGGCCGCACCCTCGTGGCCCACCTGGGCAGCGGCGCCAGCCTGTGCGCCATGCAGGGCCTGCAAAGCGTCGCCACCACCATGGGCTTCTCGGCGCTGGACGGCCTGATGATGGGCACCCGCTGCGGTTCGCTGGACCCAGGCGCCGTGCTCTACCTGATGGAGATCGAAAAACTCAGCCTGCAACAGGTTGGCCACCTGCTGTACCACGAGTCCGGCCTGCTGGGCATCTCCGGCATTTCGGCTGACCCGCGCGAGCTGCTGCCGCTGGAAGCCGGCTCGCCGCGCGTGCAGGCCGCGCTGGCGCTCTACGTGCGCCGCATCTTGCGCGAGATCGGCGCGCTGGTGGCCGTGCTCGGCGGCCTGGACCTGCTGGTCTTCAGCGCCGGCATCGGCGAACACAACGCCGAGATCCGCGCCCGCGTCTGCGCCGGCCTGGGCTACCTCGGCCTGGCACTGGATCCTGCGGCCAATGCCGTCCACGCCCCGCTGATCTCCACCCCCGAGAGCCGCGTGCGGGTCGCGGTCGAGCCCACCAACGAGGAATGGATCGCCGCGCGCCATGCGCAGGCGCTGCTGGCCGGCGGCTGAGGGCGAGCGCCCCGGCCTCCACCCTTCCCCCGGATGCGGGATGGCGGCGGCCACTTCGCTGCCGACAATGCCGGCATGGCACTGACCGACGAACAGCGACAGGCAATCCGCGAGGAAGAGCAGTTCAGGCTGCAGCTTCGCCAGGAACTGGCTGTCAGCTCGCCACGCTCGGCGCCCGGCCCGCTGGAGCGGCTGGCCGCCTTCTTCGACACCAAGGCCGGCTTCTGGCTGCTCACCACCGTGCTGGCCAGCGTCACCGCCACCGGCTTTGGCACCCTGCAGCGCTACCTGGACCGCAACGAGATCCGAGAGCGCGAGGTGGCCGAAGCGACCCGCCGCGATACCGAAACCCTGCTCAAGCTGGGCCCCATGCTCACCTCGGACAAGCGCAGCCAGGTCGACATGGCCATCGTGCTGCTGGATGGCCTGACGGCCCGCAAGGGCGTTGACGACGTGGTGGCCGGCCAGGTGCGCCGCCTGTTCCAGGCCACGCTGACCGCAGGCCTGAAGTCCGACGCAACCGACCCTGAGAAAACCCAGGCCCAGGCCATCATCGCTTTTGCCGACAGCGCCCGCACCGCGGCCATCCAGCGCCCCGGCGCCGCTGCCTCCGAGCCCGCCACCACGCAAGCCAGTGTCAGCGCGGCGATCGACCAGCTCACGTTGCCGGTGCGGGTCTACCTGCAGATCGGCAGCGACGACGACCGGCCGCGTGCCACCGCCGCCCTCGAAGCGCTGCGCCAGGCCGGGCTGATCGCGCCGGGGGTCGAGCGGGTGCCGCCCAGCAGCGCACCGCGCAGCAACGAGCTGCGCTACTGCGGCGACAAGATCGACCCCGGCGCGCTGCAGCGGGTTCGCGAAGCCGTGGCCGCCGCCGTCTCGCCGCCGCCCACCGAGAAAGTGCTGCAGCCTTCGCAGTGCGGCAAGGTGCGCGCCAACCACTTCGAGGTCTGGTACGCCCGCGCTGCATCCTGAGGGTCCGAGCTGCCGTCAGGCGCTGGCAAAGCGCTGGCTCGTCGCGCGCAGGGAGTCCTGCCCTTCCCCAAGGCCTGGCATTTGGGCTCCAATCGGCACATGCCTCTGCTCACCCCCGCTGAACGCCGCGCCCTGCGCCGGCAATGCCCGCACATCGTCACCGGCTTCACGACGCTGACGCCCGCCGAGGAGTTTGCCGCGATGGCGGCCTGGTGCGAGGCGCGGCAGGCCGAGCACGACATGTATGGCGAGGGTGCGCTGGTCGAGGATTTCGAGGCCAGGGTGGCGGGCTTGCTGGGCAAGCCGGCGGCGGTGTTCATGCCCAGCGGGGTGATGGCGCAGCTGGCGGCGGTGCGCATCTGGACCGAGCAGGCGCGGCTACCGCGTTTTGGCCTGCATGCCACTTCGCACCTGGCGCAGCACGAGGAGCAGGCCTTCGAGGCCTTGTTGCGATGCCATGGCGTGGTGCTGGGCCATGCGCTGCGGCCGCTGGTGGCGGGTGACCTGGCGGCTTGCAGGCAGCCGCTGGCCTGCCTGCTGGTGGAACTGCCCATCCGCGAGGCCGGGGGCCAGTTGCCGGGCTGGGACGAGCTGACCGAACTGTCTGCTGCGGCGCGCGAAAGAGGCATCGCGCTGCACATGGATGGCGCGCGGCTGTGGGAGAGCGTGGCTTTCTATGGTCGGTCGCATGCCGAGGTGGCGGCGTTGTTCGACTCGGTCTACGTGTCCGTCTACAAAGGCATTGGCGGCGTGGCCGGCGCGGTGCTGGCCGGCAGCGAGGACTTTGTCGCCCAGGCCCGGCTGTGGCGGCGCCGCTTTGGCGGCACGCCGCATCACCTGAGCCCGATGGTGGTGTCCGCCGCGATGCGCTTCGACGAACGCCTGGCGTTGATGCCCGCGCTCTACGCCCGCACCGTGGCCTTCGCCGAAATGCTGAACGCCGTGCCCGGCCTGCGCGTGAACCCGGGCGTGCCGCACACCAACATGTTCCACCTCTATGTGGACGCGCCGATGGACGCGCTGATGGCCGCCCGCGACGCGCTGGGCGCAGAGACCGGCCACTGGCTGCTGGACCACATCCGCGCGGCCGAGGTGCCTGGCTGGAGCCTCAGCGAGCTGTACCTGGGCGACCGGCTGCTGTCGCTGGACGACGCGGTGCTGGCGCCGCTGTATGCGCGGCTGCTGTCAGACGCGCGGCAGGTGCCGCGCTGAGCGCCCCGGCATCGGTTCAGGAAGGGGCCCGCCAGCGCTCGCGCAGGTCGTCCAGCGCGGGCACGCAGGCCATCACCACCAGCACCAGCGCGAGCGGCACGGTGCACAGGTAGCCAAAGCCCTTGAAGCCCCAGGCGCCCAGCAGACCGCCGAGGAAGAAGCTGGCGGCCAGCGCGAGCAGCATGCGCAGCCGCTCGCTGTTGGCCCGCACCGGCGGCGCGCTGCTGCGGCTGTCGTTCCAGTAGACCAGCTTGCCCAGCTCGATGCCGATGTCGGTGATGGTGCCGGTGATGTGGGTGGTGCGGATTTCCGAATGCGTGATCTTGGACATCACCGCGTTCTGCAGGCCCATGATGAAACACAGCAGCATCACCGTGCCCGGCACGAACAGGCCGCGCAGCCCTTCGAGCTGCGCGCCGGCCAGGCCAAAGCACAGCAGCAGCCCGGCCTCCAGCAGCAGCGGCCAGGCATATTCGGCGAACAGCTGGCGCCGCCGCGCATGGTTGACCAGCACCGCCGAGGCCATCGCACCCAGCACGAAGCTGACCAGCCCGCCCAGGCCCGACAGCACCACGTCGCTGACGCCCAGCACCAGGTTGTCGGCCATGGCCGAGACGATGCCCGTCATGTGCGAGGTGTACTGGTGCACCGCCAGAAAGCCGCCGGCATTGGTCGCTCCGGCCACGAAGGCGAGCGTGTAGCCCAGGTGGCGGTTGGCCTGCGCAGTGCGCGTGCGGCCGGTCAGGCGTCTGGCGTAGTTCAGCGGCATGAGAGAGGGCTCCGTGCAGGCCGGCTCGTGCGGCCTGTACCGAGTGTGCCCTCAAACGAACCGCTGCCATGCCCCTTCCCGCGGGGCTGGCTGCTCAGCCGGTCAGGTCGATCAGCGCTTGCGGCCGGGTGCCGGCGCGGCCAGGCTGGCCATCGCCGGCTTGGAGGACGAGGTGGCGACGACCACCGCCTCGGGCTTTGGCGCCTGCTTGGGCTTCTTCGCTTCCTTGTTGCCTTGCTTGTGTGACTTGGTCATGGTTTTCCTTGGGGTGGTGCCGGCGCGAGCGCGGGTGCAGGGGGCTCCGCTCGCCTTGGCGATGAACCACCATGAGGCCGCGCGTGCCGGCCGTCTGTGTGGCAGCGCACATGCCGCGCGGTGCATGGGCTCAGGGCCCAGGCGGCGGCGATGCCTGGGCTTCGCCTACCATTCGTTGCATCGAGCGAATCACACTGGAACCCGAGGGGTCGAGCGCATGAGCACAAGTGATCAGTCAAGTGAAGGCGGCGTTGGCCCGATCTACGACGAAGCAGGCTTCGATGCGGTGGTGAACCTGATTGCCGCGGCCCGCCAGCGCGCGGTGCAGGCCGTCAACACGCAGCTGATCGACTTGTACTGGCAGGTGGGCGGCGTGATCAGCCGCAAGATTGCTGCGGCCGAGTGGGGCGAAGGCGTGGTGAGCGAACTCGCGCGCCACATTGCCCGCAGCCAGCCGGGACTGCGCGGTTTCACCCGGCCAAACCTGTACCGCATGCGGCAGTTCTACGAGGCCTACCAGGGCGATGAAATCGTCTCGCCGCTGGTGAGACAACTGCCCTGGACGCACAACCTCATCATCCTGAGCCAGAGCAATCGTCCGGAAGAGCGCGAGTTCTATCTCCAGATGGCTGTTCGTGAGCAGTGGAGCAAGCGTGAGCTGGAGCGCCAGTTCAAGTCCGCACTGTTCGAGCGCAGCGTGTTGCAGCCAACCCATGTTTCTGCCGCGCTGAAACAGATGCAGCCCGGGGCCGCAGCCGTCTTCAAGGACAGCTACGTCGTTGAGTTCCTCGACCTGCCCGAAAGCCACAGCGAAGCCGATCTGCATGCGGGTCTGCTGGCCCAGCTGAAGAAGTTCCTGGTCGAGCTTGGGCGGGACTTCTGCTTCATCGGTTCCGAGGTGCCGCTGCAGGTGGGCCGGCGCGACTTTGCGCTAGACCTGCTGTTCTTCCACCGGGGCTTGAATTGCCTGGTGGCGATCGAATTGAAGGTGGGCCGCTTCGAGCCCGAATACGTGGGCAAGCTGGCGTTCTACCTGGAAGCGCTGGACCGCGACCTGAAGAAGCCGCACGAGAACCCTGCCATCGGCGTGCTGCTTTGCGCCAGCAAGGACGACGAGGTCGTGGAGTACGCCCTCAGCCGCACAGCCTCGCCCGCGCTGATTGCCGAGTACCGCGCACAGCTGCCCGACAAGGCGCTGCTGCAGGCCAAGCTGCATGAGTTCTACCAGCTGAACCTGGCGAAGCAGGCGCCGGACGAATGAACTTGCCGAGGCCCCGACGCCTCGCCGCAGTGGGATAGGCCCCCCCCGGGCCAATGCCCTGGCGCGGTCCCTGCTTTTGGGCAACAGTCGCGGCGACGCCGCTCCACTTCTGCTGTTTGTGACCACTCTTGCGCCCTCCGCCGCCGATCCGGCCGCGACGAATCCCTCCGACCCGCGCAGCCGCGCGAACCGCGCCTTCTTCGGCCACCCGGCTGGCCTGGGCTGGCTGGCCTTTTGCGAGCTGTGGGAGCGTTTCTCCTATTACGGCATGCAGGCGCTGCTGGTGATCTACCTCAGCAACTACCTGTTCCTGCCCGAGCACATCGGCCAGGTGGCAGGCATCGATGCACTGCGCGCTGCCATCGAGAGCGTGACCGGGCCGCGCAGCACGCAGCAGCTGGCCTCGGTGGTGTTCGGCCTGTACGCCGGGCTGGTCTACCTGACGCCGATCTTCGGCGGGCTGGTGGCCGACCGCTGGCTGGGCCGCACCCGCACCATCGTCATCGGCGCCACGCTGATGGCGCTGGGCCATTTCCTGATGGCCTTCGAGGCCAGCTTCCTGCTGGCGCTGGCCTGCCTGCTGCTGGGCGTGGGTTGCTTCAAGGGCAATATCGCGGCGCAGGTGGGCTCGCTCTACGCGCCCGGCGACCAGCGCCGCGCCAGCGCGTTCCAGATCTTCATGCTGGCGGTGCAGATCGCGGTGATCCTGGCGCCGCTGGTCTGCGGCACGCTGGGCGAGAAGGTGGCCTGGCACTGGGGCTTTGGGGCCGCCGGCGTGGGCATGGTGATCGGCCTGTTCGTCTACCTGGCTGGCCGGCGCTGGCTGCCGCCGGAGGACTTGCGCGGGGGCGCGAAGGCCGCGGCTGCCGCACCGCGCACCCGCATGGCCGCGGCCGAGAAGGCCAGGCTGGTGCTGCTGGTCGCGATGATCCCGGTGCTGATGCTGTCCATCGTCGGCAACCAGCAATACAACAACGCCTTCCCGCTGTGGTCCCAGGCGCACATGGACCTGCTGCTGTTCGGCTGGCAGATCCCGGTCACCTGGCTGCAGGCGGTGGACGCCATCATCAGCACCGCAACGATGGTGCTGTCCATCGCTTTCTGGCGCTGGTGGGCCACGCACCGCACCGAGCCGGACGAGCTGGTCAAGATGGCGCTGGGCTCGCTGCTGGCGGCCGGCGGGCCTGCGCTGATCGCCGTGGCGGCCATGTTGATCGAAGGCACCGGCGAGAAGGTCAGCCTGGTCTGGACGCTGGGCTACACCTTCGTCAACGACCTGGGCTTCGCCAACATCCTGCCGGTCGGCCTGGCGCTGTATTCGCGCACCGCACCGCGCCGCTTCGAGGGCCTGATGATCGGCGTGTACTACCTGCACCTGTTCCTGGGCAACACCTTCGTCGGCTGGCTGGCCGGGCTGCTGGAAGTCATGCCCGGGCGGGACTTCTGGGCCCTGCACGCCGCGCTGGTGGCCTCGGCCGGCGTGCTGCTGCTGGCATTGCGCTTCTTCTTCGGCAAGCTGTTGTTGCCCGAGGAAGACGCAGCTGCCTCCAAGGCCTGAGCGGCACTCAACTGTTGCCAGCGGGTGCCGTCATCACCCGCACCGCATCGCCCACCCGCAGCTCGCCGCCGCGCAGCACGCGGGGGGTGATGGCGGGGGATCCTGATCGGGCGGTACACGCTTGTGCCTGCGCCAAAGCGAGCGATGATTCGGCGTCAACACCGTGTTGATTCCTGCCTGTTTCGTCATGAGCTTGCCACCGTTGCCTCCCCGCGAGACCTTGACCATTGAATTCAAGAGCGACCGCGCGCGCTTGTCGGACAAAGACCTCGTTGAAGCCATCGTCTGCATGGCCAATTCGGAAGGTGGCCAGCTGTGGCTGGGCGTCGAGGACGATGGGACGCCCACCGGCGTGCACCTTGAGCACTCGAGCGCCGCCAATCTCGCCGGGATGGTGGCATCCCGCACGTCACCTTCATTGGCCGTGGAAGTCGAACATGTGCGCCTGGGTGAAATCGCCACGCTGTGCATCGGGGTGCCAAAAGCACAAGGCGAAGTCTCGACCACGGCCGGCGTCTATCTGCGCCGACGCCTGAAGGCCGATGGGCAACCGGAATGCGTGGCCATGCTGCCGCACGACCGATCCAGCCGAGCCAGCAGCTTCGGACTGATGGATGCATCAGCGCAAGTCGTCAGCGGGGCGACGTTGGCGGACCTCGACCCCTTGGAGCGAGAGCGGCTGCGGCAGAGCGTGCAACGGTATGGCGGTGATCGCGTGCTGCTGGAGCTCGATGACGAAGCGCTGGACGGTGCGCTGGGGCTGACGCGGCGCATGCCGGGCGGCGAGCGAGCGCCCACGCTGACGGGGCTGCTGTTGGTCGGGCGGGAACTGGCGCTGCGCGAGTTCGTGCCGACGCACGAGTTTGCCTTCCAGGTGCTCGCGCGCGAAGCCGTCGGGTTCAACGAGTTCCAGCGCTTTCCGCTGCTGAAAGCCTTGGACTGGCTGGAGACCAATTTCCGGCCTTACAACCCTGAGCTGGAAATCCAGATGCGCCTGTTCCGCGTGCCCGTGCCGCGGGTTGATCTGGGGGCGTTCCGAGAAGCCGTCGCCAACGCACTGGTGCACCGTGACTATCACCGGTTGGGCGCGGTCCATGTCCGCATGGACGACCAGGGTCTGACCATCAGCAACCCGGGCGGCTTGGTCGATGGCGTGACCTTGGCCAACTTGCTGACCACCGAGCCACGGCCTCGCAATCGGGCGCTGGCCGATGCGATGAAACGCATTGGCGTCGTCGAGCGCTCCGGGCGAGGCGTGGACAAGATCTACCGAGGCATGCTCCGGTTCGGCCGACCGGAGCCGGACTACCGCCGCACCGATGCCAACAACGTGGTGCTGCAACTGGCCACGGTGGATGCAGATCAGGCGTTCCTGAAATTGGTCGTGGACCAGGAAGACAAGCAGGGCAGTGAATTGCCCATCGACAGCTTGATCGCGCTAGCCGCCCTGCGTGACCTCAAACGACTGAGCACCGAAGAACTGGCACGGCACATCCAGCGCGATCCTTCGCAGGCAAAACGCACCCTGGAAGGGCTGGTCGAGGCTGGCTTGGCGCAGGCGCATGGCCAAGCGCGTGGACGGACTTATACGTTGGCTCTGGGGGTCTATCAGGCCGATGGCAAGCAAGCTGACTACATCCGGCAATTGGGCTTTAGTCACCTGCAACAGGAGCAGATGGTGCTGAGCTACGCCCAGGAACATGGTGCGGTGCGTCGCAGCGACGTGGCGGAGTTGTGTCGGCTGTCGCCTCAACAGGCCAAGGATCTTTTGAAAAGGCTGCGCGACGACGGCCGGCTGGTACTTCGAGGTGAACGCCGAGGCGCCTATTACGTCCCTGCAAATCCGCTGCAGAAGTGAAGTGGTTAGTCAGGGCGCCCTGACCAAGTCCATGGGGTTTTTTTGGCTTGGGTGGGGTTTTATGGGGGGTTATGGTTTTCAAATTCCATATGACTCCCAGTCAAATCAATGACTTAGCCAAATCCTCTGTGGCACATATGGCGCGCCGAGCTGCGGTATGGGTCACCTCTTAGCACTCGTCACCAAGCCCTGCCCCGCAGCCCAGGCCGACACGTCATCCCGCCGAATCGCTGCGGCCATCAGCCCCGGAAACGCGTCCGGCGTGCAGGCGAATGAAGGCACGCCGAGGGCGGCAAGTTTGGCGGCCAGGGCGTGGTCGTAGGCGGGGGCGCCTTCGTCGCTGAGGGCCAGCAGGGTGATGAACTGCACGCCGCTTTCGACCAGTTCCATCGCGCGGCGCAGCAGGCCGGATTCGACGCCGCCTTCATAGAGGTCGGAGATCAGCACCAGGATGGTGTTGCGCGGTTCGCGGATGACGGACTGGCAGTAGCCGACCGCGCCGTTGATGTCGGTGCCGCCGCCCAGCTGCACGCCGAACAGCAGCTCCACCGGGTCGTCCAGCTGCTCGCTCATGTCGACGACCTTGGTGTCGAACACCACCAGCTTGGTGGCGACTGCGGGCAGCGTGGCCATCACCGCGCCGAAGATGCTGGCGTAGACGACGGAGTTGGCCATCGAGCCGCTCTGGTCGATGCACAGCACCACCTCGCGCTGCGGCTTGCGCGCCTTGCGGCCGTAGCCCAGCAGGGTCTCGGGCACGACGGTGCGGTAGTCCGGCTGCCAGTGCTTCAGGTTGGCCTTGATGGTGCGGTGCCAGTCTATCTCGGCATGGCGCGGGCGGCGGTTGCGCTGGCTGCGGTCCAGCGCGCCGGTGATGGCCGAGCGCAGCGGCTCTTCCAGGCGCTTCATCAGTTCGTCCACCACCGCACGCACCACCAGCCGCGCGGTTTCCTTGGTGCCAGCCGGGATCACGCTGGAAAGCGCCATCAGGCTGGCGACCAGGTGCACATCGGGCTGCACGCTGCGCAGCATCTCGGGCTGCAGCAGCATGTCACGCATGTTCAGGCGTTCCAGCGCGTCGTGCTGCATCACCTGCACGACCGAGCTGGGGAAGTATTTGCGGATGTCGCCCAGCCAGCGCGCGACGCTGGGCGCCGAGCCGCCGCGCCCGCCGCGCCGGCCCTGGCTCTGCAGGCCGCCGGGGCCTTGCGGCTCGTACAGCGCAGCCAGCGCCTGGTCCATCTCGGCGACCGGGCCTTGCAGCGCGCCGCAGCTGGCCTCGGCCTCGCTGCCCAGCACCAGGCGCCAGCGCTGGCGGCGCGCTTCGCGTTCGTCCAGGGTCGTCATGCGCTCACTCCCAACAGCTGACGTAGCAAAGGCAAGGGCAGCACCGCGCGCGCCTCGTCCCAGGTGGCCTCGGCCATCACGGCCGTCGTCACCGTCGCGCCCTGGCTCGCGCGCTGGCCCAGGTCGCGCCGCTCGGCGGCTTCGAACAGCGAGAAGGTGCGGCGCACCAGCGGCAGCACGCGCACGAAGTGTTCTTCGCCGAGGCTGGCCAGCCAGTCGTCCACCAGCTGCCAGACGGCCGCGTCGTGCAGCAGCACCACCGCGTTGCGGTTCAGGAAACCGTCCAGCCACGCCGCGGCCTTGGCTGGCTCGGCCCCGGCCGAGAGCTGCAGCGACAGCGCCTGTGTCGCCTGCGGCGTGTCCCAGCGCCCGGCGTCCAGCAGCAAGCGGGTGGCCACGCCTTGCAGCAAGGCATGGGCGCCGTGCTGCGCCGCCAACTGCTGCAGCGCCTGCTGCCAGGCCTCGGTCTGCGCCTCGCTTTGGCGCAGGCCCACGGCGGCATGGCCGGCGAGCAGTTGGTCGCGCAGCGTGTCGGCTGCGGCGTCGTCCAGCGCGGAGCCGGCCAGCGGCAGGCTGATGGCGGCGCGCAGGATCAGCCCGTCCAGCACCTGCGCGACCAGCGTCGCGTCGGTCTGCCGTACATTGCCGTAGCGGAACACATTGGCCAGCGCGGGCAGCGCGGCCAGCAGCTGCTGCGCGTCGCCGGTGAGTGCGGCGCGGTCTTGCAGCGCCTGGGTGGCGGCGGCCACCGCGTCGTCCAGGTCGGCCAGCAGCACGGCGTCCACCAGCCTGGCCAGTTCGGCCAGGCTTTGCACCTCGGCGCAGCGCTCGGCCACGCGCGCGGTGGCGGCCTGCGGCAGCGTCTGGCCCCAGCGGCTGGCCTCGATCAGGCGCAGCGCAAATTCGGGCTGCCATTGCAGCGTCCAGATTTCGTGGAAGGTGCCGCGCGCCGAGCGGCCAATCCTGGCCAGCGTGCCCCACGGAATGTCCAGCAGGTTCAGGCGGTGCAGCAGGTGGCTGCGCGCCAGGTCATTGGGCTGGCGCAGGTCCAGGTCCAGCGTCTTCTGCGTGGCCTCGGGCTTCAGGCGCAAGCTTTTCTGCTGCTGTTCCAGGTCGCGCTGCAGCGGCACCGTGGGCACGTCCGGCGGCACGCTGCCGAAACGGTCGCCCACCACCAGTGCGTCGTCGATGAAGCGCAGCACCGTGTCGTCGCCCATGGTCAGCACGGTGCGCGTGGCCTCGTGCAACTCATCCAGCCCTGGCGCGGGACGGTCGCGCAGCGCGGCCAAGGTGTCGGCTAGGCGCGTCGCCTCGATCAGGTGGGCGGATGAGCAGTCCAGGTCGCGCTCGCGCATCAGCCGCGCCACGCGGGCTAGCCAGCCCACGGCGCGCGGCTGGGTGCTGTCATGGCTGCGCCAGAGGTGCTCGTACCAGCCGGGCGACGCGATGCCGGCGCCATAGCCGCTGGCGCGCGCGAGGTGGCGGTAGGTCCAGGGCACCCAGGTGGTGTTGACCTTCAGCTTGGGCAAGCCTTTGAGCAGCGCCGCGTCGGCCTTGGCCGTGACCTCGGCCTGCAGCCCGCCCAGGTGCCAGGCGCCGCAGACCACCGCGATGCGCTCGAAGCCTTCCTTCTGCGCCGTGCGGATGCACTGGCGCATGTGCGCCTCGCGCAAGGCTTCGCGGCGCGCGTCGGCTTCGCTACGGTGGCGCTCAGGCGTCTCGGCGCGCAGCGTGGTCATGGCTTCGCTGATGGCCGCGAACAGCTGCTCGCCGTCGCCACGTTCCTCGACCATGTGGTTCCACCAGCTTTCGCCGTCCGCATAACCTGCCGCGTGCGCCAGCCAGGTCAGTGGATCACCCGGCTCCGGCGCATCGCCTGATTCAGGTGTCTCAATGTCCACGGTGGGTTCGGTCGTATCCTGCTCAGCCGCTTCTTGTTCGGCTTTTTCCAGCGCCAGCCCGTGCACCAGCGGC
This sequence comes from Ideonella sp. FW305-24, assembly GCF_058788035.1. Lineage (NCBI taxonomy): Bacteria > Pseudomonadati > Pseudomonadota > Betaproteobacteria > Burkholderiales > Sphaerotilaceae > Ideonella > Ideonella sp. FW305-24. Next base: position 195,848 of record NZ_JBYTAI010000006.1, on the reverse strand, counting down.
AGGTCAATGAAGCGCGCCGGCACCCCGGCCGTGAGCGCCCAGTGCAGCGCCTGCCACTCGGGCGAAAACTCGGCGAATGGGTGGTAGACGGCCAGGCGCGGCGTGTCCGGGCAGTAGCTCAGCAGCGCCACGGGCGGCTGCATGCCCTCGGCCAGGACTGCTGCCAGGACAGGTTGGGCTTCCGGCGGGCCTTCGACCAGCACGCAGTCCGGCTGCAGCGCCTCGAACGCGCGCAGCAAACTGCGGGCGCTGCCCGGCCCGTGGTGGCGAATGCCGAAGTAGTGCGGGCTCGCGCTCATTGGCTTGGATTCAGGAAACGTCCCGGAACGCGCGGTACAGGTCCTTCCAGTCCGCCCGTTCCTTCATCACCGTCTCCAGGTACTCGTTCCACACCACGCTGTCCTGCACCGGGTCTTTCACCACCGCGCCGATCAGGCCGGCGGCCATGTCGTGCGGCCGCAGCACGCCGTCGCCGAAATGGCCGGCCAGCGCCAGGCCGCTGTTGATCACCGAGATCGCCTCGGCGGTGGACAGCGTGGACGTGGGCGACTTGATCTGCGTCTTGCCGTCCTCGGTCTTGCCATTGCGCAGCTCGCGGAAGATCTGCACGATGCGGCGCACTTCCTTCAGCGCCGGCGGCTCGGCCGGCAGCTGCAGCGCGCGGCCCATCTCGGCCACGCGCTTGACGACGATGGCCACCTCGTCTTCCTCGCTGGCCGGCACCGGCAGCACGACGGTGTTGAAGCGCCGCTTCAGCGCCGCCGAGAGTTCGTTCACGCCCTTGTCGCGGTTGTTCGCGGTGGCGATCACGCTGAAGCCGCGCACCGCCTGCACTTCGCTGCCCAGCTCGGGGATGGGCAGCGTCTTTTCCGACAGCACGGTGATCAGGCTGTCCTGCACGTCGGCCGGAATGCGGGTGAGCTCTTCGACGCGGGCGATCTTGCCTAGGCGCATGGCCTGCATCATCGGGCTGGGCACCAGCGCTTTTTCCGACGGGCCGTTGGCCAGCAGTTGCGCGTAGTTCCAGCCGTAGCGCAGCTGCTCCTCGCTGGTGCCGGCGGTGCCCTGGATCAGCAGCGTGGAGTCGCCGCTGATGGCCGCGGCCAGGTGCTCCGAGACCCAGGACTTGGCGGTGCCCGGCACGCCGTAGAGCAGCAACGCGCGGTCGGTGGCCAGCGTGGCCACGGCAATCTCCATCAGCCGCGGGCTGCCGATGTACTTGGGGCTGACGGCAAAGCCGTTGTCCAGCGTGCCGCCCATCAGGTAGCGCACGACGGCCCAGGGCGACAGCGCCCAGTTCTCGGGCCGGGCGCGGTCGTCGGCCTTGGCCAGCTCGGCCAGCTCTTCGGCGAACTGCTGTTCGGCGTGCTGGCGCATCACCTGTGCGGTCGTGGCGGTCATGTTCAGGTCCGGGTCAAGGAATGGAAGGCCTGGCGCGCGGCGATGACTTGCATCATGGTCTGCAGCGCCTGGAGGATCGACGGTGTCTCGTCGGGCTGGCGCGGCAGGTTCGCCAGCGCGGGCAAGGCTTCAAGGTGCAGCGCGCAGCACAGCTCGGGCAGCAGGGCGCGCAGCGCGTAGTCGTCACGCAGCGCCTGGCCTTGCAGGCGCGGCAGCAGCGCAGCGACGAGGGCGGCGGACAGCGTGGGCGAAAGCGACTGGCCCGGCGGGTTCGCCGCCAGCACCTGTTGCACGACCGTCAACAAGCCGCCCAGTTCATTGGCCTGCAGGCGCCTGAGCCAATGGCGCTCGCGTGCGGCCAGCGGCAGCAGGGCCAGCACGCTGGCCGGGTCGTCGCGCAGCGAGACGGCTGGCCAGCGGTCCAGCAAGGCTTCGCACCAGGCGGCTTCGGGCGCGGCGAACAGCACGTCGCGCCAGCCGCGCAGCAGCGCTTCGGCCCAGTCGGTGCCGCCGGCCCAAGCCAGCAGCTCGGCGGCGTCCAGGCCGGTGTGCGTGGTCCACCACGTGAGCGGCACCTGGCGCACCAGTTGGTACAGCCACCAGGCGCGCTCGCCCAGCGTCTCGTTTTTCGGCTGTGGCGTGTCGAGGTTGTCGGCCTTCGCGTCGGCCGGCAGTTCGGTCGGCGCGTCGATGGTCCATCGCTTGCTCAGCAGCACAGGTTCATGCTTCAGCAGCACGGCCATTCGCGCGGCGGCACGGGTGGGATGGGCGGCAGCAGGAAGACGCAGCAGCAGCGCGAGCGCGGCCTGGCGCACCTCTCGGCTGCGGTCGGCGCGCAGGCTGTCCAGCAGCGGCTCGTCGTCGGCGTCGAGACCATCGGCGAGCACCGTCAGCAGATCGGCGCGCTCCTGGGCCGGCAACTCGGTCAGCGCGGCTTGCAGTCGTTCGCGTGCCGCGGCGGGATCGGCCATGCGTTCCTGGCGCAGGAAGGCGCGGCGCTGCTCGATGCTGCCTTCCTGCCAGCGCGCCTCGTCTGCCGCCTCGGCGCTGACGCCGCCCACATGCCGCCATTCCTCGTTCTGCGCCGCCAGCCACAGCCCGCGTTCGCCCAGCACCGGCAGCAGCAGCGGCCGCAGCGCCAGCGAGCGCCGGCCCAGCGTGAGCGCCTGCGGCAACAGGCCGGTCGGCAGCCGCAACCCCGCCTGTGCCAGCGCGGCGAAGGCCTGTTGCTGCAGCGAGGCCGGGCCTTCCTGCAGCGTCCAGACCAGCGCGCTTTGCACAGGGCCGGGTGGCAGCGTGGGCAATTGGTCTTCTGGTGCCGAGGCCGGCAGCGGCTGGGTCCGTGTCGCACCTTGTGCGCCCGCCAGGCTGCAGACCGCAAGCACCGCGGCCGCACGCAGCAGGTCGGTCGCGGGCTGGCCTGAGGTGGCCGATTCGGCTACCAGCGCGCCGACCTCGCCGGGCCACGTTGGCAAAGGCGGCGCCTGCCGGTCCGTGCCGACCATGGCCTGCGGCAGCAAGGGCGTCCAGACACTCATGCCGCACCCCGCTGCCAGCACGGCGCCGCAGCGCCTTCGGTCCAGGCCGTGAGCGGCGCCAGCAGGTGGCCGTCCCATTCGCCCATCAGCTGCAGCGGCCGGCCGCCGCTGGCTGCGAGCAGCAGCCAGGCATCGGCCGCGCCGAGCTGCAGCGGCAATGCGCGACCATCGCCTACCGCCAGCCACTGCTCGCCCTGGCGCAGCAGCACCGCACTCGGCAGCACCAGTGGCTGCAGGCCGACCCACGGGCAGGCCGAGATGCGCTGGGCGATGCGCTGCCACTCGTCGGCCAGCGTCACCTGCGGCCAGACCGGCGCAGCGGCGGCAGTGGGCGCCTCGGCGCTCAGCGCGCGCAGCCCGCTGGCGCCGGGGAAGAAGCGCAGCGTCGCTTGCATGCTGCAGCCGCCCAGCCAGGCCTGCTCGAAGCCTCGTCCGCCAAACGCGTGGTCCAGCAGCCAGGCGCGCCGGCCGCTTTGTTGGCCGTGCAGCCAGACGCGGCGCTCGCTGAGCTTGTCTTCGCGTTCTTCGATCACCATGCCCAGCACCGTCCAGCGGTCGCTCACCGCTTCGCCTTGCGCCAGCACCTCGGCCTTGTCCTGCGGCCAGCCAATGGCGCTGCGCAGGTCGGCCTGCACGGGTTCGGGCAAGATCTCCCGGCGCTGCAGCGCTTCGCAGAGCAGCTGCAGCAGACCGAAACGCTGCAGCGTGCGCTCGGGCCAGTCGGCGCCATCGCGCACGCCGGCCGCGGCCTCCCGCACCCGCAAGCCCAGGCCGGGCGCCTGCGCGTCCACCATGCGCGCGGCCATGGTCTGCCAGCCGCGCAGGCGTTCGTCGTTCAGCGCGCCCAGGCCGGCGGCCAGCTGGTCGGCCAGCCAGCGCTGCAGCTCCTGGCCGGCCGCGGTGATGCGCTGCCAGCGCTGGTCTTCGCGCCTGGCGGCGGCTTGCGGGTCGGCCGGCGCAGCGGTGGCCGCCTTCTCCTGCTGGCGCTCTTCCTTCTTCTGCGCCTTCTCGCCGCGCGAGGCCAGCCATTCGCTGACCCAGGTGGGTGGCTCGGTGGCCGTGAAGCGCGAAGCGTCCTGCGCGCGCAGCAGCAGCAGCGCCAGGCCGTGCTTGCAGGGGAACTTGCGGCTGGGGCAGCTGCAGCGAAAAGCCGGGCCGCTGAGGTCCACCTGGGTCTGGTACGGCTTGCTGCCGCTGCCCTGGCACTCGCCCCAGGCCGCGGCGTCGTTGGCGCCCAGCAGCGGCCACTTGGCCGGCAGCACCAGGCCACGCGCGGCCTTGGCCGAAGCGTCATCTGGCGCCAATGCCAGCACCCCTTCCGTGCTCAGCTGCATGCCAGCCGCTCTCCCTCAGGTATGTTCTTGGGCGGCGAGTCTATGCGAGGCCCGTGGCCGTCCGGCCGCGCCGCGCCGGGCCTGTCCATCCCCTGAAACATCGCCGCACGGTTTGAACCTTTGGCCATTGGCCCGGGATACACCGGGAACCAAAAGGAAACCCGACCTTGAGCCTGCTCGACAGCGTGGCCCGGCAAGCGCGCAGCCTGCTGGGTGGCAACACCTCTCCCGACAGCCTGGAAGCGCGCGAGCGCCGGCTGGTGGCGCGCATCGCGGCCGGGGAGCAGCGTGCGCTGGAAGACCTGTACCGCGCCTATCACCCACGGCTGCAGCGCTTCCTGGGCCGCATGACGCACCAGCCTGGGCTGGTGGACGAGGCGCTGAACGACACCTTCCTGGTGGTGTGGCACCGGGCGGACAGCTACAACGGGCTCAGCAAGGTCTCGACCTGGATCTTCGGCATTGCCTACCGCAAGGGGCTCAAGGCGCTGCAGCGCTTCGACGAGCTGCAGCCGGACGACGCGCAGGACACGCGGGTCGAGCCGGGCGACGGGCCGGAGCAGCAGCTCGCCTCGTCGCAGTTGCAGCGCGACCTGCAGCGCGCGCTGGCCGAGCTGTCGCCCGAGCACCGCGCGGTGGTGGACCTGACGTATTTCCACGGCCTGGGCTACCGCGAGATCGCAGACATCGCGGATTGCCCGGTTGACACGGTGAAGACCCGCATGTTCTATGCACGCAGACGGCTGCGTGCGCTGTTGCCTGGTGGCAAGGAGGATTGGCTGTGAAGGTGGTACCCCTGGATCCCGGCGGCCATGCCGACGTGCTGGTGCTGCTGCCGTGGTACCTCGGCGGCAGCCTGGACGCGGTTGAGCGTGCGCAGATCGACGCGCACCTGGCCGGCTGCGCACGCTGCCGCGCCGCGCTGGCCGAGGAGCGGCAGCTTGCCGCGCTGCAGGCCGGAGCCGGCGCGCCGACCGGCAACGTCAACCAGGGTCTGGCGGCACTGCGCCAGCAGCTCGCCGCAAACCCGCCGCGTCGGCCGCAAGCCACTCGCGGGCGTTGGGCGGCCTGGGGTTCGCTAGCGGCGGTGCTGGCCGGCGTGGCCGTGCTGCCGGTGCTGTGGCAGCACGAGACCGAGCCGAGCTACCGCGGCCTGGGCAGCGCCGGTGTGGCGGCCAACGCGGTCGTGAAGTTCCGGGCCGACACCACCGAGGCGCAGATCCGCGCCGCCTTGAGCGACAGCGGCGCGAAGCTGGTCGGCGGGCCGACCGCGACGCAGCTCTACCTGCTGGCGCTGCCGGTGGCCGATGCCGACGCGCTGGCCCGGCTGCGCCAGCTGCCCGGCGTGACACTGGCCGAATCGCTGGATGCCGGCGGTGCGCCATGAACACCGCCCGGCTGCTGACGCTGCTGGCCGGCCTGCTGATGTGCCTGCTGGCACTGGCTCGGGACGAGCCCGCCGCAGAGGGCGACGAGGCCGCGCCGCAGGTGCTGGTGATGCTGCAACAGCCGCCGCCGCACTACCGGCCCGATGGGGCCTATGCCGGCGGCTACAGCGGCGGCAATGGCAGCCTGGCGCGGCACCGGCTGGCAGACGAACTGGCACATGCGCACGGCCTGCGGGTCCTCACCCAATGGCCGATGCCGGCCGTGGGGCTGGACTGCTTCGTGCTCGCCGTGCCGGCCCCGGCCACGCCTGAGCAGGTGGCCGACGAACTCTCGCGTGACACCCGCGTGGCCTGGGCCCAGCCCATGCACCTCTACCGCGGCCAGCAGGGCACCGCCAGCCTCGCGCCGCACGCCGCGTTGCAACACGATGATCCGCTCTACACCGCGCAGCCCGCCGCCGCGGCCTGGCGCCTGGCCGAGCTGCACGAGCTGGCGACCGGGCGGCAGGTGCGCGTGGCGGTGGTGGACAGCGCGGTCGACACCACGCACCCGGACTTGGTGGGCCAGGTGGTGCAGAGCGAGAACTTCGTCGACGGCCATGCCGCGACCGCCGAGCGCCACGGCACCGCGGTGGCCGGCATCATCGCGGCGCTGGCGGACAACCACCTGGGCATGGCCGGCGTTGCGCCGCAGGCTCAGCTCTTGAGCTTGCGTGCCTGCTGGCAGGCACGCGACGGCGCCACGTTGTGCAACAGCCTGGGGCTGGCGCGGGCGCTGTACGCCGCGCTGGGCCAGAAGGTGGCGGTGATCAACATGAGCCTGGGTGGTCCGCCGGACCGGCTGCTGGCGCTGCTGCTGGACACGGCGCTGCAGCAAGGCATTGCCGTGGTCGCCGCCATCGATCCGGCCCTGCCCGGCGGCGGTTTTCCGGCCTCGCATGCCGGCGTGTTGGCAGTGGCGGATTTGCCGACCGCGGGCGCGCTGAGCGCGCCGGGCCGCGACGTGATGGTGCCGCTGCCTGGCGCGCGCTGGGCGCTGGCCTCGGGCAGCTCGTATGCGTCGGCCCATGTGGCCGGGCTGGTCGCGCTGCTGCGGGAACTGAAGGCCAGTGGCCCTGTGCCGGGGCTGGTGCGAGACGCCGCAGGCGGCATCGACACCTGCGCCACGCTGCTGCACGCGGCCGGTCCGCGGCGCTGTGCCTGCGCACTGCCGCTTGGCGCGACGGCGGTCACCGCCTTGCAACGCTGAAGCGTGCGGGCCGGATTCCCAGCCGCCTTGCTGCGCGCCCTGGTCGGCGCAGCGGCGCTGTGGCTGTGTGCCGCTGCGAGCGCGCAGCAGCTGGGCGGCAGCATCGAGCTGATGTCGGACTATCGCTTTCGCGGCGTCTCGCTGAGCCGCGAGCGGCCGGGGGCGCGGCTCTCGCTGTCGCTGGACGACGCCAGCGGCGCCTATGCCGGCCTCAGCCTGACCAGCATCGAGCTGCAGCCGGGGCAGCGCCAGGCCGGGCTGCAGGGCTACGCAGGTTTCAGCCATGCGCTGAACGACGCGCTGCGCTGGGAAGCCGGTGGCAGCTACAGCCGGGCCGTGCTGGCCTCTCCCGGCGCAGACCGCTACAACTACGGCGAAGCCTTTGCCGGCCTGCTGGCGCCGTCCTGGAGCCTGCGGCTGTATTTCTCACCGGACTACTTCGGCTGGCGCGAGCGCACGCTGTATGCCGAGCTGGACGCGCACACGCCGCTGTCGCCATCGCTGGAACTGGTTGGCCACCTTGGCGCGCTCCAGCAACTTGGCCGCGATGACGCACGTCGCCTGGACGGCCGGCTCGGCGTCGTGTTGCACACCGAGACAGGCCTGGCCTGGCAACTGGCCTGGCTGGCGACCGGGAAAGGCGGACCTTTCCCGGCGCCATACGACCAGCGCCGCAGCATGCTGTGGCTGGGCGCGTCGTACGCCTTTTGAAGGGAAGTTGCCCCCGGCCGCCCCAAGCCAATTTGCTCCCCGACTATTTCACCGTGATGGCGCCGTACACACCATCCGCCTCATCGTTCGGGCCAGCCGAGAAGAACAGCGTGTTGGTCGGCTGGCTTTGCAGGCCGTTGCCGAACTGGATGCCCCACAGGCCGGGGATCTTCAGCGGCTGGCCGCTGGAGGCGCTGAGCTGGCCCACGAAGGCGCCTGTGGCGATGTCGTAGGCGGAGATCGTGCCGTCGCCGAAGTTGGCCACCAGCAGGCGGTTGCTCAGCTCGCCGAAGTTGGCCGGTGCCATGGCCATGCCCCAGGGCGCGTTCAGGCCTTCCTTGGCCACCAGGTGGCGCAGCAGCTTGCCGTCGGTGTTGAAGACGTTGACAAAGCCCTTGCCTTTGCCGGCCACGTCGTCCTCGGCGTCGGCATCCTGGCGGGCGTAGCTGACGTAGAGGTTGCCATTGATGTTCTGGATGCCAAACGGCGCGTAGTGCTTGGGCAGCGCCGGGTCGACAAAGCCCCCGCTGGTCGTGACCGGCGCGAAGGCCTTGTCGTAGACGTCGACGCGGTTGTTGTGGAAGTCGGTGGCGTAGAGCTGGTTGGCGGTGCCGGTGGCGGCCTGGGCAATGCCCTTGTAGATCGCGCCGGGCTTGGTGACGGCGATCAGCGCGTGGGCCTGGTCGACATTGGGCGCCCAGCCGGTGATCGCGCCGTCTTCGCTGGCGAAAAGGAAGCGGCTGGCGCCACTCAGCGTGCCGTTGCCGACGATGAAGTCGCTGGAGCCGTTGTAGATGATGCCGGTGGGCGAGCCGACGCCGCTGCCGCTGGCCGCCGGCACGCTGACCACCAGGCTTTGCGGCACGCCGTTGCCGTCGTACAGCGTGGAGCTGCCGTCATGGTTGTTGGCCACCCAGACGTAGCCGAACGGATTGAAGGCCACGCCCCAGGTGTTCTTCAGGTGCGCGTCGGTTTGCGGGGTGGACACGGCCCCGTCGGACACCAGCTTGTGCACCGCGTAGCCGGCGGCCTGAGCGGTGCCGGCAAACGCGCAGGCGCACAGCGCGGCGGCTGCGATCATCGCGACGGGGCGCAGTGAGGGCAAGGACATGGCTCATCTCCTGATGTGTGTGAGGAGCCGGTGAATGCCTTGCTGCGCGGCAATGGTTCAAAGGCCGCGCCACATTTCTTTGTCGCCGGAGGTTGCCGCCACCGTATGATTTTTGGCTTCATCACCTGCAGGATCCCGATGAGCTCACGCCGCAACTTCCTGATCCAGGCGCCTGCCGGCGTGCTGGGCGCCGCCGCCGCAGTTGGCGCGCAAGCTGCCGAGCCGGCGCCCGCCGAGGCAGCGCCGCCGGGCGCGCCGCCAGCTTTCGGCACCGCGCCGCCGGTCGGGCCCGAGGTCTCGGCAACGACCTTCGCAGAAGCCGAGAAGCTGATGCGCGTGAGCCTCAGCGCAGCCGAGCGCGAGATGGCCGCACGCAGCTGGCGCAGCACCATGCCGACCATGATGGAGCGCCGCGCCGGCCCGAACACGCTGGCCATCCCCGACAGCGTGGCGCCCGCCTCGCGCTGGCACCCGGCCCACATCCGCGCGGGTGCACAGCCTGCGGGCCCCGCGCACGACCGTTTCGTGCGTTCGAAGGCCGGCGCGGTGCCGCTGCCGGCCCGTGATGCCGACATCGCGTTCGCGCCGGTCAGCCAGCTCTCGCGCTGGGTCGAGCACAAGCAGCTCAGCTCGGAGCGGCTGACGCGCATCTACCTGGCCCGCATCCAGCGGCTGGACCCGAAGCTGCGCGCCGTCATCACCTTGACCGCCGAGCACGCGCTGGCCCAGGCCAAGGCGGCGGACCGCGAGATCGCCGCCGGCCACTACCGCGGCCCGCTGCACGGCATCCCGTTTGGTGTGAAGGACCTGCTGGACACCGCCGGCATTGCCACCACCTGGGGCGCGGAGCCCTTCAAGGACCGCGTGCCCGCGCAGGACTCGGCCGTCGTGCGCCACCTCTACGCGGCCGGCGCGGTGCTGCTGGCCAAGCTCAGCCTGGGCGCGCTGGCGCTGAACGACATCTGGTTCGGCGGCCAGACCATGAACCCGTGGCTGCTGGAGGAAGGCGCTTCCGGCTCCAGCGCCGGCCCGGGCTCGGCGATGGCCGCCGGCCTGGTGGCCTTTGCCATCGGCAGCGAAACAGGGGGCAGCATCGTCAGCCCCAGCATGCGCTGCGGCGTGACGGGGCTGCGACCGACCTATGGCCGCGTGCCGCGCAGCGGCGCGATGACGCTGTGCTGGTCGCTGGACAAGTTGGGCCCGATGACGCGCACAGTGGAGGACGCGATGCTGGTGCTGCAGACCATCTCGGCGCCGGACCCGGGCGACGTGGCCAGCGTGCCGGTGAAGCTGGACTTTTCGGCCGCCGCGCCGGTCAAGGGCCTGAAGGTCGGCTACATCGCCAAGTGGATGGACGAGCCGCCGGCCATCGACGTGGACCGCAAGGCGCTTGCCACGCTGCAGTCGCTGGGCCTGCAGGCCGTGCCGGTCACGCTGCCGGACTGGCCGTATGCGGCGCTGAACACCATCCTGTTCGCCGAAGGCGCCGCGGCCTTCGAGGAACTGGTGCTGAGCCACCGCATTGACCAGCTCAAGGTGCAGCTGCCGGATGCCTGGCCCAACATCTTCCGCCAGTCGCGCTTCCTCTCCGCGGTGGACTTCGTGCAGGCCGACCGGCTGCGCCGCATGGTGGCGCAGGAAATGGCGCGGCTGTTCGCCGAGGTGGACCTGCTGCTGGTGCCTTCGCTGCGCGAGGAGATGCTGACCATCTCCAACCACACCGGCCATCCGTCGCTGACGCTGCGCACCGGCTTCACCGAGGTCAGCGAAGCCCGCAGCGACTGGGCGCCGGACCCGGCGCACCCGCTGCCGAAGTTCAACCCGCCGCGCCGCGTGCCGCACGGCGTCACCTTGATCGGCCGGCTGTTCGAGGAAGGCCGGCTGGCCGAGGTGGGCATGGCGCTGGAGCAGGCGGCGGGGGTGGCCGCGCAACGGCCGGCGGGTTTCGAGTGAGCCTCCGTGGGCTGGGCTGGGTTGGGGGCGGGCTGCGGCCAGCCCGCCCCCGAGGGGGATGAGAAAACTTGGGGCGGCCCGGCGTTTTCTCATGAGGAACTGGGACGCAGGGTCAAGCCGGCGCTTCGCCAGCGTGTAAAACCGGCCGCCGGGCTGCATTTGTCATCGCGATTGCAGAGGCGCGGCTGCCGGCCAGCCGGCACAATTCGGCGAGCCGCCAGCGCGGGGTGCACCGACCCTTCGGATGAGCGCCACGCCCACCTTCCCGCCCATGTCCGCCCTGCCTGCTTCCCCCACCGCATCGCTGAGCTTCACCCGTTTCGAGATCCGGCCCGCTGAGCGCCTGTTGCTGAAGGACGGCCAGCCGGCCGAGCTGGGCGCACGCGCCTTCGACCTGCTGCTGGCGCTGGCCGAGCGGCGCGAACGCGTGGTCAGCAAGCACGAGCTGCTGGAACTGGTGTGGCCCGGGCTGGTGGTCGAAGAGAACAACATCGCGGTGCAGGTCAATGCGCTGCGCAAGCTGCTGGGCAGCGACGTGGTGGCCACCATCCCGGGCCGTGGCTACCGCTTCACTGCGGCGCCGCTGGGCGAATCCGCCGCCCCCTCGCGGCCTGCCGAGGCTGTCACAGCGGAGGTCGGGCCATGCGTCCCCGCGCTTGCCCGCCTGCCCACCAACCTGCCGCGTGTACTGCAGGCCTTGCGTGGCCGCACCGAGGACCTGGCCGCCCTGGGCGCGCTGCTGGACCAGCACGAGCTGGTCAGCGTCATCGGCGCCGGCGGCATGGGCAAGACGCTGCTGGCCCAGCACCTGCTGGCCGGCCGGCGCGAGGCCTATGCGCATGGCGTGTGCTGGGTCGAGCTGGCCACCTTGACGGACGGCAACGCGCTGCCGGGCGCCATCGCCCACGCCGCCGGCCTGCGCCTGGGTGCAGGCCAGCCGCAGGCCGCGCTGGCGGCCAGCCTGGCGCCGCTGCAACTGCTGATTGCACTGGACAACGCCGAGCACCTGCTGGACGAGGTGGCCCGGGTCTGCCAGGCGCTGGCGGACGCGGCCCCCGGGCTCAAGTTGCTGGTCACCAGCCAGGCGCCGCTGAAGCTGCCGCTGGAGCGGGTCTACCGCATCGGCCCGCTGGCCGTGCCGCAAGGCCCGCTGCCGGCGGCCCAGGCGCTGGAGTTCAGCGCTGTGGCGCTGTTCGCCGAGCGTGCTGCCACGGCGGATGCGCGCTTCCAGCTGAACGATGCCAACGCCGCGGCGGTGATCGAGCTCTGCCGCGCGCTGGACGGCCAGGCGCTGGCCATCGAGCTGGCCGCCGCGCGCGCGTCCACGCTGGGCGTGCAGCGCCTGGCCAGCGCCATGCAGGACCGGCTGCGCCTGCTCACCGGCGGCCGCAACCGCGCCGCGCCGCCGCGCCAGCAGACCCTGCAGGCCGCGCTGGCCTGGAGCCACGGCCTGCTGGCGCCGCGTGAGCAGACGGTGTTCCGCCGCCTGGCGGTGTTCCACGGCAGCTTCTCGCTGGAGCTGGCGCAGCAGGTGGTGGCGGAAGGTGCGGATCTGGACGAATGGGACGTGGTCGAGGCGCTGGGCGAGCTGGTCGAACGCTCGCTGGTGGCCGTCATCGAAGACGAGCACGACAACGGCCAGGGCCTGCCGCGCTACCGCCTGCTGGATTCGCCGCAGGTCTACGCCCGCGAGTTGTTGCAGGCCGCCGGCGAGCTCGAGGCGCTGCGCCAGCGCCATGCCTTCGCGCTGGCCGCGCGCTTTGCGCTGGAATGGGACCGCGCGTTCAGCGGCGAGCTGGGCCTGCAGGCCTGGGCGCGCCAGCTGCTGCAGGACAGCGGCAATGCGCAGGACGCCCTGGCCTGGCTGCTGCAGGCCGGCGACGCGGAGCGCGCGTTGCAGGTCGGCATCAGCTGGCTGTTGGCCCTGCCCAACATGCGCCATGCCGAGCGGCAGGCGCTGGCGGCCAGCTGCGAGACGCTGCTGCCGCAGATCGACGACCTGGCGCTGCAGGTGCGGGGCTGGTTCACCTTGTCGCGGGCCGCCGGCCTGCTGAGCAGCCGCGACGTGCTGGCGAAGTCCGGGCAGGCCCTGGCGCTGGCGCGCCGCCTGGCCGCCGAGATGGGTAGCGAAGCCACCCGCTGGTTGCTGTATGCCGCGCTGGGTAACCTGCTGGTGCGACGGATGATGGCCGACGACGAAGCGGGCACCGTGACGCCCGAGCTGCTGGCCGAGCTGCGCACGCTGGAAGACCCCCGCTGGCCGGCCGCGCGGCGCATCTTCCAGGGCGTTCCGCGCGACCTCATGCCGCAGCGCCTGGCGTTCAGGGCCGTGCTGCGGCAGCAGTGGCGGCTGCAGGACGAGGCCGGGGCCGACACCTTGCTGCTGCGCTCCAACCTGGTCGACGCCGAACTGCTGGCCGGTGACACCGAAGCGGCGCTGCAGCTGGGCGAAGCCTTGCTGGCCGACGTGCAAGGTTCGCGCGACGACTACCTGCTGATGGCCGTGCGCATGAACCATGCGGTGGCGCTGCTGCGCTCGGGCCGGCTGGCCGAGGCGCGGGAGTTGCTGGCGCTGGGCTGGCCCTCCGCGTTGCGCCTGACGTGGTACCCCTCCTATGCCGATCATCTTGCGCTGCTGCTGGCGCTGGAAGGCCGCTTCGAGCCGGCGGCGCAGCTGGTGGGCTATGCCGACGCAGCCGTGAGCCGCGAGGACCAGTTCCGCCAGGGCAACGAGAGCGATGCCGTCGAACGCGCGATGGCACTGGCGTTGGCCGCGCTGGGTGAAGCGCAGTGCCAGCGCCTGCGCGACGAGGGCCGCAGCCTGGGCGACGAACAGGCCGCGGCGCTGGCAGGCATCTGAGAGCCGCCACGGCGCGCGTTTAAGAAGGCTTAAGGCCAGGCTTCAGGCCGCTGAAGGACGGCGGGGGCCCCGGCGGGCGACAGTCGAGTCCATGCTGAAACGCGTCGAGATCGACGGGTTTCACCGGACCGACTCACCCACCCAACCGCCCCTGGAGCCCGCCATGAACGCCAACCGCAACACCACCCGCCTGTTCTCCGCCGTCGCTTCGCTGGCCATGACCTTCACGCTGCTCAGCAGCATGTTGGGCCTGGCGTCGCACGAGCAGGCGGCCTCGGCCGGCCTGCTGGCCCAGGCGCCCGCCGCGGCCCGGCTCGCCTGAGCCGCTCCGTCGTGGAAGTTCCTGCCGAGGCCGGCGGCTGTTGCCGCTGGCGGCCCGCGGTGCATGGCTGACAGCCCCGCGGCCCTGTGCCTGCCACAGGCGCTGAAGCCGCCGCGGGGGCCGCTGCATGGCCGCAGCGAGGACCTGGCCGCGCTGGCCGCGCTGCTGGACCAGCACGCGCTGGTCAGCGTGGTGGCCGCCGGCGGCATGGGCAAGACACGGCTTGCCCGGCATTTGCTCGCCAGGCTCGCGCCGCGCCATGCCGATGGTGCGTGCTGGATCGCGCTGGCCGCGCAGGGCGACGTGGTGCAGGCCATCGCCGGCGCGGTCGGCCTGCCGTTGTCAGCGGGCGACCCGCTGGCGCAGCTCTGCGCCGCGCTGGCCCCGCTGTCGCTGCTGATCGCGCTGGACGCAGCCGAGCACCGGCTGGAGGCCACCGCGCGTACCTGCCAAGCGCTGTTGGCCGCGGCGCCGGGGCTGCGCATCGTCGTCACCAGCCAGGCGCCGCTGATGCTGCCGCTGGAGCGCCTTTACCGCCTGGGCCCGCTGGCGGCGCCGCAAGGGCCGTTGCCGGCGGCGCGCGCGCAGGGTTTTGCCGCGGTGGCGCTGTTTGCCGAGCGCGCCGCGCAGGCCGACCCTCGCTTCAGCCTGACCGACGCCAACGCCGCGGACGTGATCGCTTTGTGCCGCGCGCTGGACGGCCAGGTGCTGGCGCTGGAACTGGCCGCCGCCTGCCTGCCGGAGCACGGTGTGGCCGAGCTGGCCGCCTCGCTGCAGCAGCGGCTGCGCCTGCTGATCGCCACGCGCAACCGCATCGCGCCCGCGGCGCGCCAGCAGACGCTGCGCGCGATCTTCGACATTGGCCATGCATTGCTGGCGCCGCAGCAGGCCGCGGTGTTGCGCCGCCTGGCCGGGTTGACGGGCCACTTTGACCTCACGCATGTAGCGCTGGCAGCCGTGCCGAACCTGCCCGCAGTGCTGGCCGCGCTGGCCCGCCGGGCGATGCTGACGCTGGACAGCGCGCCTGGCGAGCCGCTGCAGTACCGGCTGCCCGATGCGCTGCACAGCATCGCGCTGGCGCTGCAACCCGCTTGAGAAAACGAAGGGCCGCTCCCGAGTTTTCTCAAGCCCCTCGGGGGGCCTGACGCACAGCGGCAGGTCTTGGGGGCGCCCTTTAACGCGCCGCTTCAAAACGCTTAAGCGCCTGTTTCAGCGCGCTTCAGGCCGCTGAAGGACGCAGACCGGCCCCGGCGGCGACAGTGAGGCCATGTTGAAAGCAGCCGCGAAACGGTTGCCACCCGCCACCCCACAGTTCCGAGGAATCCACCATGAACACCCAAGCCACCACCCGCCTGTTCTCCGCCGCTGCTTCGCTGGCCGTCACCTTCGTGCTGCTGACCAGCATGCTGGGCATTGCCGGCCACGAGCAGGCTGCTGCGCAAGGCCTGCTGTCCGCTGCGGCGCCAGTGGCCCACCTTGGCTGAGCCGCGCCTGCCCGCGGTGTGTGAATCTGCCCACTGCCGTGCACCGTCCCTGGCTTTGACGAAGCCGCCTGCGTGCCGGACCGGCAGAATGCCGCACGCCGTCGGTGAGGGACACCCTGTCTCTCGGATGTGCTGGTCGCTGTGACGATGTCGCCTACGCCCCCTGATTCTTTGCCGCCAGGCGCGCCGCTGCGCTTTGCCAGCTTCGAGATTCGCCCGGCCGAGCGCCAGTTGCTGAAGGCCGGCCGGCCGGCCGAGTTGGGCACGCGGGCCTTCGACCTGCTGCTGGCGCTGGCCGAGCGGCGCGAACGCGTGGTCAGCAAGCACGAGCTGCTGGAACTGGTGTGGCCCGGGCTGGTGGTCGAAGAGAACAACATCGCGGTGCAGGTCAATGCGCTGCGCAAGCTGCTGGGCAGCGACGTGGTGGCCACGATCCCCGGCCGCGGCTACCGCTTCACCGCGCCAGCCGACGCACCTGCGGCCACAGCCGCCGCACCCGCGCCGGTGGCAGCGCCGCAGCCCGCCGAGGCCCAGCCCAAGGCACTGCCGACCAACCTGCCGCGCGTGCTGCAAACCCTGCGTGGCCGCACCGAAGACCTGGCCGCACTCGGCGCAATGCTGGACCAGCACGAGCTGGTCAGCATCGTCGGCGCCGGCGGCATGGGCAAGACGCTGCTGGCCCAGCACCTGCTGGCGCGCCACAGCGAGGCCTATGCGCATGGCGTCTGCTGGGTCGAGCTGGCCACGCTGGACGACGGTGCGGCGCTGCCCGGTGCCATCGCCCACGCCGCCGGCCTGCAGCCTGGCCCTGGCGAGCCGCTGGCCGCGCTGGCCGCCGCGCTGGCGCCGCTGTCGTTGTTGATCGCGCTGGACAACGCCGAGCACCTGCTGGAAGCCGTGGCCGAGGTCTGCGCGGCGCTGGTCCACGCAGCACCTGGCCTGAAGCTGGTGGTGACCAGCCAGGCGCCGCTGAAGCTGCCGCTGGAGCGCGTCTACCGCATTGGCCCGCTGGCGGTGCCGCAAGGGCCGCTGCCAGCCGCGCAGGCGCTGGGCTTCAGCGCGGTGGCGCTGTTCGCCGAACGCGCGGCGAATGCCGACGCCCGCTTCACGCTGACCGACGCCAACGCCGCCGACGTGATCGACATCTGCCGCGCACTGGACGGGCAGGCGCTGGCCATCGAGCTGGCTGCCGCGCGTGCACCCACGCTCAGCGTGCAGCGCCTGGCCAGCGCCATGAAGGACCGGCTGCGCCTGCTCACCGCCAGCCGCAACCGCAGCGCCCCGCCGCGCCAGCAGACGCTGCGCGCCGCGCTGGCCTGGAGCCACGGCCTGCTGGCCCAGCGCGAGGCCGTGGTGTTTCGCCGCCTGGCGGTCTTCAACGGCAGCTTCTCGCTGGAGCTGGCGCAGGCCGTGGTGGCCGAGGCCGGCGCGGAAGCCGAGGCCGCGGGTCTCGATGAATGGGGCGTGGTGGACGCCTTGAGCGAGCTGGTGGACCGCTCGCTGGTGGCGCTGGCCGAAGCCCAGCACGACATGTCCGACCTGCCGCGCTACCGGCTGCTGGATTCGCCGCGCGCCTATGCGCAGGAGCAGCTGCAGGCTTCAGGCGAGGCCGCGGCGATGAAGCAGCACCATGCCGAGGCGGTGGCTGCGCATTTCGAGGCCGAATGGACGCGCAGCCACAGCGGCGAGCTGGGCCTGCAGGCCTGGGAGCGCCAGCTGCTGCAGGACGCTGGCAACGCGCACGATGCGCTGGCCTGGCTGGACGCCGCCGGCGACGCACGCCGCGCCTTGCAGATCGCCAGCACCTGGCTGCTGACGATGTCGGTGGTGATGGAGGCGGAGCGGCTGGCGTTGGTCACGCGCTGTCATGGCTGGCTGGCCCGGCTGGGCGACGACGAGGCATTGGCGCTGCAGGCCCGCTGCCGGCTGATGATCGGCCGCCGCGGTGCCAACGACCTGGCAGAGGCCGAGCTGGCGCTGGCCACCGCGCGGCGGGCCCATGCGCAGCAACCCGACCGCTGGCTGCTGTACGCCACCTTGTCGCATTACGTGCTGCGCCGCGCGCTGATCCTGTCGGCCGAGGCCGTGGTGCCGGAAATGCTGGCCGAGCTGGCCGCACTGGAAGACCCGGCCTGGCCGCCGCACCGCCGGCTCTGGCGCACCGAGCCCTTGGGCCTGCTGGGCCTGGTGCAGGGCGGTGCAGCGGCGGCGCAAGGCCTGCGCCTGCTGCGCGAGCACCTGGTGCTGGTGCAGGCGGCTGGTGGCAACGCGACGATGGTGCTGTTCAACCTGGTCGATGGCGAAATGGCCAACGGCGACGCCGAAGCGGCGGTGCGCACCGGCCAAGGTTTGCTGGACAGCCTGGAAGGCCAGCGTGACGCGCACCGCTTCAAGATGATGGTGCAGATGAACCTGGCTGCCGCGCTGCTGCGACTGGACCGGCGTGCTGAGGCGCGCGCGCTGCTGCACAGCGGCTGGCCGGTGGCGCTGCGCTTCGAGTGGTATCCCTCGTATGCGGACCACCTCTCGCTGCTGCTGGCGATGGAAGGCCAGCACGCGCTGGCGGCCCGCATGCTGGGCTATGCGGACGCGGCAGTGACCCGCGAATCGCAGATCCGCCATGTCAGCGAGATCGACTCGGTGAGCCAGGCCACGGCGCTGGCCAGCGCGGCGCTGGGCGAAGCGGTGTTCCAGCAGCTGCGCAAGGAAGGCCAGGCGCTGGCCGACGAGCAGGTCGCGGCGCTGGCCTTCAGCGCCTCGCCTGGCACCTGAACAAGCCACCTGAATTCAGCGCTGCCCTTCGAAGTGGAACAGCTGGACCAGCCGGCCATTCGCCAGTGAGTCCCCGAACAGGCCGCTGATCGCGTGGAAGAAGTCGCTGCGAAAGACGATCAGGCGGTTGAAGCGCATCGGAATCTCGAACAGCCACTCCCAGATCGCGTCGCGCTGGCGTTCCCAGTCGGCGAAGGACTGCTTGCGGTTGGGCGGCAGGTGGCGCTTCTGGAAGTCCAGGAACGAGCCGTAGCCGCCGGCTTTCAGCGTGGCGGCGTCCGGCCGGCCGACCCAGCCGGTGGCGCGGTGGAGGTAGAAGCTGGTGCCGCCCTGGCAGTGCTCGGGCAGGCTGAGGTAGAGCACGCCGCCGTAGATGTGCGGCTGCGTCGGGCTGTCGACATGCACGTCGGCGCGTGCGGCGTCCGAGGCCAGGCTGGCGCGCAAGGCGCCGGTGTCCGGCGAGTCCCATTTCAGCGGCTGGCCCAGCCAGTCGGCAATGCGCTGCATTGCGTCCATGCAGGGCTGCGGCGGGGTCTGAACGCCGGGGAAGTTTGCGCCTTGCTGGTAGCTTGCGGCTTGTTCGCACAGCGCCAGCGCCTGGGCGCGGAAGGCCAGCGGGTCGGGCAGGAAATCGTCGATGACCAGCAGGTCGCGTTCGGTGGCGGCTTGTTCGAGCGCGGCCAGGTCCAGCCCGGGCGAGGCGCGCAGCAGGCCGGCGGCGGACGGGCGTGGCGTGGCGGCGTTGGGTTGCACAAAGCCCAGCGTGAGTCGCTGGCGCGCGGTGTCTGAAAGTGCGTAGGCGCTTTCGGCGCTGGCCAGTGCTTCGTTTGCCGCCCAGCGCTGGTACTGCAGACGGGCCAGTGCTTCGTGCCATTCGGCGCGGGCCGGGCCGGTGTTGATCGCCTGTTGGTAGCTGGCTTCGGCTTCGGCGACTTGGCCCAGCGCCTGCTGCATGCCGGCGAGTTCGGCGCGGGCTTCGGCGTCTTCCGGGCGCAGCGTGCAGGCTTGCGCAAGCTCAGCCGCGGCGTCGGCCAGCTGACCCTGGCGGGCCAGCGCGGAGGCCAGGTTGACGCGGTAGTCGGCGGCGTCCGGGCGCTTGGCGATGGCGTCGCGCAGGAAGGCAACGCCGATGTCGGCCATGCCCAGGCCCAGGTAGCAGACGCCGGCGAGGTGCAGCGCTTCGGCATGCGCCGGCTCGGCGGCCAGGATGGCCTGGTAGCGCGAAAACGCGTCCTTCAGCCGGCCCTGCGCATGCAGCTCGCGGCCCTGGGCCAGCAGGCGTTCAACGTCCACCGCGGGGCGGGCTGGGGCGACACGGCCGGGGGGGCGCGGGGGGCGGAAGGGCAGCATGGCGGCGGAACCGGGTGGCGAAGACGGGACGCGTGATTGTCACGGACGGTCACCAGCGCGTGCTGTGCGTGGTCAAGCGTTCACTGGAACCGCTATGCTTGCGGCCTTCTTCCCGGAGAGCCGAATGACGATGTTTGCCCGAACCCTTGCCGCGCTGTCGGCCGCCACCCTGGTCGCCACCTTGGCCGCATTGGTGCCAGCGCACGCGGGCAGCTTCACGTCTTCCGCGTCGTCGGCGGCGTCCGACTCGGTGGGCAGCGTGTCCGACTCTTTCCGCGGTTCGAGCAACTCCTCGTCCAACGACCGCCAGGCCGCCAACGGCCACTACGAGATCCAGCAGGTGCTGGCGGTGGCCGGCCAGCCGGGCCGCGTGCAGCTGGCGCTGAAGTCGCTGGACCGTGACGGCGAGACGCTGACGCTGGAGCTGCCGCAGTTGACGCTGGCGCGCGCCCAGCTCGGCTCGGGCGACGTCATCACCGCCACGCCGCGGCCCTACGGCACGCAGTTCGCGGTGGCTGCCAGCAACGAAGCGTTTTTCCTGGTCGTCGAAGACGCCTGGCTGAACGAGCTGCCGAGCCGCCCGGTCACGCTTTGACGCCTTGACGCGCGGTTCCTGGCGCGCACTGCCTGGCGCGTGCCTGATCCTGCTGGCGGGCACGGCCAGCGCCAGTTCGCTGCAGTTCTGCGACCTGCCGGCCGACCTGAACGGCGCGCAGCAGGACCGCATGTTCCGCTTCGCCGCGGTGGTGCGGCAGGTGTTGCAGCAGTCCGGCAGCAGCGCGGCCATCATCGCCCGCTCCGGCCAGAACCTGGAGCGCTTCGGCCAGCGCTATTCGCACACCGGCGTGGCGCTGGCCGACAGCGCCAACGGCCCGTGGTCCGTGCGCCAGCTGTACTACGCCTGCGACGAGAAGATGCCGCGCCTGTTCGACCAGGGCGTGGCCGGCTTCATCTCCGGCACCGACAAGCCCGATGAAGGCTATGTCTCGCTGCTGCTGCCCACGCCCGAACAGGCCGAAGTGCTTGCGCGCCTGGCGCTGAGCAACGCCGAGGCCTTGCGCCTGCTGGGCGCCGACTACAGCGCCAACGCCTTCCCCTTCAGCACCCGCTACCAGAACTGCAACCAGTGGGTGGCCGAGCTGCTGGCCGCCGCCTGGGGCCCGGTCGCACTGCAGCCCGAGCAGCCGCGCGAACGTGCCCAGGCCTGGCTGTCCGGCCACGGCTACACGCCCACGCTGATGGACGCCAGCGCGCCCTGGCTGGCGCTGGTCAAACCCTTCATTCCGTTTGTGCACGACGACGACCATCCGACCGAAGAAGCGGAGAGCCGCATCTACCGCGTCAGCATGCCGGCTTCCATCGAAGGCCTGGTGCGCGACAACGCGCCGCAGGTCCAGCGCGTGGAGCTGTGTCATGCCGGCACGCGCGTGGTGGTGCACCGCGGCTGGTCGCCGCTGGGCGCGGCCTGTGAACCCGGTGAGGGCGACGAGGTGCTGGCGCTGGACTAAGCCAGGACTTTGACGGGCTTGGGTTGCGCAGTCCCGACCGTGGTTCAAATAAATGGGGTCAGAGTCAATTTATCCAGGAGATGACGGCCGCGCCACCCAAGGGTCGTAAGGATAAATTGACTCTGACCCCATTTATTTGCGCTGCGACGGTTGCGGCGCAGGATTCGGGCGACGAGGCGCGGGATTGAGGAGTGCAGTGTCAGTCATGGCGTGCACACTCAGTCATTTCGTGCCAATATGCCAGCCATGACTGACACGATTCGCCTGCCGGACGAACTGGGCCGCCTGCTCAAGGCCCGGCGCGAGGCTGCCGGCCTGAGCAAGAAGGATCTGGCCCAACGCGCTGGCAAGGTGCGCGAGGTGATCTATCGGCTGGAAGACGGCGAGGACGTCACCGTGTCTTCGCTGCTGGCCGTGCTCTCTGCGCTGGGGCTGGCGTTGCGCGTCGAGAAGGTGGGCATGCCGTCGGCCCAGGAGGTGGCGGCGCGCTTCAACGACGACGAGGACAGCAGCGATGCTGCCTGAAAAGGTCCGGGAGCTGGCGGTGGCCATCAATGGCACGGCCGCTGGCCAATTGATCAAGCGCTCGGTCTACGAATACCGCTACCTGGACCCGCGGCCGGACCAACCCGTCGTGGCGCTGCTGATGCCCGCCAGCGAGCAAGCCACCTGGCAGGATGGCGACCTGTTCGCGGTGATGGACCAGAACCTGCCCGAGGGCGATCTGTTCATGCGGCTGCGGGCCTTGTTCCCGAAGCAGCCGATGACGCCGATGCATTTGCTGGCGCTGGTCGGTGCCAACGGCATTGGCCGCCTGGGTTTCACCTTGCCCGACGCCGAACCCGCGCCACCGGCGCCGGCCATGGACCGTGCCACGCTGCTGAAGACGGCTTACACGCCCGAGGTGTTCGACGAGCTGGTGCGCGCCTACCTCAGCACCGGCGCCGGCATTGCCGGCATGCAGCCCAAGATCATGGTGCCCGAGCGGCCCACGGTGCCGGTACCGTCCTTGATCGTCAAGGCGGCCAGTCCTGCCTACCCAGGCCTCGCTGCCAACGAATACCTGTGTCTCAAGGCCGCGCAGCGGGCGGGCATTGCCACCCCCACTTTCGAGCTGTCGGACGATGGCCAGATGCTGGTGCTGGACCGTTTCGACCTCGTGGCCCAGCCCGACGGGCGCATCGAGCGTCTGGGTTTCGAGGACATCGCCGCATTGGCCGGGCTGCGGGTGCGTGACGTGCTGTCGGACCGCAAGTACCAGGGCAGCTACCAGCGCGTGGCCGAGCTGCTGAAGCAGTTGCAGCTGCCACGCGATAGCTTGCACCGCTTCTTCGAGCAGGTCGCCTTCACGGTGATGGTGCGCAATGGCGACGGGCACCTGAAGAACTTCGGCGTGCTCTACCGCTCGACGCGAGAGGCCTGGCTGGCGCCGATGTTCGACGTGGTGACCACCGCCATCTACCGCTACACCCGCTACGAGGGCGGCCCCGAGCTGGAGGACCGCACGCTGGCACTGAAGCTGTTCGCAGGCCGGCACCGCGGCAAGGCCTATCCGACGACCGAAGAGCTGATCCAGTTCGGCCGCAAGGTCTGCGAGGTGAGCCAACCGGCGCAGGTGCTGCAGCGCATTGCTGCCGCAATGGCCGAGGTGCTGGCCGAAGCCCGCGGCGACACGCGGGTGCCGCCGGGGCTGCTGGGCGAGATGGCCGTCGCCTGGGAAGACGGCATGGCCTACGCGCGCTGACCCCGCTCAGCGCGGAATCTTCGCCGCTTCCACTTCCATCTGCGAGACCAGTGCGTCCAGCTGGTCCACCACGGCCTGCACCGTGGCGCGCTGGGTCAGGTCCACGCCGGCCTGCTTGAGTTCGGCCATCGGGTGGTCGCTGCCGCCCGCCTTGAGCATGTTCAGGTAGCGGGCGGTGGCGGCCTTCCTGGCTTCTTCGCTGCCGGTCGTCATGCCCTTGAACAGCTGGGCCGAGGAGGCGAAGCAGGTGGCGTACTGGTAGACGTAGTAGGGCGTGTGGAAGAAGTGCGGGATGCGGGCCCAGGTCCACTGGTAGAAGTCGTCCACCGTCACGGCGTCGCCGTAGTAGGTCTTCAGCAGGCCGGCGTAGAGCTTGTTCAGCACCTCGGTGGTGACCGGCTCGCCCTTCTCGACCAACTGGTGCGCCTGCAGCTCGAAGTCGGCGAACAGCACCTGGGTGTAGAAGGTGCCGATGATGCTGTCCACCGCGTGCTGCAGCAGCAGGAAGCGCTCCTTGGGGTCGGTGGTCTTCTTCAGCAGGGTTTCGAGCAGGAAGCGCTCGTTGGTGGTGGATGCCACCTCGGCGACGAAGATGGTGTATTCGGCGGTGCTGTAAGGCTGGGTCTCGTAGGCCAGCACGGTGTGCATCGCGTGGCCGCCCTCGTGGGCCAGCACGAAGGCCGCGTCCATGGTGTCGTTGTAGTTCAGCAGCTGGAACGGGCCCACGCCGTACACGCCGGCGCTGTAGGCACCGCTGCGCTTGCCGTCGTTTTCATAGACGTCGATGCGGCCACCGGTCATGAACTTCTTGTAGCGCTGCACATAGTCCTCGCCCAGCGGCGCGACCGACTCCAGCACCAGGCCCAGCGCCTTCTTGTATGGATAGCTCTCGCTGCTGGCGAACAGCGGGCGCGAGCTGTCGTACAGGTGGTATTCGCCCAGGCCCATCAGCTGCTTGCGCAGCCTGGCGTAGCGCTGCAGCGGCGCGGTGCCGGCGCGGGTGGTTGCCACCAGCGTCTCGACCACGCTGCGCGGCACGTTGTTGTCGCTCAGGGCAGCGTCCAGCGTGGTGGGGAACTTGCGCGCCTGGGCGTTGAACCAGTCGCGCTGCAGGATGCCGGCGTAGATCGCGGCATAGGTGTTGGCTTGGGCGCCATAGGTGCCCACGTGGGCCGCGGCGGCCTTGGCGCGGTCGGCCTGGTTGGCGTTTTTCGACAGCAGGCCCTGGTAGTTGCCCGGGCTCAGCAGCACGCTCTGGCCGTCGCTGGTGGTGATGGTCGGGAACTTGATGTCGGACGTGCTCAGCTCGTCATAGGCGTTCATGCTGGCGCGGCCGACTGGGCCGGCCAGCGAGAGCAGCTGCTCGCCCTTGGCGTCCAGCACATGCGCCTGCTTGCGGAAGCTGTCGGTGATGCCGAAGGCATAGGGCTTGAGCGCCGGCGTGGCGGCCAGCCAGGCCTTCACCTTGGCCTGTGGCAGCGTCAGCAGTTCCGGCTGGAACCAGGCCGAAGCCGCGTCGAACCTGGCGAACACCGCCAGCGCGCGCTGGAAGCGGCCGGCCACTTCCTGGTCCCGCCCGTCGGCATCCTTCTGCAACTGCGGGTAGGCGTACAGCTTGGTCTGCAGCTTGCCGATCTCGTCCATCGTCTGGTAGGCCTTGAGCAAGGCGGCCGGGCCCTTTTTCAGGCTGCCCTGCAGCTTGCCGAAGTCCGCCATCAAGGCTTCCATGCGCTGCATGTCGGCGTCCCATGCGGCCCAGTTGGCGTAGATGGCCGTGAAATCCCAGCGGTATTCGGCAGGAATCTCGCCACGCACCCGAGTGGCGGGCTTGTCGCCTTCGGCGGCGAGGCCGGGGAAGGCGGCGGCGGACAGGGCCAGGACGGCAGCGGTGGCGCACAGGGTGCGCAGCAGAGGGGGACGACGGGGCATGAAGTGGCGGCGTCCCTCGTGAGGACGCGCGGCTGGGAAATGAAGGCGGCAGTCTCGCCGGGCGCGGAGGCCGGCGTCAAGCAAGGGCCGCTGTGTCAGGCAGATGAGGTGAGCCGCCAAGGCGCTCCGGACTTGCCCCAGCTGTTGCGACCGGCCCACTGTCACACCGGGGCGCTCGCTCACCTTGGGCCCCGGGCGCTATCGTCGCTGCACATCTTGTTGGCGCCCAGCAGTATGGGCGGAGAGGCTCGTCGGGACCTCTTTCGGGCGGCGTTCACGCGAGGCCCGGCGACGCGGATGGCTCTCTCACCTGCGGCCAGGCGCCAAGGCGCTCGGCGCCGCGAACATCAACCAAGAGGATGCTTCGATCCGTCGGAGCGTGGGAAGAAAGCACATGAAGAAAGCGATCCTTTGCCTGGCCGCGGCCCTGTCCGTGGCCTCCGCCTTTGCGGGCGGCTACCAGCCGGTGGACGTCAGCAAGCTGCCCGAAGCCAAGCAGAGCAAGCTCGGCCTCTACCTCTCCGCGCCCGAGGCCTACAAGATGAAGACCGAGGGCGGCGCGCACGTGCTGTTCATCGACATCCGCACCAAGGGCGAGTTCCAGTTCCTCGGCACCCCGTTGGTCACCGACCAGAACATTCCCTACATGGAGCTGGACGACCCGGTCAGCTGGGACAAGAAGAACAACCGCTACGCGATGTCGCCCAACTCCGACTTCGTCAGCGCCGTGGCCGCGCTCGCCGCCCGCATGAACGACAGCAAGACCGACGCCGTCATCCTCATCTGCCGCTCCGGCGACCGCTCCTCCCGCGCCGCCAACCTGCTGCAGGAGGCGGGCTACACCAAGGTGTATTCGGTGGTGGACGGCTTTGAGGGCGACATGGGGCCGACTGGCCGGCGGGATGTGAACGGCTGGAAGAACGCGGATCTGCCGTGGTCGTACAAGGTCACCGAAGGGCAGGCGTACACGCGCTGAGCTGCCGGTAACTCCGGCCGGCCGCCCAGGGGGCCGTGGCGCAAGCGTTGCAGCGGCTCGAAGGCATGACGCAGTCGCAGAGGCACTGCGCGAACGCCTCGATGCGAGGCAGGCGCAGCTTGGGTTCAGAGCGCGCATTGGCCGTTGCCACCGTCACGAATGTAGTAGTCGGTGGACAGGCTGCCGTTGGCCGCAGAGATGACGTTAACGCCCGCTCTGAGGAAAACCGGCGTGTGGGGCCTCTGGGCGCTCAGCTGCGTCAGCGGGATGTTGTTGACCGACACGTTGAGCAGGTAGCCGCCGTTGTCGAACAAGTTCACGTACGGCTGCAGCTGGCCGGTGCCAGGATTCTGAGCACACCCTGGCGTCACGGTCGCGTACGACTTGCCGCTGGCGGCGTATTCGAGCGTGCCGTCAGCGCTGAAGGTGTTGTCCGAGGTGTCTGGCAGGCTGCACTGCCCCGGGGTCACCGCGAAGGCATACGTGTCCGCCAGCCTCTTGTTGAGTGCGACGACGACGGTGTTGTTGCCATCGGCGAGCCAGACGTCGGCAACGGGGTCGGTGGCCACCACCGTCTTGACCCGGGTCCCGTTGAGCGCCACGGTGGCGCTCGCGCTGGCTTTGGGGTTGTAAAGGCCGGCCTGCACCATCGGCACCGTCACGCCGGTGTCCGGGTGGGCGCTGCACTGGACCGCGCTGGAGGTGAATGTCTTGCCGCTCTTGCCGACTTGAATGGAGGCGGCGAAGGCCGATGTGGCCGTCCCGGCCGCGATGAACGCGGCCACGGCGGTGAGCAGGAGCTGTCTGGATTGCATGTGCGATGCCTCGTGTTGAATGCCCGGGCGTCCGCAGAAGGGGACGTCATGCCGCGTTTGTAGAGGGCAAGGCTAAGTTCAAGCTGAACGGGCGGCGCCGGCTTCGTCAACGGGGCAGCCGGACCTCCACCTCCAGCCCGCCCAGCGATGCCGAGGGGCGAAACAGCAGGCCGCCACCGGCCGCATCGGCAATGTCTCGCACGATGGCCAGGCCGATGCCGTGGCCCGGCCGGGTTTCGTCGGCGCGCAGGCCGCGTGCCCCCAGCGTGTCGAGCAGGTCCGGTGCGCAACCCGGGCCGTCGTCGGCAACGACGATGCGCAGCCCATCGCCTTCCTCGATCTCGATGCGCACCCGTGATGCGGCCCACTTGCAGGCGTTGTCCGCGAGGTTGCCGATCACCTCGAGCAGGTCCTCGCGATCGAAGGGCAGCACCCGCTCGGGGGCCTGCCAGCGGATGTCGAGCGTCTTGCCGTGGTGGATGCGCGCCAGCATCTGCACGAGGGCCGGCAGTTCGGCGCGGGCATCGAAGCCCGGGCCTGAGCGCCGGTCGCCGGCGATGCGTGCGCGCGTCAGCTCGCGCTCGATGCGTACGCGGATGGCCTCGATCTGCTCGTGCAGCGCCTGCCGCAGATCGGGGTGCGCATCGAACAGCGGATCCTCCGTCAGCCTCAGCAGCCCGGCCAGCGGCGTTTTCACGGCGTGCGAGAGGTTGCCGATGGCGGTGCGCGATTCGTGCAGGCGTCGCTCGACGAAGCCCATGAGCCGATCAATTTCCTCCAGCAGCGGCCGGATCTCCTCGGGCGCATCCGTGGTGTCAACCGGCGCGATGCCCTTCGGCAGCCGGAGGATGGCGTCGCGCGCCTGTTCCACGGAGTGCAGCGCGCGCCGGATCTCCAGGCGCTGGATGGCCGCCGATGCCAACAGGATGGCAACCGACGCGGCGAGGAACAGCAGGCGAAACGCCAGCAGCTGCGCCTGCAGCGCGCTGAGGTCCTCGCCCACGGCCATGTCGATCACCGCATCGCCCAGCTGCAGGCGGCGCACCAGCACCAGCAGCGGCTGCCCGAACGGCCCTTCCACACGCGTGACCGATTCGCTCGCGGCGGCCGGCAAGGCGAAGGGCCGCGCGTCGCCGAAGGACGGCGAAACGAGCGCCGTGCGTGCGGAGCGCAGCACGAAGTAGTGGCCGGAGCCCGGGCGCCCGTAGATCTGGCCGACCCGCGAGAAGTCCACGCTGACGCCCCGGTCCGGACGGACGGTGATCGCCGACGCCAGCGAATCGGCGTCGTGTTGCAGCCGGGTGGCCATTTCGCTCTCGTCGACATGGACGATCATCCGGTCGGCGATGAGCCACTGGCTGAGCAAACCAATGACCAGCACGATCACGACCCGGTGCAGCCGCCGGCGCAGCGAGGTCATGGCGTTCCGTCGAACACGTAGCCCTGGCCGCGCCGCGTGCGGATCAGGTCCTTGCCGATCTTGCGGCGCAGCCGGTTGATGTAGACCTCAATGACGTTGCTGTCGGGGTCCATGTCGCGCTCGTAGACGTGGTCGCCTAGCGTCGACTTGGACACCACCTGGCCGCTGTGGACCATCAGGTAGCGCAGCAACCGGAACTCCAGCGCCGTCAGCGGCTCGGTCCGCACGCCATCGACGATCGCCGCCTGGTGTTCCTGGTCGAGCTCCACGCCCTCCCGGCTCAGCCGAGGGGGATGCCCGGCACCGCCGCGCCTGAGCAGCGCCTGCAGGCGAGCAAGCAGCTCCTCGAGATGAAAAGGCTTGCCGAGGTAGTCGTCCGCCCCGGCCTTGAGTCCGGCCACGCGCTCGTGCCATTGGTCGCGCGCGGTCAGCACAATGACCGGCATGAGGTGCCCAGCGCTGCGCCAGCGCCGCAGCACCTCCAGCCCGGGCAGTCGTGGCAAGCCGAGATCGAGCACCACCGCGTCGTACGTCTCGCTGGCGCCGAGGAACTCGCCGTCCACGCCGTCAGCCGCGACGTCAACGGCGAAGCCGCTGCGCTCCAGATCGCGCTTGAGCGTGTCGCGCAGCAGCGCGTCATCCTCGACCACCAGCACGCGCACGGATCCTCCTTGCGCCAGCGCGCCAATTGCGGCACACCCGCTGGCGGCAGTGGACACCCTGCGGGGCAACCAGGGCTTGCTGGCGATCAAGCATTCATCATGAGCACTCCCAGGCATGCCGCTTCACATCAGGCCCGAGGAGTTCGAGAAGACGCGCGAGCGGCCGGTGCTACCTTGCCTGTCGCCACGTCCTGCTTGCCCAGGGCGAGGATATCCAGCCGCGCCAAGGTCTCCTGGGTCTCCTCGAACGGGGCGACATCCTGCAGCATGCCCGTGGCCTCACCGTTTTGCGTGATGACCAAGGGTTCTCGCTGCTCCGCCGGTCGCGCCAACACTTCGGCGGCATTGGCCTTGAGGTCGCCGATGGGCTTGGCTTGAGATGAGCAGCGCATGGCGGTGCTCCCTGAAATTCCGGCAGGACCAAATGGGGTCTTGATGGTTCTATTGCGAAATGGGTTGAGCGACACATTGCGCCATCGCGGCCTTCGCCTCACCAAAGGAACCGATGGGCCCTGCAACTGGATGTAAATGCATTCAGAATGCATCCAGGGGGACGAAGGGTGGACAAGAAATCGTTATCCGAACGGGACATCTGCACCAAGTTCATTGCGCCTGCCATTGCGCAGGCCGGGTGGGACATTCAGCGGCAGGTGCGTGAGGAGGTCACCTTCACCAAGGGCCGTGTCATCGTGCGTGGCAAGCTGCACACACGGGGCCAGGCCCGGCGGGCCGACTTCGTGCTGTACCACCAGGCCAACCTGCCCATCGCCGTCATCGAGGCCAAGGACAACACCCACGGCCCGGGCGAAGGCATGCAGCAGGCACTGGACTATGCCGAGTCACTGGACTTGCCCTTTGCGTTCACCAGCAACGGCGATGGCTTTGTTTTCCATGACCGAAGCGGCACGAGTTCACAGGTTGAAACCCACCTGACGCTGGACCAGTTCCCCAGCCCGGCAGAACTTTGGCAACGCTTTTGCGCCTGGCGCGGGCTGGACGCCACCTCGGCGCCCAAGGCCCAGGTGCCTTACTACGACGATGGCAGCGGCCGTGCGCCGCGCTACTACCAGGTCAACGCCATCAACCGCACGGTAGAAGCCGTGGCGCGCGGGCAGGACCGCGTGCTGCTGGTGATGGCCACCGGCACCGGCAAGACCTACACCGCATTCCAGATCATCTGGCGGCTTTGGAAGAGTCGGCAGGCCAAGCGCATCCTGTTCCTGGCCGACCGCAACATCCTGGTCGACCAGACCAAGAACAACGACTTCAAACCCTTTGGCGCGGCGATGACCAAGATCACCGGCCGCAAGATCGACACCAGCTACGAGATCTATCTTTCGCTTTACCAGGCCGTCACTGGCGCCGAGGAAGACAGGAACATCTACAAGCAGTTCTCGCCCGAGTTCTTCGACCTGATCGTGGTGGACGAATGCCACCGCGGCAGCGCGGCTGACGACTCGGCCTGGCGCGACATCCTGAGCTACTTCAGCAGCGCGACCCAGGTGGGCCTGACCGCCACGCCCAAGGAAACCAAGGACGTTTCCAGCACTTTCTACTTTGGCGAGCCGGTCTACACCTACAGCCTGCGCCAGGGCATTGAAGACGGCTTCCTGGCGCCGTACAAGGTGGTGCGCATCGATTTCGACCGTGACCTGCAAGGCTGGCGCCCGCCCAAGGGCATGCTGGACAAGCACGGCCAGCCCATCGAAGACCGCATCTACAACCTCAAGGACATGGACCGTGGGCTGGTGCTGGAGATGCGCACCCAGGCCGTGGCCGCCAAGGTGACCGAGTTCCTGAAGGCCAGCGATCCGTTCCAGAAGACCATCATCTTCTGCGACGACATCGACCACGCCGAGCGCATGCGCCAGGCGCTGGTGAACCTGAACCCCGAGCGGGTGCGCGAGAGCCGCAAGTACGTGATGCGCATCACCGGTGACGACCCCGAAGGCAAGGCCGAGCTGGACAACTTCATCGACCCCGAGAGCCGCTACCCCGTCATCGCCACCACCAGCAAGCTGATGACCACCGGCGTGGACGCGCAGACCTGCAAGCTCATCGTGCTGGACCAGCACATCCGGTCCATGACCGAGTTCAAGCAGATCATCGGCCGCGGCACCCGCATCAACGAGGACTTCGGCAAGTTCTGGTTCACGATCATGGACTTCAAGAAGGCCACCGAACTGTTTGCCGACCCCGCCTTTGATGGCGACCCGGTGCAGATCTACGAGCCCAAGGCAGACGAAACACCGGTGCCGACCGATGAGTTGACCGATGGCCCTGGCGGCGAAGGCGTGCCCGGCGGGCAGGGGGACGGCGGCGGCGGCGGTGATGGTGACGCGGGCGGTGACGGCGGCGGTGGTGGTGAAGGCCGCAAGCGCTACGTCATCGGCGGCGATGTGAACGTGCACATCGTGGCTGAGCGGGTGCAGTACTACGGTGCAGACGGCAAGCTCATCACCGAATCGCTGCGCGACTACACCCGCGGCTGCGTGAACAAGCAGTTCGCCACCATGGATGCCTTCCTGCGCCGCTGGAACAGCGCCGAGCAGAAGAGGGCGGTGATCGACGAGCTGGCCGCGCAAGGCGTGCTGTGGGAGGCACTGCAGGAAGAGGTGGAGGCCAAGCTTGGCAAGCCGCTGGACGCCTTCGACCTGATCTGCCACGTTGCCTTTGACCAGCCGCCGCTGTCCCGCCGCGAGCGCGCCGAGAACGTCAAGAAGCGCAACTACTTCGCCAAGTACCAGGGCGCCGCGCGCCAGGTGCTGGAAGCCCTGCTCGACAAATATGCCGACACCGGCATCGAGCCCATCGAAGACCTGAAAATCCTGCGTTTGCCGCCGTTCAGCCAGATGGGCGCGCCGATGGAGCTGGTGCAGGCCTTTGGCAGCAAGGCCGGCTACACGCAGGCCGTCGCCGAGCTGGAAGCGCAGCTGTACGAGCTGCGCAAAGCCTGAAGCGTTCCGCTGGTTAGCATGGCGCCGCCACGCTGCGGCGCGGCACGGGCATTGCCGCCCGCTTCTTGAAATCCGACCCCGATCCCCACCCCGATCCCATGTCCATCAGCAGTTCGATCAAATCCATCCAAGACATCATGCGCAAGGACGTGGGCGTCGACGGTGACGCCCAGCGCATTGGCCAGCTCGTCTGGATGCTGTTCCTGAAAATCCTGGATGACCGGGAGCAGGAATGGGAGCTGATGAGCGACAGCTACAGCTCGCCCTTGCCCGAGGCCTACCGCTGGCGCAACTGGGCGGCCAACCCTGAAGGCATGACCGGCGAGGAGCTGAAGAGCTTCATCGACAACGAGCTGTTCCCCGGTCTGCAGAACCTGACTGACCCGGTGAAAGGCCACAGCCAGACGCCGGTGGCCTATGTCGTGCGCAACGTCTTCGAGGACGCCTACAACTACATGAAGAGCGGGCAGCTGATCCGCCAGGTGCTCAACAAGATCCAGGAGGCGGTGGACTTCAACAAGGCCCAGGAGCGCCACGCCTTCGGCGACATGTACGAGCAGCTGCTGCGCGACCTGCAGACGGCCGGCAACGCTGGCGAGTTCTACACGCCACGGCCAGTCACCGAGTTCATGGTGCGCATGGTGGATCCGAAGCTGGGCGAGAAGGTGATGGACCCGGCCTGCGGCACCGGCGGCTTCCTCACCTGCACGATCGAGCACAAGCGCAGCCGCTACGTGAAGACGCCCGAGGACGAACGCGTGCTGCAGGCCAGCATCAGCGGCGTGGAGAAAAAGCCGCTGCCGCACTTGCTGGCCACCACCAACATGATCCTGCACGGCATCGAGGTGCCCAGCAACATCCGGCATGACAACACACTGGCCAAGCCGCTGATCAGCTGGGGCCCGAAGGACCGGGTGGACTGCATCGTCGCCAACCCGCCGTTTGGCGGCATGGAAGAAGACGGCATCGAAACCAACTTCCCGGCCACCTGGCGCACGCGCGAAACGGCGGATCTGTTCCTGGTGCTGATCATGCATTTGCTCAAGGACGGCGGGCGCGCGGCGGTGGTGCTGCCCGATGGTTTCCTGTTCGGCGAAGGCATCAAGAGCCGCATCAAGGAAAAGCTGCTGACCGAGTGCGACCTGCACACCATCGTGCGGCTGCCCAACGGCGTGTTCAACCCCTACACCGGCATCAAGACCAACCTGCTGTTCTTCACCAAGGGCAGGCCGACGAAGGACGTGTGGTTCTACGAACACCCCTACCCGCCTGGCGTGAAGAACTACAGCAAGACGCGGCCAATGCGCGTGGAAGAGTTCGCCGCCGAGGAAGCCTGGTGGGGCAGCGAGGCCGATGGCTTTGCCGCGCGGCAGGGCAATGAACTCGCCTGGAAAGTAAGCGCGGCCGACATCACCGCCCGCGGCTGGAACCTGGACATCAAGAACCCGCACCAGGGCGAGCAGGTGAACCACGACCCCGAAGTGCTGCTGGCGGAATATGCGCAGATGCAGGCGGAGATTGCCGGGCTGCGGGAGCAGTTGAAGGCGGTGCTGGCCGAGGCGCTGGAGCGGGGCGAATGACGGCGTTGCTGACAGAGAGCTTTGCACTGCTGGCCGATGCGCCATCGGGCATTGCGCGATTGCGCGGCCTGATCATCGAACTTGCCGTGGGTGGCCGACTGGTGCCGCAAGACCCTGAGGATGAGCCCGCATCACAGCTCGGGGCCCGACTGACCGCGGCTAAGGTGGAGACCACTGCCGGCGGCACGCGAAAGCAAAGAGCACTGGAACCAACAGTCGCGACAGACCCCCCGTTCGAAATCCCGTCGTCCTGGACATGGCAGGCGCTGGACGCGCTGCTGCACATCACCGGTGGCGTGACGCTAGGCCGTAAGCTGGGGGCACGCAAGTTGGTCGCCTTGCCCTATTTGCGAGTGGCGAATGTCCAGCGCGGGTTCCTGTCTCTGGAAGATGTCAAGCGCATTGAGATACCGGAAGACGAAGCACCGAAGTACGAGCTACAGGCAGGCGACCTGCTCATCACTGAAGGTGGTGACTGGGACAAGGTCGGGCGCACGGCGATCTGGAAGGGGCAGATCGCGCATTGCTTGCATCAGAATCACGTATTCCGCGCTCGGCCTTGCAGTTACGAATTCGAACCAAGATGGGCCGAGTTGTACCTGAACAGTGTCCCAGCTCGAACCTACTTCGCAGGTTCGTCCAAGCAAACCACGAACCTCGCGTCGATCAACATGACCCAGCTGAGGTCATGCGCGTTCCCCCTGCCGCCGCTCGCCGAACAACACCGCATCGTCGCCAAGGTCGATGAACTGATGGCCCTGTGCGACCGGCTGGAGGCGCGGCAGCAAGACGCCGAGGCCGCGCACGCTCGGCTGGTGCAGGTGCTGCTTGACAGTCTGACCCAGGCTCGGGATGCGGATGAGTTTCAGGCGTGTTGGCAGCGGTTGGCGGGGCAGTTTGATGCGGTGTTCACGTCGGACTTCAGTATCGAGAGCTTGAAGCAAGCGCTGCGCAGGTTGGGATTTCGTGGCGTGCTGACGCAGCAGCCGGCTGGCAACTGGAACAAGGTTCGTCTCGGCGACGCCGTGAAATTCCTGAATGGCTATGCCTTCAAGAGCGAGTGGTTTGTTCCTAGTGGCGTTCGGCTCGTGCGCAATGTGAACATTGGCCATGGATCCGTCGACTGGCAAGAATGTGCTTGCATTGAAGGGGATCGACTTGACGAGTTTGCGAACTTCACGCTGGCGGCTGGCGACGTGCTGCTGTCACTGGACCGTCCCATCATTTCAACGGGCCTCAAGGTTGCGGTAGTAAGGGAGCAAGACCTTCCTTGCCTGCTGTTGCAACGAGTTGCGAAGCTCGCGCCTATGCCCGATTTGGTTCGACCCGAGTACTTGCTGCATTGGCTGCGTTCACCGCTGTTTGTTGAGGTGATCGATCCTGGCCGTAGCAATGGCGTGCCGCACATCTCGACCAAACAGGTGGCTGGCATGACGTTGCCGTTGCCTAGCTTGGCGGATCAGGATCGCGTCGTTGCCAAATTGGACGAACTCCTCGCCCTCTGCGACCAGCTCAAAGCCCGCATCGCTGCCGCCCGCGCCAAGCATGCGCAGTTGGCCGAGGCGCTGGTGGCGCAGGCTGTGGCGGGCTGATCGTCTGACGAACCGATGCCCGCACAGCGCATCTACATCAGCGACACCAACATCTGGATCGACTTCGGTCATGCTGGATTGCTGGATGCGCTGTTTGCGCTGCCCTTCACCTTCGTCAGCACCGATTTCGTGGTCCATGCGCTGAGTCACCCCGTGCCGGCTGGCTTGAGTCTCGCTGCTACGGGTTTGCCGCCGGCCGCTGCATCGCCCGCAGCCGCACCGCCAAGGTTGGCAGATGGGCCGAAACCACATCCCAGACCAGCCGGTTGTCCACGGAGGCGTAGCCGTGGATCAAGACGTTGCGCGGGCCAATTGCTGCCAGAAGTTCGGGCAGTTGTTCAGCGGTGGCCGGTTCCAGCTCTCACAAGTGGTTCAAGGCCTCGCCGACGATTTCAAGCTGGCGCTCGACGGCGGAACGAAGCAATTCGTCCTGCATATAGCTTTCGAAGTCACGCCCGTTGGCGAAGCGCATGGCGCGTTCGGCCGCCTGGAGCGCATCCCACAAGTACGTGCGGGCGTCACTCGCCATACAGGGGCAGTCGCTCCGAATCGACCTGCTGGCGCAGGTAAGGATTGGCGATGGACTCGTTGGTGAGCAGGTCCACCGGTCGGGCGAACAGAATTTCCAGATCCTGTTTCAGACCGAAGAAGGACGCCGCATAGCCGCCGGGCGGAAAGTCGTCAGGCCACTCGACGAGGAAATCCAGGTCGCTGCGTTCGGGCTGGAAGTCCGCTCGCGTGGCAGAGCCGAACAGTTCCAGCTTGCGAGCGCGATGACGTTCGCAAAGCGCGGCGACTTCGCCGCGGCGTTCCTGGATGAAGCGTGGGATGCCCATGCCGGGATTCAAGCCGCAGCGGCGGCTGCCGTCAAGCGTCGATGTTCGCCGCCCTCAGCGCATTCGTCTCAATGAAATCCCGCCGCGGCTCGACTTCGTCGCCCATCAGCATCGTGAACACCTTGTCGGCTTCGATGGCGTCTTCGATCTGGACGCGCAGCAGGCGGCGGACGGTTGGGTCCATCGTGGTTTCCCAGAGCTGGCTGGGGTTCATTTCGCCCAGGCCCTTGTAGCGCTGGCGGCCAACGGCGCTTTCGGCTTGCGTCATCAGCCAGGCCATGGCCTGGCGGAAATCGCCGGCCTTGGTTTCCTTCTGGCGTTCGCCTTCGCCGCGCTTGACGAGCGCGTCTGCGGTGAGCAGGCCCTTGAAGGTGCGGCCTGCGGTGGCCAGGGCTTCGTAGTCGGCGCCGTGCACGAAGTCCGGGCTGATGATGCTGGACTTGATGTTGCCGTGGTGGCGGCGGCTGATGCGCAGCAGGTGCTTGTCGCTGCGTTCGTCGAAGACGGCTTCGACTTCGGCGTCGTGCAGCGCGGCCTTGAGCGCCATCGCGCTGGTCTCGGCGGCTTCGAGGTTGTCCAGGTCCAGTACCAGGCCGTCGGAGATGGCGCGCAGGGCTTCGACGTCCATCCAGGCGGACAGGCGGTTGATCACGTTGGTGGCGGTGACGTACTGGTTGGCCAGGTCGTTCAGCTGCTCGCCGTTGATAGCGGGCTGGCCGTT
The DNA here is from genome assembly GCF_058788035.1 of Ideonella sp. FW305-24. Classification (NCBI taxonomy): domain Bacteria; kingdom Pseudomonadati; phylum Pseudomonadota; class Betaproteobacteria; order Burkholderiales; family Sphaerotilaceae; genus Ideonella; species Ideonella sp. FW305-24. The sequence goes on along the minus strand of NZ_JBYTAI010000006.1, from coordinate 159,635 downwards.
GGCGGGGTCGACCGCAGCGCCGTCCAGCGCGACCTTGAGCAGGTAGGCGTCCAGCTCGTGGGCGTCCTTCAGGTACTGCTCGTGCTTGCCTTGCTTGACCTTGTAGAGCGGCGGCTGGGCGATGTAGATGTGGCCGCGCTCGACCAGCTCGGGCATCTGGCGGTAGAAGAAGGTCAGCAGCAGCGTGCGGATGTGGGCGCCGTCCACGTCCGCGTCGGTCATGATGATGATGCGGTGGTAGCGCAGCTTGTCGGGGTTGAAGTCGTCCCCGCCCATGCCCTTGCCGATGCCGGTGCCGAGTGCGGTGATCAGCGTCAGGATTTCCTGGCTGGACAGCAGCTTCTCGTAGCGGGCCTTCTCGACGTTCAGGATCTTGCCGCGCAGCGGCAGGATGGCCTGGAACTTCCGGTCGCGGCCCTGCTTGGCGGAGCCGCCGGCGGAGTCGCCCTCGACGATGTAGATCTCGCACATCGCCGGGTCTTTTTCCTGGCAGTCGGCCAGCTTGCCGGGCAGGCCCATGCCGTCCAGCACGCCCTTGCGGCGGGTCATTTCGCGGGCCTTGCGGGCGGCTTCGCGGGCGCGCGCGGCGTCCACGATCTTGCCGCAGATGGTCTTGGCGTCGTTCGGGTTCTCGAGCAGCCAGTCGGTCAAGAGGCGGCTGACGATGTCTTCCACCGGCGCGCGCACTTCGCTGGAGACCAGCTTGTCCTTGGTCTGGCTGGAGAACTTGGGCTCGGGCACCTTGACCGAGACCACGCAGGCCAGGCCTTCGCGCATGTCGTCACCGCTGACTTCGACCTTGGCCTTCTTGGCCAGCTCGTTGTCGACGATGTACTTGTTCAGCACGCGCGTCATTGCGGCGCGCAGGCCGGTCAGGTGGGTGCCGCCGTCGCGCTGCGGGATGTTGTTGGTGAAGCAGAGCACGTTCTCGCTGAACGAGTCGTTCCACTGCATGGCCACTTCCACGCCGACGTTGGTGCCCTGGTCGCTGGTCTTGTCACCCACCGCGTGGAAGATGTTCGGATGCAGGGTCTTCTTGCCCTTGTTGACGAACTCGACGAAGCCCTTGACGCCGCCGGCGTAGGCGAAGTTGTCTTCCTTGTTGTTGCGCTCGTCGACCAGGCGGATCTTCACGCCGTTGTTCAGGAACGAGAGCTCGCGCAGGCGCTTGGCCAGGATCTCGTAGTGGAACTCGTTGTTCTGCTGGAAGATCTCGGTGTCCGGCAGAAAGTGCACCTCGGTGCCGCGCTTCTCGGTGTCGCCGGTGATGCGCATCGGGCTGGTCGCCATGCCATCGCGCATCTCGATCAGTGGATCCTGCGGCACGCCCTGCTTGAACTCGATGAAGTGCATCTTGCCGTCACGGCGCACGGTCAGGCGCAGCCACTTGGACAGGCCGTTGACGCAGGACACCCCAACGCCGTGCAGGCCGCCGGAGACCTTGTACGAGTTCTGGTTGAACTTGCCGCCGGCGTGCAGCTCGGTCAGCGCAATCTCGGCGGCCGAGCGCTTGGGCTCGTGCTTGTCGTCCATCTTGACGCCGGTCGGGATGCCGCGGCCGTTGTCGACCACGGAGATCGAGTTGTCGGTGTGGATGGTGACGACGATGTCGTCGCAGTAGCCGGCCAGCGCTTCGTCGATGGAGTTGTCCACCACCTCGAACACCAGGTGGTGCAGGCCGGTGCCGTCGGAGGTGTCGCCGATGTACATGCCGGGGCGCTTGCGCACGGCTTCCAGGCCTTCGAGGATCTGGATCGAATCGGAGCCATAGCCACCCGAATCCATCGCGCCGGTGGCCATGGCCTGGCCTTCGGCCGACGGCACGATGCCCTGCCTCACGCCGTCGTCGGCGGGCTTGTCCTGGGGGGCTTTTTTCGGGTCGCTCATGGCATTTTTCTCTACGCGGAGGGCTGCCAGGCTAGGTGCCTGCGACCCCCTCAGAAACAGGTTGCGGGCCGAAGGGCCCGCGGGTGTCGAATCGGTTCGGCGCCGTGCGGCGGCCTCAGATCCTCATCGGCATCACGACGTACTTGAAGCCTTCCTGCTCAGGCACGGTGATCAGTGCTGCGGAGCTGCCGTCATGCATCTCCAGCCGAACCATCTCCTGGCCCATGTTGGACAGCGCGTCCATCAGGTAGGTGACGTTGAAGCCGACCTCGATGGTCGGGCCGTCGTAGTCGATCTCCAGCTCTTCCTTGGCCTCTTCCTGCTCGGCATTGCTGGAGGCGATCTTCAGCGCACCGGGCTCGATGTTCAGGCGCACGCCCTTGAACTTCTCGCTGGTCAGGATGGCGGCGCGCTGCAGGCTGGACAACAGCGGCTGGCGACCCAGCGTGATGATGTTCTTGTGGTTCTTCGGGATCACGCGGTTGTAGTCCGGGTACTTGCCCTCGACCAGCTTGGTGACGAACTCCATGCCCGAGAACGAGAACTTGGCCTGGTTGCCGGCAAAGCGCATCTCGATCGAGGCGTCACTGTCCTTGTCGTCCTTCAGCAGGCGCATCAGCTCCAGCACCGTCTTGCGCGGCAGGATGACCTCCTGCTTGGGCAGGTCGACTTCCAGCTGCGCGGCGGCCAGCGCCAGGCGGCTGCCGTCGGTGGCCACCAGGGTCAAGGCCTTGCCTTCGGCAACGAACAGGATGCCGTTCAGGTAGTAGCGGATGTCATGCACCGCCATCGCGAAGTGCACCTGGTCGATCAGGCCCTTGAGCACCTTCTGCGGCACGCTGAAGGCCGGGCCGAAGTCGGCTGCCTCGTTGACCAGCGGGAAATCTTCGGCCGGCAGGCTTTGCAGCGTGAAGCGGCTTTTGCCGCCCTGCAGCGTGAGCTTGCTGCCGCTGGCGCTCAGCGAGACGATCTGGTCGCCGGGCATGGAGCGCAGGATGTCGATCAGCTTGCGCGCGCCGACGGTGGTGCTGAAATTGCCAGCGTCGCCGCCCAGCGTGGCCGTGGTGCGCACCTGGATCTCCAGGTCGCTGGTGGTCAGCTCGATCTGATCCCCGGTCTTGCGCACCAGCACGTTGGCCAGGATGGGCAAGGTGTGCCGCCGCTCGACGATGCCGGCCACCGCCTGCAATGCGCCCAGCAGTTGTTGTTGTGCGGCTTTCAGAACAATCATTGGATCCCCGTGTGAACGCGCTGACCGCGCATTTTCGCTTGTTTTTTCAACGATTTAGCCGGACAGCTACTGAGACGCTTCATAACACCGCCACACAGGCCCCATGAGGCCGGCGCCGGGCCGTCCCAAGGTGGCCGAGCCAGCCGCCCGGCGGGTGGGCTTGCGTGTTTCGCAAGACCGGGTGCCCCATTCATCCCTTGAGGGTTTGCTCCAGCACGTGCAGCTGCTGGTTCAATTCGGTGTTCTTCTGGCGTTCGCCGCCGATCTTGCGCACCGCGTGCAGCACGGTGGTGTGGTCGCGGCCGCCGAAGAGCTCGCCAATCTCGGGCAGGCTCTTCTGGGTCAGTTCCTTGGCCAGGTACATCGCGATCTGGCGCGGCCGGGCGATGCTGGCCGGGCGCTTCTTCGAGTACATGTCGGCGATCTTGATCTTGTAGAAGTCGGCAACCGTCTTCTGGATGTTCTCCACCGAGATCTGCCGGTTCTGGATCGACAGCAGGTCCTTCAGCGCCTCGCGCGCCAGGTGGATGGTGATGTCCTTGTGCGAGAACTTGGCATAGGCCAGCACCTTGCGCAGCGCGCCTTCGAGCTCGCGCACATTGGCCCGCACGTTCTTGGCAACGAAAAATGCCACGTCTTCCGGCATCGGCGCGCCTTCCTGGCGCGACTTGGCCAGCAGGATGGCCACGCGCATTTCCAGCTCCGGCGGCTCGATGGCCACGGTCAGCCCGGAGTCGAAGCGGCTGGTCAGGCGCTCGTCGATGTCCACCAGTCCCTTGGGATAGGTGTCGCTGGTCATGATGATGTGCGCGCGCTTGGCCAGCAGCGCCTCGAAGGCGTTGAAGAACTCCTCCTGGGTGCGCTCCTTGCCGGCGAAGAACTGCACATCGTCGATCAGCAGCAGGTCCAGCTGGTGGTACTTGGCCTTCAGGTCGTCGAAGGTCTTGCGCTGGTAGTTCTTCACCACGTCGGAGATGAACTGCTCGGCGTGCAGGTACAAAACGCGCGCATTCGGGTTGTCGCGCAGCAACGCGTTGCCCACCGAGTGCACCAGGTGGGTCTTGCCCAGGCCCACGCCACCGTAGATGAACAACGGGTTGTACATCGCGCCCGGCGCGCCGGCCACGTGCAGTGCGGCGGTCCGAGCCATCTGGTTGGCCCGGCCGGCGACCAGCGTGTCGAAAGTCAGCACCGGGTTCAGCCGGCTGCGGCTGGCGGCCGGCGGCGGCTGCAGCGTGCCAGGGCGCGGCGGCAGCGGTGCGGCGCCGCTGGTGTCGCCGGACATGCGCAGGGCGGCGGTGCTGCCATTGGTCAGGCCGGGCTGGCCTTGTTGCCCGACCTGCCCGGCCTGCATCTGCGCCTGCTGATCGGACTCCGCGTTGGCCTGGGCCTGGGCCAACGCAGCCTGGGCCAGGCGCACGGCGGCTGCGGCATCGCTGACGGCATGGCTGTGGAAGCTGTGGCTGGCACTGGCCGAGCTGCCTGAAGCGAAGGTGGCGCCTGTCGCAACCGAGGCCGCCACAGGCGCACCGCCGCCGCCAATCAGCGCGCGGTGCAACACCTCGGCGGCGCTGTGCGGTCGGCTGGGCAGTGGGCGGGGAATGGTGCCGGCGGGTGCGGCTTCGCGCGGCGCGAGCGAAAGCTCCAGCCGCACCGGCTTGCCGGCCAGCTCGCTCAGAACGCTCTCGATCCGGGCGCTGTATTGCGAGCGGATCCAGTCCAGCTTGAAGCGGTTCGGGACACGCAGCGAAGCCACAGCCCCCGCTTCGCCGGCATCGCTGATGTCGGCGGGCGGCAAAGGCCGGATCCAGGTGGAAAACTGTTGTTCGGGCAGTTCGATCGCGAGTCGGTCGCAACCGCGCTGCCAGAGGTCAATGCTCATGTGGACAAGTTCTTATCGAGCGGCTGGATTCTACGCATTCCCTGCCAGTCGCCAAGCGCGGTTATCCACAGTTTTTCGCGCCAGGTCAATCCCCGTCGATGCGCGGCCAGGGTGGTCGCGCTGGCGGGGCTTGGCGCCAGCCTGTTTGACGGCCGGCCCAGCTTTTGATTTAATGCTAGGTTTCCCGAACGACAGGACTGCGCTTGCAGGGCTGCTTGCTGGGTGGGGAGCGTGGGTGAGGAGCGGGGCTTTTTGGAGCGCCGATTTTCCACCGCGTCCACCGCGAGCCAGCTTGCATGAGCCGCTGAAAGTGTCGGGGGGTGTGTCTGATGTGTAGGCTTGTTGCCTGCAGCTCGGGCCACCCGGCAGCGCCAGACAGTCCGCCCCTCCGACCGCCTTCCAACCTAGGTAGAACACCCATGAAGCGCACTTATCAGCCTTCCAAGGTCCGCCGTGCCCGCACGCACGGTTTCCTCGTCCGCATGAAGACCCGTGGCGGTCGCGCCGTGGTCAACGCGCGCCGCGCCAAGGGCCGCAAGAAGCTGTCGCAGGTCTAAGCCGCGCGCCATGATCGGCCGCATCTTGCGCTCGGCCGATTTTCAGCGTGTGCTGGCTGCGCCGCAGCGTTCGCGAAGTGCTCACTTCGCCGTTCACTACGTCGCCAGCGGGCCTTCAACCGCGCGACGGCCGGCCGGAAAAGCTGCGCCGCTCGCTTGCGAACCGGTTGTCCCGCAGTTGTCACCAGAGTTATCCACAGGCGGGCCGCCCGAAAGCCAGTTGCTTGTGGATGAGTCCTCGCCAGCTGCGGCTGACCCGCTTCCCGAGGGCCATTGGCTGGGCTTGGTCGTGCCCAAGCGGCATGCCAAGCGGGCGGTGACACGCAACCTGATCAAGCGCCAGCTGCGCGCAGCCATGCTGCATCACATGGCCAGCCTGCCGGCCGGCCTGTGGGTGGTGCGTTTGCGCGCGCCGTTTGATCGGCACCAGTTCCTCAGCCCGGCTTCAGAGAACCTGCGCGAGTGCGCACACGACGAAATCGCCGTGTTGCTGACCCGCGCAGCGCGCTCGCCGCTGCCGGCCACGCCGCGCCCGCCTTCGCAGCCGGGCGCGCGGGGCCGTGGCCGCGCTGCGGCCGGCTGAGCGGCCCGCGCATGGCCAGCGGCGAACCCGGGCTTGTTTTGTCGCGACCGGACACCATCTGTGCGGCCGTGACCCAGCCTGTTGCCGATGCCGCACCGCCTTCGCTGTCCCCTGTTCGGGGCTGGCGGGCTTGGCCGCGCCGTGTGCTGGCCGGGCCCGTGCACGCCTATCGCTTGCTGCTGAGCCCCTGGCTGGGCAGCAGCTGCCGCTTCGAGCCGACCTGCTCGCGCTACGCGCTGGACGCGTTGGCGCAACACGGCGCCGCAGCCGGCAGCTACCTGACCGCCGCGCGCCTGTTGCGCTGCCATCCGGCCTGTGCCGGTGGCTGCGACCCGGTGCCCGTTGAGCGGCCGCGCCTGTTCCGCCATCTGTTCGCCGAGGCCAGCGGGCCTGGCGCCTATCCTTCTCCTGTCGCAAAGACATCTTCCGGGCCTTCCTCATGACCGATATGCGCCGAACCCTTTTGTGGGTGGTGTTCACGATGTCGCTCGTCCTGCTTTGGGACGGGTGGAACAAGCACAACGGCCATCCCACGCTGTTCGGCGCCCCGGTGGCCGAGTCCGGTGCGGCGGCCTCGGCTGCTGGCGCGGCGACTTCCGCTGCAGGCGTGCCTGCGGTGGCTGGCACGGCTGGCGTGCCCGGCACGACCAGCCCGGCCGCACCGGCGGTCAGCGAGCAGTTCACCGTCAAGACCGACGTGCTGAACGTGACGCTGGACACCCGCGGTGGCGACATCGTGCGGGTCGAGCTGCCGAAGTACAAGGACGATGCCGATCCGACCAAGCCGGTCGCGGTGCTGGACAGCGCCGGCCACCATTACCTGGCCCAGACCGGCGTGATCGGCCCGAACGGCGCGCAATTGCCGACGCACCTGACGCTGATGAGCGTGGCGCCGGGCGAGCGCACGCTGAAGGACGGGCAGGACAGCCTGTCGGTGCGCTTCGAGTCGCCTGATGTGGGCGGCCTGAAGCTGGTCAAGACCTACACCTTCCGCCGTGGCGAATACACGATGGGCGTGAAGCACGAGCTGGTCAATGTCGGCAGCACCCCGCTGCAGCCGCAGCTCTACCTGCAGCTGCAGCGCGACAGCGTGGCGCCCGCAGGTGGCTCGTCCTTCTACAGCACCTTCACCGGCCCGGCCGTCTACACCGCCGAGAAGAAGTTCCAGAAGATCGACTTCAAGTCGCTGGACAAGCACGAGGCTGGCGATTCGCCGCTGCACATCCAGCACGCTGACGACGGCTGGGTCGGCATGGTGCAGCATTATTTCGCCAGCGCCTGGCTGGTGAAGGACGGCAGCCCGCGTGACTTCCGCAGCGCCAAGCTGCCGAACGGCCTGTACACGGTGTCGATGCTGCAGCCGGTGGGCGAGCTGGCACCTGGCGCCACCAAGACCAGCGACGCCACGCTGTTTGTCGGCCCGCAGGAAGAAAACAAGCTCGAAGCGCTCGCGCCCGGCCTGGAACTGGTCAAGGACTATGGCTGGCTGACGGTGCTGTCCAAGCCGCTGTTCTGGGTGCTGGTCAACCTGCACAAGATGATCGGCAACTGGGGCTGGTCCATCATCGGCCTGGTGGTGCTGCTGAAGATCGCCTTCTTCTGGCTGAATGCCAAGGCCTATGCCTCGATGGCCAAGATGAAGGCCGTCAACCCGCGGATCCAGGAAATGCGCGAGCGCATGAAGGACAAGCCGCAGGAAATGCAGCAGGAGATGATGCGCATCTACCGCGAGGAGAAGATCAACCCGCTGGGCGGCTGCCTGCCGATCTTCATCCAGATGCCGTTCTTCATCGCGCTGTACTGGGTGCTGCTGTCGTCGGTGGAAATGCGCGGCGCGCCGTGGCTGGGCTGGATCCATGACTTGTCGGCCAAGGATCCGTTCTACATCCTGCCGCTGCTGATGACCGCGTCCAGCCTGCTGCAGGTGGCGCTGAACCCGGCGCCGGCCGATCCGATGCAGGCCAAGATGATGTGGATCATGCCGCTGGCCTTCAGCTTCATGTTCTTCTTCTTCCCGGCCGGACTGGTGCTGTACTGGGTGACGAACAACCTGCTGTCGATTGCCCAGCAGTACGTGATCAACAAGCGGCTGGGTGTCGCCTGACGGCCATTCCCTGAGCCCTTGCACGACGCCCCGGCGAGCCTCTGGCTGCCGGGGCGTCGTGGTTTTCACTGATCGAAATCCGCTTGCGGCGTGCCGATATGCCAGTTGCGGGGCGGGTTTGCGGCTTGCTGCAACCTGGGACCGACCGAGGCGCCGTTTGCGCGTCCCGGCCGGTCCCCTCCGCGCCAACCCTTGCCGCCTGCGGGCATCGCCGACAATCCGGCCATGTCATCGCTAGGCCGCCATCACGACCCCATCGTCGCCATTGCCACCGCGCCCGGCCGCGGCGCGGTGGGCATCGTGCGCGCGTCGGGCAAGCAGCTGCAGCCATTGGTTGACGCGCTGATCGGCGCGCCGCTGAAGCCACGCCAGGCGCATTACGGCCCGTTCCGGGACGCCACCGGCCAGCCCATCGATCACGGCCTGGCGCTGTTTTTCCCCGCGCCGAACAGCTACACCGGCGAAGCCGTGCTGGAGCTGCAGGCGCATGGCGGCCCGGTGGTGCTGCAACTGCTGCTGGCGCGCTGCCTGGAGGCCGGCGCCGGCATCGGCCTGCGCCTGGCCGAGCCGGGTGAATTCACCGAACGTGCCTTCCTGAACGACAAGCTGGATCTGGCGCAAGCCGAGGCCGTGGCCGACCTGATCGACGCCAGCACCGAGGCGGCGGCGCGCTCGGCCAGCCGCTCGCTGGGCGGCGCGTTTTCGGCCGAGGTCGAGCAGCTGGCCGAGCGCATCGTCAACCTGCGCATGCTGGTCGAGGCGACGCTGGACTTCCCGGAAGAAGAAATCGATTTCCTGGAGAAGGCCGACGCCCGCGGCAAGCTGGCCGCGATCCGCGCCGCGGTGGACGCCGTGACGGCCCGCGCGCGCCAGGGCGCGCTGCTGCGCGAAGGCCTGCGCGTGGTGCTGGCCGGTCAGCCCAACGTCGGAAAAAGCTCGCTGCTGAATGCGCTGGCCGGCGCCGAGCTGGCCATCGTGACGCCGATTGCCGGCACCACGCGCGACCGTGTCAGCGAGACCATCCAGATCGAAGGCGTGCCGCTGCACATCACCGACACGGCCGGCCTGCGGGACGACGCCGAAGCGGGCGACGAGGTCGAGCGCATCGGCATGGCGCGCAGCTGGGAATCCATCCACAGCGCGGACGCCATCGTTTTCCTGCACGACCTGACCCGGCTGGCCGATGCCGACTACCAGGCGGCCGACGCCCGCATCGCGCAACGCCTCGCGACGGCCGACCCGGCGCGCCTGCTGCAGGTGTTCAACAAGGCCGACACAGGCGTGGCAGCCGGCAGCGACGGCCGCCTGCTGATCTCTGCCCGCACCGGCGCCGGCCTGGAGGCGCTGCGCCAGGAGCTTCTGAAACGCGCCGGCTGGCAAGCCGCACCGGAAGGCGTGTTCATCGCCCGCAGCCGCCATGTGCAGGCACTCAGGCAGACGGCCGAGCACCTGGCCGGGGCGGCCGCGCATGCCAGCCAGGCCGATCAGGCCTTGGACCTGTTCGCCGAAGAGTTGCGGCTGGCCCACCTGGCGCTGCAAAGCATCACCGGCCGCTTCAGTGCAGACGATTTGCTAGGCGAGATCTTCAGCCGCTTCTGCATCGGCAAGTAGGCCAGATTCAGCTCGGCGTTGGCTTGCCGAAGCCGCTGGTCGGCAGCTCGCCACCGTGGTCGAACACCAGCGTGCGCTCGGGCCAGCGCAGTGCCGTCAGCGGCGTGGTGTGGCCGACAGCCTGGCCGTGGCGGCGTTCGTGGAAGCGGCCGCCGGCCGAGAAGTCGACGCAGAACACATTGCCTTTCGCGCCGTGCCAGGCATGGGGTGCGATGCCGGCGAACAGCTGCGGCTCGGCCTTGGCGTGGGGCGACGAAGCCGGGGTTTGCACCCGGCGCCAGAAGTGCCCGAAGACGACGGGCACCGGCTCCTGGTAGTGGTCCCACCAGGCCACGCGTTCGACGAAACGCCACTGCCCACCGGCGAAGAAGGTGGCCTTGCCGGGCTGCTCCAGGCCCGAGGTCAGCACCCGCAGCGGGTTGCCCATCTGCCGGCCCACTTCGTAACCCGCCACACCCGGCAGCAGCGGCACGCTGCTGCGCGGGTTGACCAGCGCCGCGGCCCAACTGCTGCGTTCGGCTTGGCTGGCTGCAAACTGTCCACTGTCGGCCAGCTGGCGCTCGGTGGTGGCTTCCCAGTGGTCGAACAACTCGTGCAGCGGCGGCGCAGGCGTGGGCAGCTGGCGCAGCGCCTGGATGGAGGGCGCGTGCCAGGCTGCGTGCACCACGCGCAGGTCCGGCCGCTCCAGTGCAAACGGCTGCCGCATCAGAAAGCGCAGCAGCGCCTGGCGCTGGTCGCCGGGCAGGCGCATGTAGGGCTCGTACTTGCGGTCGCGGTCCGAGTCCTGGCCCCAGAACCAGTCGTTGCCGTCCTTGCGCTCGCCGCGCAGCAGGTTCAGCTCGTGATTGCCCAGCACCAGCTGGCCGTGGCCCGCTTCGATGATGCCGCGCACCCGTGCGAAGACCCGTGGCGTGTCCGGCCCGCGGTCGCAGAGGTCGCCAACGAACACCAGCCGCCTCCCTTGCGCGTGCCGGCCCAGGGTGTCGTAACCCAGCCGCGCCAGCAACTGGTCCAGCGCGTCGGCTTCACCGTGCACGTCGCCAATGATGTCCAGCGGGCCCTGGGCCAGTGCTTGCAGCATGACGGTTCGTCGGCTCCTGGGTAAGGCGGCGCAAGAGGCGCGCTGCGGCCATGCAGAACTGCGAAAATCGTGCCCGCAAGTTAGGTCATTTTGCCGCCACGTTCCGTGCCTGCTGAGGACGAACGGCGCCAGCGCGGCGATGAATGCCCAGTTTGGGGGATTGTTACAGCCATCGCCCCGATCCAATAATCCGGCATTGCCAATCAATGGGTTGCTGCGCTTGGGCGCGGGCCCGTGGCAAGCAGTTCCAGGAGAAGAACAATGTCGAGCGTGCTGGTCCAGGCCATTCAGTCCTTGAATGCAGACGATGCATTCAGGCCGCGCTTTGACGACAAGCAGTGGGCGCTGTTCGAGAGTTACCTGCAGCAGCACAAGCTGCGCGCCGGTGACCTGTTGATCCGCCACCGCGACATGGACCGCAACATGTACCTGCTGGAAAGCGGCACGCTGCAGGTCTACGTGCCCGACGCCGGCCCCGCCCGCCGTGCCGTCGCGATCCTGCGCTCCGGTGCGGTGGTCGGCGAGCCCAGCATGTTCGGCGAAACCCCGCGCATGGCCCAGGTCGAGGCCATGTCGCCTGCGGTGGTGTGGGTGTTGACCCGCCCGCGCTTCGAAGAGCTGCTGACCCGCCAAGGCGACATGGGCATCGAGCTGCTGCGCTCCATCGGCGCGGTGATGTCCGAACGCATGCGTGCCAACCTGGACCGTGGGCTGCCGCTCGCCTGAGTGGTTTGCCGTACCCGGCGAACCGGGTGCCCCATTCAAGGGCCTGAAAAATCGACGAGGGTGAACAGCGGCAGGCCAGCCTCGCGCAGCTTGTCAGACCCACCCAGCTCCGGCAGGTCGACGATGGCCGCACCTTCGATCACCGTTGCGCCCAGTCGCTCCAGCAGCCGCTTGCCGGCCATCATCGTGCCGCCGGTGGCGATCAGGTCGTCGATCAGCAGCACGCGGTCGCCAGGCTTGACGGCATCGGTGTGCACCTCGACCGTCGCGCTGCCGTATTCCAGCTCGTAGGTCTCCTCGACCGTGGTGAAAGGCAGCTTGCCCTTCTTGCGGATCGGCACGAAGCCGACGTTCAGCTCGTAGGCCAGCACCGAACCGATGATGAAGCCGCGCGCATCCAGCCCGGCGATGACGTCCGGCCGGGTGTCGAAATAGCGGTGCACGAACTGGTCGATCAGCACCCGGAAGACCCGCGGGTTCTGTAGCAGCGGCGTGATGTCGCGGAACTGCACGCCCGGCACCGGCCAGTCCGGCACGGTGCGGATGTGCTCGCGGATGTAGTCGCTCGGGCGGTCGGTGAGCAGGGCGGGGGCGATGGTCATGAGGCGGTTCGGGCTGCTTGCGCGGCCCGAGATTTTGCGCTCAACCCATCAGCCTTCCAGCAGCTTGGCCTCTGCCAGCGCCAGCGCCTCGCTCAGGCCGGACAGCACCAGCGTGTCGCCCGGCGCCAGTAGCAACGTGTCGGCTGGCGCCATCACGTGGCCGTTGGCCCGCCGCACCGAGACCACCTGCACCTCCAGCTCGGCCAGCGCCTGCGCGTGCAGCGTCTGGCCGACACAGGCCGCACCGGCGGGCAGGCTGACCGAGCGCAGCCGCGCGGCCTGGTTCTCCGGCCCGGCGTTGTCGTCGGCGCCGTGGAAGTAGCCGCGCAGCAGGCTGTAGCGCGCGTCCCGTGCGTCCCGCGCCAGGCGGATCACGCGGCGCATCGGCACGCCCACCAGCACCAGCGCATGGCTGGCCAGCATCAGTGAACCTTCCACCGCCTCGGGCACGACCTCGGTCGCACCGGCAGCGCGCAGCTTTTCCAGGTCCGTGTCATCGATGGTGCGCACGACCACCGGCACCTGCGGTGCATGCCGGCCCACCAGGCCCAGGATCTTCAATGCCGACGGCGTGTCCGGGTAGCTGATGACCACCGCCGCCGCGCGCGACAGGCCGGCCGCCATCAGGCTTTGCAAGCGCGCAGCGTCGCCAAAGACCACGCTCTGCCCGGCCGCAGCCGCCTGGCGCACGCGGTCGGGGTCCAGGTCCAGCGCCATGTACGGGATCTCTTCCTGCTCCAGCAGGCGCGAGAGGTTCTGCCCGCTGCGGCCAAAGCCGCAGATGATCACGTGCTGCTCGTTTCGGATCGCCTTCTTGGCGATGGTCGTCAGCTGCACCGACTGCATCAGCCAGTCGCTGGCCGCCAGCCGCATCACGATGCGGTTGCTGTACATCACGATGAAGGGCGTGGCCAGCATCGACAGCACCATCGAGGCCAGCACCGGGCTGATCCAGCGCGGATTGATCAGGTGCTGCTCGGCGCCCAGGCTCAGCAGCACAAAGCCGAACTCGCCGGCCTGCGCCAGGTACAGCCCGGTGCGGATGGCCACGCCAGGCGCTGCGCGAAACGCCCAGGCCAGGCCCGCCACCAGCGCGGCCTTGGCGATCACCGGCATCATCGTCAGCAGCAGCACCAGGAACCATTCGTCCCACACCGGCCGCCAGTCCAGCTTCATGCCGATGGTGATGAAGAACAGGCCCAGCAGCACGTCGTGGAAGGGCCGGATGTCGGTCTCGACCTGGTGCTTGTATTCGGTCTCCGCCACCAGCATGCCGGCGACAAACGCGCCCAGCGCCAGCGACAGCCCGGCGTGTTCGGTCATCCAGGCCAGGCCCAGCGTGACCAGCAGCAGGTTCAGCACGAACAGCTCTTCACTCTTCTGCCGCGCCACCAGCGTCAGCCACCAGCGCATGAAGCGTTGGCCGCCGACCAGCAGCACCGTCAGCAGTGCAATCGCCTTCAGCAGTGCAATGCCCAGCGCCATGGCCATCTCGCCGCCCGGCGAGCCCAGCGCCGGGATCAGCACCAGCAGCGGCACGACGGCCAGGTCCTGGAACAGCAGCACGCCCATCACGCGCCGGCCGTGTTCGCTTTCCAGCTCCAGCCGCTCGGCCAGCAGTTTCACGACAATGGCGGTCGACGACATCGCCATCGCACCGCCCAGTGCAATGGCGCCGGCCCAACCCAGCTCCCAGCCCATGCGGGTGAACGAGAACAGCCAGGCCAGCACCAGGTTGCCGGCCACCGCGCCGAGGATGGTCAGCATCACCTGGCTGAGGCCGAGTCCGAAGACCAGCGTGCGCATGCTGCGCAGCTTGGGCAGGTTGAATTCCAGCCCGATCACGAACATCAGGAACACCACGCCGAACTCGGCCAGGTACTTCACAGCGGCCGAATCCTTGGCCAGCGACAGGGCATTCGGCCCGATCAGCACGCCCACCGCCAGGTAGCCCAACATGGGTGGCAGCTTGACCAGCCGGCAGGCGACCACGCCGACCACCGCGGCCAGGAGATAAAGCAGAACCAGCTCGAGGGTGGATGCCATGCAGCGGGGGGACCGTTCGTCGACCTAAAATCGCCCCATTCTGAACCAGACCACCGCTTTGAACCCCACCTCACCCTTCGATGCCGAGCGCGCGCTCTCCCTGGCCCGCGAGACCCTGACGATCGAGGCCGACGCCTTGCTGGCGCTGCGCGGGCAGATTGATGGCGCCTTCGTGCAGGCCATGCGGGCCATGCTGGACACCCGCCACCGGGTGATCGTGATGGGCATGGGCAAGAGCGGGCACGTGGGCCGCAAGATCGCCGCCACGCTGGCGTCTACCGGCACGCCGGCGTTTTTCGTGCACCCGGGCGAAGCCAGCCATGGCGACCTGGGCATGGTCACGCCGGGCGACGTGGTGATCGCGATCTCCAATTCCGGCGAGAGCGACGAGCTCAACGCCATCCTGCCGCCGATGCGCCGGCTCGGCATTACGCTGGTCGCGATGACAGGCCGGACGGACTCTTCGCTGGCCCGGCATGCCGATTTCGTGCTGAACACGGCCGTGCAGAAGGAAGCCTGCCCGCTGAACCTCGCGCCCACCGCCAGCACCATCGCGCAGATGGCGATGGGCGATGCGCTGGCCGTGGCGCTGCTGGACGCACGCGGCTTCCGCGAACACGACTTCGCCCGCTCGCACCCGGGCGGCGCGCTGGGCCGCAAGCTGCTGATGCACGTGCGCGACCTGATGCGCGGCGGCGAGCAGGTACCGCGCGTGCCGGCCGATGCCAGCTTCAGCGCGACCATGCGCGAGATGACCAGCAAGGGACTGGGCGCGACCGCGGTGGTCGACGGCGACAAGGTGCTGGGCATCTTCACCGACGGCGACCTGCGCCGCATGATCGAGACCGGGGCCGACCTGCGCGCAATGAAGGCGCACCAGGTCATGCACCCGCATCCCAAGCTGGTCCGCGACGACGCCCTGGCGGTCGAAGCGGCCGACCTGATGGAGCAGCACCGCATCACCAGCGTGCTGGTCGTGGACGCCGCCGGCCACTTGGTCGGCGCGCTGAACACCAACGACCTGCTGCGCGCGAAGGTGATCTGACGATGGCGATGCCTGCTGCCGCGCTGTCCTTCCCGCCCGAACTGCTGCTGCGCGCCCAGGGCAGCGGCCTGGGCCTGAAGGCCGCGATCTTCGACGTCGATGGCTGCCTGACCGATGGCCGCATCTACATCGGCGAAAGCGGCGAACAGTTCAAGGCCTTCTCCACGCTGGATGGCCAGGGCCTGAAACTGCTGGTGCAAGGCGGCATCACGCCGCTGGTCATCACCGGGCGAGATTCCCCGGCCGTGCGCCGCCGCGTGGCCGACCTGGGCCTGCAGCATGCGATCTACGGCGTGCACGACAAACTCGCCGCTGCCGGCCCGCTGCTGGCCTCGCTGGGCCTGGACTGGGCCGACGTGGCTGCGATGGGCGACGACTGGCCGGACCTGCCGCTGATGCAGCGTGCCGCCTTCGCCTGCGCGCCGGCCAACGCCCACGCCGAGGCCAAGGCGCTGGCCCAGCACGTCACCGCCGCCGCCGGCGGCCACGGCGCCGCGCGCGAATTCTGCGACCTGATGCTGATGGCCAATGGCCGCTACGCCAGCCTGCTGCACGGGCACCTGACGACGCTGGACGGCGCCTGAGCCCGCGCGCATGAGTCCACAGCTGCATTTGCCTGACCTGCCCGAGGTGCCCGTGGCATTGGGGCACGAGAAAACGCCGCCGCCCGACCAGGCGAGCGCCGCCGACATCCGCGCCAGCTGGCGCCAGCGCATTGGCAGCCTGCTGGGCACCGCCATTCCGTTGCTGATCATGACCTTGCTGGCCCTGGGCTCCTGGTGGCTGGTGAAGAATTCGCCGCAGCCGCCAAGCGAGCGGCTGCGCTCGGCCCCGGCCCATGTGCCGGACTACCGGCTGGAGCGCTTCACGCTGCAGCGCTACGACCCCAGCGGCCGGCTCAAGGTGCAGATCCAGGGCGAACACCTGCGCCACTTTCCCGACACCGACGAGGTCGAGATCGACACGGTGCACGTCGAAGGCTACGACCCTGACGGCCGGGTGACCCGTGCCACCGCGCGCGAGGCGATTGCCGCCGGCGACGGCTCGGTCGTGCAGCTGATTGGGGGCGCGCACGTCATCAGCACCGGCAACACCGGCGAAACCGTCGACTTCGTCGGCGAGCACCTGCTGGCCGATTTCAGGGCCCACGTGGTGCGCTCCGAGCGGCCGGTGCAGGTGCGCCAGGGCCGCAGCGAATTCACCGCCGATGCGATGGTCTACGACGAAGCCAGCAGCATCTTGACGCTGACCGGCCCGGCCCGCGCGGTGATGACGCCGGACCGGAGCGGCAAACGGTGAGCGCCGTGAAACCGCTGGTTTTCATCACCGGTGCCTCCAGCGGCATTGGCCAGGCGCTGGCCCTGCGTTATCACGCGGCTGGCTGGCGCGTGGCGCTGGTAGCGCGCCGGGCCGAGGTGCTGCAGGCCTGGGCGGTGCAGCAAGGCTGGGCGGCAGGGGACTTTCACGTCTACGCGGCCGACGTGCAGCAGGTCGACAGCATTGTCGCCGCCGGCCAGCGCTGCATGGCCGAAGCTGGTTTGCCGGATGTGGTGATTGCCAACGCCGGCATCAGCGTCGGCATGGACAGCACGGTGCGCGAGGACCTGGCGGTGATGCAGGAGACCTTCGCGACCAACAACGTGGGCCTGGCGGCCACCTTTCATCCCTTCCTCGCGGCCATGCAGGCCCAGCGCCGCGGCACGCTGGTCGGCATTGCCAGCGTCACGGCGATCCGGGGTTTGCCTGGGCATGGGGCCTATTGCGCCAGCAAAGCCGCAGTGGTGGCTTATTGCGAGAGTTTGCGCGGGGAATGCCGGCCTTACGGCGTGCGCGTCGTGACGCTGTTGCCAGGCTATATCCAAACTCCGCTGACGGCGTCGAATACCTATCCGATGCCGTTTCTGCTGACACCCGAGACATTTGCCGACAGGGCTTTCCGGGCCATTGCGGCGGGCACCAGCTACCGCGTGATCCCCTGGCAAATGGGGGTGGTGGCCAAGCTGCTGCGGCTGCTGCCCAACCCGGTGTTCGACCGTTTGTTGGCAGGCCGCGGCCGCAAGAAGCGGCGCGGCGACAGCTGAGCCGGGCGCTGGTTAGCGTCGGTGGGCCCCGCGCTTGGCGCTTGCGGGTGGCGTGGGCGCTTGGCGTCATTGTTCAGACGTTCGCAAGGACGCCACCGTGCGCCGCCCGAGCGCTTTTGCCGCGAGGACGAAAAAAAACGCAGCGGTGAACGCTGCGTTTTTCTTGGTGCGCGAAGCTCGCGCAACTTTGGTTTCAAACCCGCCGGCTCAAATCACCGGCAGGGTTTGGCTGAGCTTTGGCTCAGTAGCCGCCGCGGCCACCGCCGCCGCCACCACCACTGCGGCCACCGCCGCCGTAGGGGCTGCGACCACCACCGCCGCCACCACCGCCGTAGCCGCCACCACCACCGCCGCCACCGCCGTAGGGGCTGCGGCCACCGCCGCCACCACCTGCGCCGCCGCCGTAGCCGCCGCCACCGCTGCGGCTACCACCGCCGCCGCCACCACCACCGAAGCCACCCGGACGCTCTTCACGCGGACGTGCTTCGTTCACGACGATGGCGCGGCCTTCCAGAGGCTGGCCGTTCATGCCGTTCACAGCGGCTTGGGCTTCGGCATCCGAGCCCATTTCCACGAAGCCGAAGCCCTTGGAACGGCCGGTTTCGCGGTCCATCATGACCTTGGCGGACGTGACGGTACCAAATTCACCAAACGCTTGTTGCAGAGAGTCGTCGCGCACGCTGTAAGCGAGGTTGCCGACATAAAGCTTGTTTCCCATGGGGAACGCTCCTATCAATCACAAAAAGACCATGTGGAGCTTCAACCCAGCGTGAACCATCAAGCGAAGGTGCCGCGTCCATACACAGCAAACACGAGGCAGCAAAAGCAAGCTGCCCCAGCCCATTATGAGACTATTTTTGCGTTCGCGGCAAAAGCTTGCTTGTCAATTTGTCGTTTTTCTGCGCTGCATCTGCAGCCAGACCAGGGAACCACCAATTGATGCCGGCTGCACAGGCCTTGATGGCCGATGTAGCGGGTTGCCAAGCATGCGAGACTCGGCCGGTGTTTTCCATGGATCGCGGCCATGCCTGACGAATTGCAGCCTGCCAGCGCTTGCCGCATTGCCTGCCTGGTGCCCAGCCTGACGCTGCTGCTGGTGCGCTTGGGCCTGGGGCCCTGGCTGGTCGCGAGAACTGGATTCTGCATCCATCCGGCCCAAGCCGTGCGGGAAGTTTCGAAAGTCGGTGGTACCAAGGACGTGAACATGGCCAAGCTGCAGCGGCTCGCACCGACCCACGTGCTGGTCAATGTCGACGAAAACCGGCTCGACACCGTCCAGGCGCTGCGCGAATGGCGCACTGCAAATGGTGCGCCGCTGCAGCTCATCGTCACGCATCCCTGCGGCCCGGGCGATCATCCCGCCCTGCTGGACCAGCTGGCCGCCGCGTTTGGCGAGCTGCCCGGCGTGGCGCAGGCGCTGGCCGCCGAGCGGGCTGCTTTTGCTGCGGCCTGGCAGGCCAGCCTGGCACCGCCTGTGGCACGCGAGGAGATCCTTTGCCTGGTCTGGCGCGCGCCGTGGATGTCGGTGGCACGCGACACTTACATCAGCCGCCTGCTGGCGCACGCCGGTTTGATGACGCTGCCGGACACACAAGGCGGTGCCAGCGGCGCCGCACGCTACCCCGTGCTGCGCGGCGACGAGCCGTGGCTGGCCGATGTGCGCTGGGTGCTTCTGCCGAGTGAGCCCTACCGCTTCGAAGAGGCCGACGTGCAGGCCGTGCAACAACTCTGCCCGCGCGCCGAATGCCTGGCGGTGGACGGCGAGGCGCTGTCCTGGCATGGCGGCATGGCGATCGAAGGCTTGCAACTGGTGCGGCAACTGGCCGGTCGCATCCTGAACCGACTGGCCCTGGAAAACACCTGAGATGGACCTGCTCAAACCGCTGATCGCGCTGCTGGCGATCGTCAACCCGATCGGCGTCGTGCCGTTTTTCATCCACTTCACCCAGGGCATGACCCCCGAGGAGCGGCGCAGGACGCTGCGCACCACCTCGCTGACCGGCTTCCTGGTGGTTTCCATCAGCAGCCTGGCCGGGCTGAAGATCATCGAGTTCTTCGGCATCTCGGTGCCCTCGTTCCAGGTGGGCGGTGGCGTGCTGCTGCTGATCTCCTCGATCAACATGCTCAATGCCCAGCCCGGCGACACCCGGCCCAGGGACGTGCAGGAAGGCCGCGCCAAGGCCGAAGCAGGCGCGTCCATCGCCGTCGTGCCGCTGGGCGTGCCGCTGCTGACCGGCCCGGCGACGATCTCGACCATGGTGATCTATGCCGAGAAGACCCGCACCTTCTGGGAGCACGCGGTGCTGGTGGGCTACGGCGTGGTGGTCGGCGTGGCGACCTTCCTGGTCTTCTCGGCCGCAGGCCGCATCGCCCGCGTGCTCGGCCAGACCGGCATCGACGTGATGACCCGGCTGATGGGCCTGATCCTCGCGGCGATGGCGGTGGAACTGCTGGCCGACGGGCTGTTGAAGCTGTTCCCGGTGCTGGGTGCGACCAGTTTCAGCTGACCTCAATCCATGACCACACCTTCAAAGCGGGCCGAGCGCCGGGCCGCTCCCAAGCCGGCCCGCGTTCCCTCGGGGGACCGGCCGACGTACACGTCGGACGAGGGGCTGTCATGATCTTGTTGCTGGAGGATGACCCGGCAATTGCCGCCACTGTCGTCTTTGCGCTGCAACGCGAAGGCTTCGAGGTGCAGCACCACCTGCTGCTCGGCGAAGCGCGCCAGGCTGCGGTGCGCCAGCCACCGCAGGCCGCGGTGCTGGACCTGGGCCTGCCCGACGGCCACGGCATGGACCTCTGCCGCGCCTGGCGCCAGGGCCAGGACGCCGCGCTGCGCGTGTTGCCTGTGCTGATGCTGACCGCTCGCGCAGAGGAGATGGACCGCGTGCTGGCGCTGGAGACCGGTGCCGACGACTACCTCACCAAGCCGTTCAGCCCGCGCGAGCTGGTCGCACGGCTGCGCGCGCTGCTGCGCCGCGCCAGTTTCGCGGCACCGGCGCCGCAGGCTGGCGGCCTGTTCGAGCTGGACGAAGCTGGCCAGCGCGTGCGCTACGCCGGCCAGCCCTTGCCGTTGACGCGCCTGGAATACCGGCTGCTGGTTGCGCTGCTGCAGGCGCCCGGCCGCATCCTGTCGCGTGAATGGCTGCTGGACGCCGCCTGGGGCCAGCAGAGCGAGGCCACCGACCGCACCGTGGACACCCACGTCAAGACCCTGCGCGCCAAGCTGCGCGACTGCCGGCCGGACCTGGAGCCCATCACCACGCACCGTGGCCTGGGCTATGCGCTGGAGCTGCCGCCACCTGCGGCGCGCTGAGCCCATGCGCCTCGGCCTGCGCCTGCTCGGTGGCTTCCTGCTGATCAGTGGCCTGGCCGCATTTTTCGTGCTGCGCGTCTTCCTGGCCGAGATCAAGCCCAGCGTGCGCGAGGTGATGGAAGACATCCTGGTCGACAGCGCGAACCTGCTGGCCGAGTCCGCGGCCGACGACCTGGCCGTGCTGCCGCCCGGCGGCACGCTGGCGGGCAGCGCCTTTGCGCGCCAGGTGCAGGCCTATGCCAGCCGGCCGGTGGACGCGAAGATCTGGGGCCTGGACAAGCGCAGCCTGGACTTCCGCGTCTACGTGACCGACGCCGCCGGCCGTGTGGTGTTCGACTCCGCGCCCACGCCGGCCACCGGCGCCGATTACTCGCGCTGGCGCGACGTCTCGCGCACGCTGCGCGGCGAATACGGTGCACGCGCCACGCGCGAAGTGCAGGCCGACGACCGCACCTCCGTGATGTACGTGGCCGCACCCGTCCAGCGCGGTGGCAAGCTGCTGGGCGTGCTGACGGTCGGCAAGCCCATGGCCACGGTGCAGCCCTTCATCGACCGCGCCGAGCAAAAGATCTTCTGGGCCGGCGTGTGGCTGCTTGGCTTGTCGCTGGCCATCGGTCTGCTGGTCACATGGTGGGCGGTGCATTCGGTGCGGCGGCTGCGCGGCTATGCGCTGTCGGTCGGCACGCACGACACGGCCACCGCGCCGCGCCCACCGGACCTGCCGGGCGAGCTCGGCGAGCTGGCCCAAGCCATGGACCGCATGCGCCTGCGGCTGGAAGGCCGCGAGCAGCTGGCGCACGACGTGCGCGCGCTGACGCACGAGCTGAAAAGCCCGCTGACGGCGATCCAGGGCGCTGCCGAGCTGCTGGGCGACGAGTTGCCCGCGCCGGACCGCCAACGCTTTGCACTGCAGATCGACGACCAGGTCGACCGGCTGCGAGACCTTGTGGACAGCGCGCTGGAACTCTCCAAGCTCGAAAGCCGGCAGGCGCCGGCGCGCCGCGAGGCCGTGGACCTGGTCGCACTCAGCGAACAGGTGCTGGCCCAGCACCAGGCCAGCCTGAGCCAGGCCGGCTTGCAGGTTCAATGGCTGAGCCAGGAGCGAGTGACTTTGCAGGGCGACGCCGAGGCGCTGTCGCTGGCGCTGTCCAACCTCGTGGCCAACGCCTGCCGACACGGCGCCGCGGGTGGTCTGCTGGAACTGAGCGTGCGGCGCGAAGGCCGCGAGCTGCTATGGACATTGCGCGACCACGGCCCCGGTGCGCCGGCCTACGCGCTGCCGCAGCTGGGCCAACGCTTCTTCGCCACTGTCAGCCCGCGCGACGGCCGCAAGGGCAGCGGGCTGGGTCTGGCCATCGTCGGCCAGGTCATGGCCTTGCACGGCGGCAGCTGGCAGGCCGAGAACTGCCAGCCGGGCTTGCGCGTCACGCTGCGCTTTCCTTTGTAGCCCCACTTCACCTTCGCTTCACACAGCCCTCGCTGGCTTCACCGGCCTGCGGGAAGCTGCCGCCCATCGCATTCAAACGAACGAGAGGGCAGGCAGATGAAATACCAATTGCTGGGCAAGGGGCTGGCCGTGGGCGGCTTTGCCGTGATGTTGTCGCTGGTGCTCACGCGCATCAGCTTCCTGGTCGACGAACGCGCCGCGCGCCAGCAGGACGCCGTGCGCAGCGTGCAGCAGTCCCAGGCCGGGGCGCAGACGCTGGTCGGCCCGCTGCTGCAGCGCGCCTGCAGCGAAGAGTGGGACAGCGAGGTCGGCGAGGGCAAGGAGCGCAAGCGCGTCGTCGAGCGGCGCGACTTCACGCTGCAGGCCGCGCCCGCCGAGCTGACGGTCGACAGCACTCTGCGCAGCGAGCCGCGCTACCGCGGCCTGTTCAAGGTCAACGGCTATGCCGGCCACTTCAAGCTGGACGCTTCCTGGGCGTCGGCAGATGCGATGAAGCCGCGCGCCGAACACGCGGACGGACGGCTGCAGTGCCGGCCCTCGGTGCTGTGGCTGGGCCTGAGCGACGTGCGCGGCGTGCGCGAGGCCAGCGCCACCGTGGCCGGTAAGACGCGGGCGGTCAAGCCGGGCACGCCAAGTGGCGAGCTGGCCCAGGGCTTCCATGTCGAGCTGCCCGAGGGTTGGCCAACCGCGGCGGACAGCGCCGCGCTGGCCGTACACGTCGAGCTGGAACTGGTGGGCACCGCGCGCCTGGCGCTAGTGCCGGTCGGTGAGGCCACGCGCTGGGTCACGAAGTCCGACTGGCCGCACCCGTCGTTCGGCGGGCGCTTCCTGCCGACCGCGCGCGACATCACCGACCAGGGTTTCGATGCGACCTGGCAGGTCTCGGCACTCGCCTCGGCCGCGCCGCGGCAGGTGCTGTCCGGTGCGAAGCTGTGTGAACCTGCCGCGGCTTTGGCCGAGCCGGGCGATGAAACGGCCTATCCCACCGCGGTTGCCGCCGCCGCGTCCGACTGCCTGGACACGCTGGCCGTCTCGTTCATCGACCCGGTCAACCCGTATGTGCTGAGCGACCGGGCGACCAAATACGGCCTGCTGTTCGTCGGTCTGACCTTCATTGCGGTGGCGCTGGTCGAGGTGCTGGGCCGCGGCCGGGTGCGGCGCGTGCACCCGATCCAGTACGCGCTGGTCGGCCTGGCGCTGACGCTGTTCTTCCTGCTGCTGCTCAGCCTGTCCGAGCACCTGGCGTTTGGCATTGCCTACGGCATTGCGAGCGCGGCCTGCGTTTCGCTGCTGGGCGTGTACACCGCGCACATGCTGGGCCGCCGGCGCGATGGCATCACCTTCGGTGGCGCGATGGCGCTGCTCTACGGGCTGATGTACGTGCTGCTGCAGCGCGAGCAGACCGCGCTGGTCATCGGCTCGGTGGGCCTGTTTGCCGCAGTGGCGGCGGTGATGTGGCTGACCCGTGGTGTCGACTGGTACCGGATGTTCGACGAGGCCCTGGCGACTGCGCCGACCCAAGCCGTGCCTCGTGCCGCTGCGGAGTGAGTCATGCCAGGCGTGTTCTTCGACATGTTCTTTGCGCTGCTGGCGGTCTGCCTGATTGCCTGCCCGCTGATGATGACCTTGGCCCTGGCGGGCTTGTGCCTGCGCATGACCCGCGACTGGGCCGCGCGGGTGCTGTACCGCGGTGCCTGGGGCACGATGCTGTGGGTGCTGGCGGCGCGTTGTGTCGCCGCGGCGTGGCCGGAGTGGCGGGTTGGCAGCTGGTGGGTGGCGCTGCCGGCGGGCATGGTCGGCTTCGGTGCCTGGTCGCTTGCCGGCAGCCTGCTGGACCTGCTGCGTCGCGAATGGCGCGAGCAGCACCGGCTGTCGGTCGAAGTTCAGTCCTGAACCGCTTCACTGGCCGCGGCGCCCGGCTGCCAGATGCGCGCGGCGACCTCGAACAGCAATGCGATGGCCGCTGCGCGCTCGGCTGGCAGTTCCGGGTTCGCGGCCGGCGGCCGGGCGATCAGCGTCAGTGAGGTGTCCAGCGCATGTGAGCGCGAGACAGCCAGGCCGGCCTGGTCTGCCTCGCGCAGCGCCACCGCCTCGCGCGCCAGGCTGAGGCCGAAACCGGCCTTCACCAGGTCCACCATCGATGCTTCCTGGTCAACGCGGGCGACGCTGCGTGGCCGCTGCTGCAGGCGCTTGAACAGCGGCTGCAGCAGCCGGTGGTGCACAGAGTCTCGTGGCGTGTGGATCCACGGCAGCTCGGCCAGGGCCTCCCAGCTGCGGCCCTGCAGCCGCGCTTGCCAGCCGCGCGGCGCGATCACCACGTAGCGCACCGGGGCCAGCGGCAGCACCTGTAGCCGCCTGCCGTCCGGCTCGCCGAGGCAGAACGCCAGATCCAGCCGGCCGGCCAGCACCTCGGCCATCACGCTGCCGGAAATGCCGTGGCGCAGTTCCGGATGCAACTGCGGCCCGCGCTGGCGCACCGCACGCAGGAATTCTCCCAGGCGGATGGCGGCGGGATCAAGGATGGTGCCCAGCGTGATGGGCACGTTGGCTGGCATGGCGGCTTCGGTGCCGCGCCCGCCTTCGGCCAGCCGTGTGAGCCGTTGCACCGCGTCCACTGCGTCGCGCGCCGCCGGCAGCAACTGCTCGCCTTGGGCTGTCAACGCCAGGCCGCGGCCGGTGCGACGCAGTAGCGTCAGGCCGAGGCGCTGCTGCAGGCCGGCCAGCTGCATCGAGACGGCGGTTGGGCTGCAGGCCAGGGTGTCGGCGGCACGGGCCAGCGTGCCGTGCGTGGCCACGGCGACCAGCGCCTGCAATTGCCGCAGGTCAGGGCGCATGTGAGTTCAAGTGGATTGGAATCAGAGCGGGTTCACGAGTGTGCCCGCCGCCGAACGCGGGGTCTACAGTCGGCGCAGGAGACAGATCACATTCATGAGCGAAGCGACTTACGACGTCATCGTGCTGGGCGCCGGCACCGCCGGCTGCCTGCTGGCCAACCGGCTCTCGGCCGACCCCGATTGCCGGGTCTTGCTGATCGAGGCTGGTGGGCATGACGACTACCTGTGGATCCACATTCCCGTGGGCTACCTGTACTGCATCGGCAACCCGCGCACCGACTGGCTGTACCAGACCGACGCCGACCCCGGCCTGAACGGCCGCCAGCTGCGCTACCCGCGTGGCAAGGTGCTGGGCGGCTGCTCCAGCATCAACGGCATGATCTACATGCGCGGCCAGGCGCGGGACTACGATGGCTGGGCCGAACTGACCGGCGACCCAGCCTGGCGCTGGGACGAATGCCTGCCGCACTTCCTGCGCCATGAGGACCACTGGCGCGGCGAGGTGCCCGGCCTGCATGCCGCGCCTGGTTTCGACCCGCGCGGCCAGCGCAGCGGCGGCGAGTGGCGGGTCGAGAAGCAGCGCCTGTCCTGGGAGATCCTGGACGCATTTGCCAAGGCTGCCGAAGAGGCCGGCATTCCGGCCACGACGGACTTCAACCGCGGCGACAACGAAGGCGTGGGCTATTTCGAGGTCAACCAGCGCAGCGGCATCCGCTGGAATGCGGCCAAGGCCTTTTTGCGGCCGGTGGTGGGCCGGCCCAACCTGCAGGTGTGGACCGGCGCCACGGTGCAGCGCCTGCTGTTCACGCATGACGCGGACGGCGCCTTGCGCGCCAGCGGCGTCGAGATCCTGCCGGTGAATGGCGGCGCGCCGGTGCAGGCGCACTGCCGCGGCGAGGTCGTGCTGGCCTGTGGCGCGGTGGGCTCGCCAGCGGTGCTGCAGCGTTCGGGGCTGGGGCCGGCGGATTTGCTGCAGCGCCTGGGCATCGAGGTGCGCCAGCCGCTGGCGGGTGTGGGCGCCAACCTGCAGGACCATTTGCAGATCCGCGCCGTCTTCGGCGTGAACGGCGTTCGCACGCTCAACACCATGGCCAGTTCGCACTGGGGCAAGGCGCGCATCGGGCTGGAATACCTGCTGCGCCGCAGTGGGCCGATGAGCATGGCGCCGTCGCAGCTCGGCGCCTTCACCCGCTCGGACCCGGGCAAGCGCTGGGCCAACCTGGAGTACCACGTGCAGCCGCTGTCGCTGGACGCCTTCGGCGAGCCGCTGCACCGCCACAACGCCTTCACAGCCAGCGTCTGCAACTTGAACCCGGCCTCGCGCGGGCGGGTGCAGATCACCTCCAGGGACCCGGCTGCTGCGCCGTCCATCCTGGCCAACTACCTGTCGGCCGAAGAGGACAGGCGCGTGGCGGCCGATTCGCTGCGCGTGACCCGTCGCATCGTGCAGATGCCGGCGCTGGCGCGTTACCAGCCGAAGGAGCTCAAGCCCGGCCTGCAGTTCCAGACCGACGATGAGCTGGCCCGGCTGGCGGGCGACATCGGCACGACGATCTTCCATCCGGTCGGCACCTGCCAGATGGGCCGCGCCGACGATTCCGCTGCGGTACTGGACAGCCGGCTGCGCGTGCGCGGCGTGCGCGGGCTGCGCGTGGCAGATGCCAGTGTGATGCCGCGCATCACCAGCGGCAACACCAATTCGCCAACGCTGATGATTGCCGAACGTGCGGCGGCCTGGATCATTGCCGAGCGGCAGGCTGCGCAACGCGAAGGTGCACCGGTGGCCCATGCATCAGTTGTCTGATGACGGAAAGGGTAGGTAAAGATCCGTATTTTGACCGGGAAAGCCCTGATGCGAAAAACGTGCTTGCTCCATTACAGTGCAGGCACTTTCAGCGCAATGCCCTTCTGTGGTGCGCTGCTGAAGGGGGTCCCGAGGAGACAAACCGGGCCAATAACCAGAACTCATGCCGCCCGCAAGGCCTGTAGATCGCGAGATCGGTACAGGCCGAGCAGAAATGAAAATGTGAAAATGCAAGGGCGCCAACGCTAGTTGGCGCCCTTGCGCCATTCTGGGGCCAGGTTTTGCAGCGCTGTTGCGGCGCCCGGGCACTTTCCAATTTTTACCGACCGATGCTGGACCTGCTGGTGGTTGCGGCCGCCTCCGGGCTGGCTGGTTTTGTCGATGCAATCGTCGGTGGCGGCGGCCTGGTACTGGTCCCCGCGCTGTTTGCCACCTACCCCGGCGCGCCACCTGCCTCGCTGATGGGCACGAACAAGGGTGGCGCGATCTGGGGCACCGCGTGGGCGGCGCGGCAGTTCGCGCGCCGCGTCAGCCTGAACTGGCGCGGCTTGATGCCGGCCGTGGCCATGGCGCTGCTGGGCAGCTGGGCGGGCGCCTGGACGCTCACCCAGGTCAGTGCCGACGGCCTGCGCAAGGCCTTGCCGCTGGTGCTGCTGGCCATCCTGGTCTACACGCTGGCCCGCAAGGACCTTGGCCGCGAACACGCGCCGCGCCTCGCGGCCACCCGTGAAAGCCTGGCAGCCGGCGTGATCGGCCTGTGCATCGGCTTCTACGACGGCTTCTTCGGCCCCGGTACCGGCAGCTTTTTCGTCTTCCTGTTCGTGCGCATCCTGGGCTACGACTTCCTGCACGCTTCCGCCGCGGCCAAGCTCCTGAACACGGCGACCAACGGCGCCGCGCTGCTGCTGTTCGCCTGGAAGGGCCATGTCTGGTGGCAGGTGGCTGCGGTGCTGGCGGTCACCAACGTGGCCGGCAGCTTGCTGGGCACCCGCATGGCGCTGCGCCACGGCGCCGGCTTCGTGCGAGGCGTGTTCATCCTGGTGGTCAGCGCGCTGATCCTGAAGACCGGCTACGACGCTTTCCTTCGGTGAATGGTCCGCGGCACAAGCCTGCCGCGCTGTCCGCAACGGTGTCTTCCCTGAGCGCCGCCGCAAACGCGGGTTCCCGCGGATGGCGGTCGTTTGCCTGGCGCTTAGCCTGCGGTGACGTTTGTTCATCCACAGGGCCGGCCCATGAATGCACCCCTCGCTCCCGAATCGGTGATGTCCGTGCACACCCAGTTCGTCGAGGCCCCGCCCGAGGCGCTGGCACTGCAGCGGCTGTACCACTGGGAACGCACGCAGCCGCAGCGCGTGGCCTTCGTGCAACCCATCGGCAATGGCGAGGTGCGCGAGTTCACCTGGGCCGAGGTGCTTCAGCAGACCCGGCGCATCGCCACCCACCTGCAGCAGCGAGGTTTCGAGCCTGGCTCGAAGATCGCCATCCTGGCCAAGAACTGCGCCTGGTGGCTGATGGCCGACTACGCGATCTGGATGGCCGGCCACGTCTCGGTGCCGCTCTACCCCACGCTGGCGGCCGACACCATAGGCCAGGTCCTGAGCCACAGCGAGGCCAGGCTGCTGTTCATCGGCAAGCTGGACAACTTCGACGCGATGGCGCCCGGCATTCCCGCCGGCCTGCCCTGCGTGAGCATGCCGCTGGCACCCGAACGCGCACGCGGTGAACGCTGGGACGCGCTGCTGGCGGCTTGCGCGCCGCTGGCCGGCGAGCCACTGCGAGAGCCGGGCGAGCTCTGCACGCTGATGTACACCTCCGGCACCACCGGCGCGCCCAAGGGCGTGATGCACAGCTTCGGCAACTTCGCCTGGGCCATCAGTTCCGGCCTGCGCCGCCTGGAGATCGACCACCGCGCCCGCATGCTGAGTTACCTGCCGCTGTCGCACGTGGCCGAGCGCACGCTGCTGGAACATGGCCAACTGGCCACCGGCATGCGCGTCTATTTCGCCGAACGCCTGGAAACCTTCACCGCCGACCTGCAGCGCGCCCGGCCCACCTGCTTCTTCTCGGTGCCGCGGCTGTGGGTCAAGTTCCAGCAAGGCGTCTTGGCGCGCATGCCGCAGGCCAAGCTGGACCGCTTGCTGCGCATCCCGCTGGTCGGCCAGCTGGTGCGCAAGAAAGTGCTGGCCGCGCTGGGGCTGGACAAGTGCCGCGTGGCCGCCGGTGGCGCCGCGCCCATGCCACCCGAGCTGCTGCGCTGGTACGAGCGCCTGGGCCTGTCCATCGTCGAGGTCTACGGCATGACGGAGAACTGCGGCGTCAGCCACGCCACGGTGGTCGGCCTGCCGCAGCCGGGCACGGTGGGCATTCCGTATGAAGGCGTCGAAAGCCGGCTGGACCCGCTGGACGGCGAGATCCAGATGCGCAGCCCGGCCGTCATGCAGGGCTACTTCAAGGAACCCGAGCTGACCCGCGAGGCCTTCACCGAAGATGGCTGGCTGCACACCGGGGACAAGGGCCAGTACGACGAGCAGGGCAACCTGCGCATCACCGGCCGCGTGAAGGACTTGTTCAAGACCAGCAAGGGCAAGTACGTTGCGCCCGCGCCCATCGAGGACAAGCTGGTGATGCACCCGGCGGTAGAGGCCTGTTGCGTCAGCGGCGCCAGCCTGGGCCAGCCGCTGGCGCTGCTGATGCTCAATGCCGACGCGGTCGCCAAATGTGCCGACACCGCCTTGCGCATGGAACTCGCCGCCTCACTCGCCGAACATCTGCAAGCCATCAACCAGCGCCTGGACCCGCACGAACAACTCGCCTGCCTGGTCATCGTCACCGAAGCCTGGACGGTGGACAACGGCCTCATCACCCCCACCTTCAAGATCAAGCGCAACCGCGTCGAGACGCTGTATGCGCACCACTACGAAAGCTGGACCGCGCGCGGTCAGGCGGTGGTCTGGGCGCAGGACTGAAAATTTTCCCAGCGACTGCGCCGAGGTCGTTCAGGCCCCAGCCTTTACTTTCAGCCGCCATGCGTGCAGCAGCGGCTCGGTATAGCCGCTCGGCTGCTCCTTGCCCTTGAACACCAGGTCCAGCGCCGCCTGGTAGGCCGCGCCGGTGGGGTTTTTGGCCAGGCTTTGGTAGAGCGGGTCGCTGGCGTTTTGCTGGTCCACCACCTGGGCCATGCGGGCGAAGGTGTCGCGCACCTGGGCTTCGCCGACCACGCCGTGTTGCAGCCAGTTGGCAATGTGCTGGCTGGAGATGCGCAGCGTGGCGCGGTCCTCCATCAGGCCGATGTTGTGGATGTCGGGCACCTTGGAGCAGCCCACGCCCTGGTCCACCCAGCGCACCACGTAACCCAGGATGCCCTGCGCGTTGTTGTCCAGCTCCTGCTGGCGCTCGACCTCGCTCCAGTTGGCATCCTTGGCCACCGGCACGGTCAGCAGGTTCGCCAGGATGGCTTCGCGCTCGCCGTTGCTGTCCATGGCCAGCGCCTGCTGCTCCAGCTCCTTTTGGACCTGGGCCACGCTGACCTGGTGGTAGTGCAGCGCGTGCAGCGTGGCGGCGGTGGGGCTGGGCACCCAGGCGGTGTTGGCGCCGGCCTTGGGGTGGCCGATCTTCTGCTTGAGCATCTCGGCCATCAGGTCCGGCATGGCCCACATGCCCTTGCCGATCTGAGCCCGGCCGCGCAGGCCGCATTGCAGGCCGACCAGCACGTTGCTCTTCTCATAGGCCTGGATCCAGGCGCTGGTCTTCATGTCGCCCTTGCGCAGCATGGGGCCGGCGTACATGGCGGTGTGCATCTCGTCGCCGGTGCGGTCCAGGAAGCCGGTGTTGATGAAGGCGACGCGGCTGCCGGCCGCGGCAATGCAGGCCTTCAGGTTCACGCTGGTGCGGCGCTCTTCGTCCATGATGCCCAGCTTCACGGTGCTGGGCGCCAGGCCCAGCAGCTGCTCGACGCGGCCGAACAGCTCGGCAGCAAACGCCACCTCGGCTGGACCGTGCATCTTGGGCTTGACGATGTAGACCGAGCCCTGGCGCGAGTTGGTGATGGCCGAGGTACCTCCGGTGCCGTTTGCCGATCCTTCGCCATGGCGCTTTCGCAGGTCGTGCAGCGCGATGGTGGTGGTCACCACCGCGTCCATGATGCCCTCAGGCACCTCTTTGCCGTCGCCCCACAGGATGGCCGGATTGGTCATCAGGTGGCCGACATTGCGCACGAACATCAGCGAGCGGCCGTGCAGCACGACCTGGCCCTGGCCGCTGGGGGCCGTGTAGACGCGGTCGGCGTTCAGGCGGCGGGTGAAGGTCTTGCCGCCCTTGCTGACTTCCTCGGTGAGCGTGCCCAGCTGGATGCCCAGCCAGTTGCGGTAGGCCAGCACCTTGTCCTCGGCGTCTACCGCGGCGACCGAGTCTTCCAGGTCCAGGATGGTGGACAGCGCGGATTCGACGATCAGGTCGCTGACGCCTGCCGCGTCGGTCTTGCCGATGGCCGTCGTCGGGTCGATCTGCAGGTCCAGGTGCAGGCCGTTGTGCACCAGCAGGACCGAAGACGGCGCGGCCGCGTCGCCCTGGTAGCCGGCGAGCTGCTTCGGGTCGGCCAGTCCGGTCAGCGTGCCGCCCTTCAGGTGCACCACCAGCTGGCCGGCTTCGATCGCGTACTTCGTCGCGTCCACATGGCTGGCCGAGACCAGCGGCGCGGCTTGGTCCAGCACCTGGCGGGCGTAGGCGATGACCTTGGCGCCGCGCACTGGGTTGTAGCCCTTGCCCTTCTCCGCGCCGTCGGCCTCGGGGATCACGTCAGTGCCATAGAGCGCGTCGTACAGGCTGCCCCACCGCGCGTTCGCGGCGTTCAGCGCATAGCGAGCGTTCAGGATGGGCACGACCAGCTGCGGCCCGGCTTGCGTGGCCAGCTCGGCGTCCACGTTGGCGGTTGTCGCCTTGACGTCCGCCGGCACCGGCACGGTGTAGCCGATCCTGGCCAGGAAGGCTTGGTAGGCCGGCATGTCGGTGATGGGGCCGGGATGGGCCTTGTGCCAGCCGTCCATCTCGGTCTGGATGCGGTCCCGCTCGGCCAGCAGCGCGGCGTTCTTGGGCGCCAGGTCGTGCACGATGGCGTCGAAGCCGGCCCAGAAGGTGGCCGCCGAGACACCGGTGTTGGGCAGCACCTGTTCATTGATGAACTGGTGCAGCACCGGGGCGATCTGCAGGCGGTGTTCGGTGATGCGGGTGCTCATGGGGATGTCCTTTGCAGGGCTGGAGTCAGGAAGCGTCAATGAGTCTGGATGCGGGCGGGCCGCCATGCCGGGGAATTTATTTGATACTCTGACAAAGATTAAGTCCCGAGTCTGCGATTGATTTGTGACTTTAAGTTTGGAATCGCGCCGGGAGCACGCATGGACCGCCTGAAGCAGATGGAAACCTTCGTGGCGGTGGCCACCCGGGGCAGCCTGACGGCCGCTGCCCAGGCCGAAGGTGTGGCACCGGCGCTGATCGGCCGGCGCATGGATGCGCTGGAGGCGCGGTTGGGCGTCAAGCTGCTGCAGCGCACGACGCGCCGCATCAGTCTGACGCACGAAGGCAGCGCTTTCCTCGAAGATTGCCAGCGCTTGCTGGCCGAGGTCAACAACGCCGAGGCCAGCGTGTCGGCCGGTGGGGTCAGGGCCAGCGGGCATTTGCGCATCACCGCACCGGCGGGATTCGGCCGCCGGCACGTCGCGCCAATGGTGCCCAGCTTTCTGGCCCAGCACCCGGAGGTCAGCCTGTCGCTGAACCTGTCGGACCGGCTGGTCGACATCGTCAACGAAGGCGTGGACTGCGCGGTGCGCGTGGGCGACCTGCCCGATTCCAGCCTGATCAGCGTGCGCCTGGCCGACAACCGTCGCCAGTGCGTGGCCACACCCGCCTACCTGGCCCGTGCCGGCACACCCAGGCACCCTTCCGAGCTGAACCGCTTCGCCTGCCTCACGCTCAGCTCAGAAGCCAGCCAGAGCCGCGGCTGGGCGTTTCGGGTCGACGGGCAGGTCACTTACCTGCGCCCGGCCGGCCGGCTGGACTGCAGCGACGGCCAGGTGCTGCACGAATGGTGCAAGCGCGACCTGGGCATCGCCTGGCGCAGCACCTGGGAGGTCCGGGCCGATCTCGAAGCCGGGCGGCTGGCCAGCCTGCTGGATGAATTCGCCGCGCCGCCCAACGGCATCTACGCCGTCTTCCCCAGCGCCCGGCTGCTGCCGCTGCGCGTGCGCTTGTGGATCGATTTCCTCAAGCAGACCTATGGCGACGCCGCCTACTGGCGCGGCAACGCGGTCCAGACGTGACAACGGCGCCGGCTGCGGGTGGCAGCGGGCGCCGTCCAATGGCGAGCCTGGCGGTTTACTTCGCGCTCAGGCAGTCCTTCATGAAGGCCTTGCGGGCATCGCCGGTGAGGGCCTTGGTCTTCGCGTCGGCATTGCAGGTCTTCATCTTCGACTGCTGCGCCGTGGCGCTCGCCGCCGCTTCCGGCGCCGCCGCCGCGCCCGCCGCGCTCAGGCACTGCTTCATGAAGTCCTTGCGCGCATCGCCGGTCAGCGCCTTGGTCTTCGCATCGGCATTGCAGGTCTTCATCTTGTTCTGCTGGGCCGCAGCAGAAGCGGAGGGCGCCGGTGCAGCGGCCGACGCAGCGGGCGCGGCAGGCGTTGCGGCAGCGGCAAGACCGACCAGGCTGGTCAAAGACAGGGCAAGGATGAGCTTCTTCATGGCGTGGGTCCTTTGTGAATCGATGGGGCGACGTGCCCGAACAGCCAGGGCCTCCTCGCCCTGACGTCGCGATTCAACGCCAACTCTGCGCGGCGGTGCACAGCGGCCGGAAAAATATTCGTCAACTCAGAGGATGCGCCGCGGATGGTCCAGTGCCTCGTGCGCGGCGTGCAGCCGCCGCACCAGCACGCGGATGAAGCCACGGTCGAAGCGGTGGCGGGTGGGCGGGCTGAGCTGGTCCAGCGATTCGGGCGTGAACGAGACGGTGGTGCAGGCCTGGGTGGTGACGATGTCGGCACTGCGCTGGCGCAGCTCGGAGCTGGGGGCGAGGTAGGCCATTTCGCCGACAGAGGTGCCGGGGCCCAGTGTGGCGACGACCTGGCTGTTGCGGCGTATCTCGACTTCGCCCTGCGCAATGATGTGGAAGCGGCGGCCTTCCTGGCCGGCGCGGCCGATGTGGTGGCCCAGCGGGAAGCGCTGCCAGCGGGCCCGGTGCACGACTTCCCACAGCTCGGCGTCGCCAAAGTCGGTGAAGAAATCCAGCGTGCGCAGCAGGTTGAAGCGTTCGGAATCAAGCACACGCTGCAGGGGGCCGCGCGGCACTTCGTTGTGGGTGATCAGGCCGGACAGCGCCTCGGCGAATGCTTCCCAGGTGGCGGGGCGGTCCGCGGGCTTTTTCTGCAGCGCGCCACGGATCACCTGGTCCAACGCTTCGGTCACGCCGTCGCGGCAGCCCATCAGCGAAGGCGGCTCGGCCTTCCAGATCTGTTGCAGCAGCGCGCCCTGGTGCTCGGCCTCGAATGGCGGGCGGCCGGCTACCAGGTGATAGAGCAGTGCGGCCAGCGAATACATGTCGGCGCGGCAGTCCAGCTCGGCGCCGTCCAGCTGTTCGGGCGACATGTAGGCCAGCGAGCCGACACGGTGCACCTGCGTCTCGTCGGCCGTCATGTTCAGCGCGCTGCCGAAGTCGGTGACCTTCAGGTCGATGATGTCGTTGCCGTCCACCACCACCAGGATGTTGGCCGGCTTCACGTCGCGGTGGATCACGCCCTGGCGGTAGACGTAGTTCAGCGCCATCGCGCACTTGAAGCCGACTTCCACCACCTGCTCCAGCGACAGCAGGCGCTCGGGCGAGCAGAAGTGCTTCAGCGTCAGGCCGGGCACGTAGTCCATCACCAGGTAGGGCGCGACCGGATCGTCGACCGCGTCGAGGATGCGCACCACGTTCGGATGGTTCAGCCTGCCCACCAGCGCGGCCTCGGCGGCGAAGAAGCGCTCTGAGAAGCGCCGCTCCAGCGCGGTCGCCTGAGGGCCGGGGCGCACGCGCTTGACGGCCACCTCGCGCTTGTGGAACAGGTCCTGCGCGAGAAAGACTTCGCTGGTCGCACCAGTGCCCAGCCTGGCCAGCACCGGGTACTTGCCGATGGCCTCGGGCAGGTCGCGGGGCGGCATCGCCAGCGTGATGTCGGGCTGCGAAGGCGAGGACGAGGTGCTCGCCGAGCCGCCGCCACGCGCGCTGGTCCGGGACGAGGTGCGGGTGGCCGAGGTCGACGAAGCGCGTGGCGAGGATCGCGAAGAGGTGCTCAAGACGGGCAGGCGAGAAAGGGTGGGGGGGGCGGCCTTGGCGCACAGCACCACCCGAGCCTGCACTGTGCACCTTCGCGCCAACGCCAATCCGTCGATCAGCCCGCTGCCAGCCGGGCTTTTCGCTGCCGCCCCGGGGGCCGGTGCCGGGCGCGGCAGGCCCCGAACCGTAGAATCCCGCCCATGATCCAAGCCAAGGCAGAGCTCCAGTCCGCGCTGGCCGCTGCGGTCGCGCAACTGGCGCCCGACACCGCCCTCGTCCCCCAATTCGAATCGCCCAAGCAGGCCGCCCATGGCGACCTGGCGATCACCGCCGCAATGCAGCTGGCCAAGCCGATGCGCGCCAACCCGCGCGCCGTGGCCGAACAGCTGATTGCGCTGCTGAACCAGCAGCCGGCCTTCCAGCGCTGGGTCAGCGCACTGGAAATCGCCGGCCCCGGCTTCATCAACCTGCGCCTGGCGCCGGCTGCCAAGCAGGCCGTGGTGGCCGAGGTGCTGGCCGCGGGTGGCCAGTTCGGTGACCGCGCCGCCACCGGCAAGCACGTGATGGTGGAGTTCGTCTCCGCCAACCCGACCGGCCCGCTGCACGTGGGCCATGCCCGCCAAGCCGCGCTCGGTGACGCGCTGTGCTCGCTGTTCAAGACCCAGGGCCACGACGTGACCCGGGAGTTCTACTACAACGATGCCGGCGTGCAGATCGCCACCCTGGCCCATTCCACGCAACTGCGCCTGAAGGGCTTCAAGCCGGGTGACGACTGCTGGCCGACCGACCCGGACAACCCGGAGAGCAAGAAGTTCTACAACGGCGACTACATCCAGGACATTGCCGACGCCTTCCTTCGCAAGGAGACCGTCAAGGCCGACGACCGCGAGTTCACAGCGTCAGGCGACACCGACGACCTGGACAGCATCCGCCAGTTCGCCGTGGCCTATCTGCGCCACGAGCAGGACCTGGACCTGCAGGCCTTTGGCCTCAAGTTCGACAACTACTTCCTCGAGAGCAGCGTCTACGCCGGCGGCCAGCTCGACGCTGCCGTGCAGCGCATGGTGGCCAGCGGCAAGACCTACGAGAAGGACGGCGCGCTGTGGTTCAAGTCCACCGACTACGGGGACGACCAGGACCGCGTGATGCGCAAGTCCGGCGGCGGCTTCACCTATTTCGTGCCTGACGTGGCCTATCACGTCAACAAGTTCGAGCGCGGCTACACGCAGTGCATCAACATCCAGGGCACCGACCACCACGGCACCATCGCCCGCGTGCGCGGCGGCCTGCAGGCGCAGAACCTGGGCATCCCGCAGGGCTTCCCGGACTACGTGCTGCACAAGATGGTCACGGTGATGAAGGGTGGCGAGGAGGTCAAGATCAGCAAACGCGCCGGCTCCTACGTGACGTTGCGCGACCTGATCGACTGGACCAGCCGTGACGCGGTGCGCTTCTTCCTGATCAGCCGCAAGGCGGACACCGAGTTCACCTTCGACGTCGACCTTGCGCTCAAGCAGAACGACGAGAACCCGGTGTTCTACGTGCAGTACGCCCATGCCCGCATCAGCAAGGTGCTGCGCGACTGGGTGGGCGAGCACGGCGGCGACCTGGCCGCGCTGCCGCAGGCCGACCTGTCGCTGCTGACGGCGCCCTCGGAAGCCTCGCTGATGCTGAAGCTCGCCGAATACCCCCAGATGCTGACCGGCGCCGCGGCGGACCTGGCGCCGCACGACGTGGCCTTCTACCTGCGCGACCTGGCCTCGGCCTTCCACAGCTACTATGCGGCCGAGCGATTTTTCGTCGACGGGAATGCGGCGCTGACCCAGGCCCGGCTGGCGCTGCTGGCCGCGACCCGCCAGGTGCTGCGCAATGCGCTGGCCTTGCTCGGCGTGAGCGCGCCGGAGTCGATGTGACATGGACGTTGCGCGAGCAGCAGGAGTTGGCATGAATCGAGTTGGCGGCGTCCGTCGGGCGCAGCGCGGTGGCTTTTTGCTGGGCCTGATCATCGGCCTGCTGGTGGGCCTGGCGGTGGCGCTGGGCGTGGCGCTCTACATCGCCAAGGTGCCGGTGCCCTTTGTCGACAAGGTCGGCCACCGCAGCGCCGAGCAGGACGCGGCCGAAAACGAAAAGCTCAAGAGCTGGGACCCGAATGCCGGCCTGGTCGGCAAGCAGGTGCCGCGCCCGGCGATGGCGCCTTCGGCCGCTGCTGCGGGCAATGCCGACAACGGCAGCGATCCCGCCGCGCCCGCCTTGCGCCCGGCCACGCCAGCGCAGTTGCCAGCCGTGGCGGCCTCACGCCCGCAGGCAGTCACCGGCACCGCCCCGACACCCGGGGCCACCACGCCAGCGCCCGCCGCAGCCACCAAACCGGCGCGTGACCCGGCCGCCATCCTGGCTGGCGAGCCCTCGCCGGCCCCGGCGGCCACCGGGCCGGAGGCCTTCACCTACTTCGTGCAGGCCGGCGCCTTCTCCAGCGCCAACGACGCTGAGCAGCAGCGCGCCAAGCTGGCGATCCAGGGCCTGGTCGCCAAGGTCAGCGAGCGCGAGCAGTCCGGCCGCACGGTGTATCGCGTGCGCCTGGGCCCGTATGCCAACCGCGACGAGGCCGAGCGCGTTCAGGAGCGGCTGACGGCCGTCGGCGCCGAATCGGCGCTGGTGCGTGTGGAGCGCAGCAAGCAGTGAGGCTGCTGGCTGTGGTCGCGTTAAACCCTTCCCCTTTTTCATCTTCTCCTCTGCGAGGACTGTTGGCATGAGCTTGAATCGGCGAGATTTTTCGGTGGCGGTCGCTGGCCTGGCCACGCTGGGTGCTGCCCATGCACAGGGCGCCCCGGTCGAAGGCAAGGACTACCAGAAGCTGTCGCCGCCGGTGCCGGTGGCGAGTTCCGGCAAGGTCGAGGTGGTGGAGTTCTTCTGGTACGGCTGCCCGCACTGCAATGCGCTGGAGCCTTACCTCAACCAGTGGCTGGCCAAGCTGCCGCCGGACGTCTCGTTCCATCGCATCCATGTCGGCTTCACGCCGGTCCATGCGTATCACCTGAAACTCTTCTACGCGCTGGAAGCCATGGGCGTGGAGGAGCAGTACCACAGCAAGGTGTTCGCGGCGATGCACGTCGCCCACCAGCGCCTGGGCCAGGACAGCGAGATCCTGACCTGGGCCAGCAGCGTCGGCCTGGATGGCGCCAAGCTGGTGTCCTTCATGAACTCGTTTTCGGTGGCCGGCAAGCTGCCGCAGGCCAAACAACTGACTGCCGCCTATCATGTGGAAGGCGTGCCGACCTTCGGCGTGCAGGGCCGCTACATCACCTCGCCAGCGATGGTGGGCAGCGAGACCGGCGTGTTCAACGTGCTGAACTCACTGATCGCAACGGCCCGCAAACAAGGCTGAGGCAGGCCCCGGGGCGCGCCGCGTCCATGCGCGTAGCGCGGCCGGCGCGGGGTTGCAAGCCGGGTGCGCAAGTCCGCACGAAATGATGGGATGAAGCCAGTTTCGGCGCGCAACTGAGGCATAGAATGGCCTGCAAGTTTCATGCCGAAATCCATGCCAGTTCGCATTTCGCCATCCCCTGTTCACCTGTTCCGCCGTCTGCTGCCCACATTGGCGCTGGCCGCTGGCATGCTTCCCTGGCAAGCCGCGCAGGCTGAGAAGGCCGACCGCAACAAGCCCATGGTGGTCGAGAGTGACGGCAAGCAGGCCGCTTCGGTGGACCTGGCAAAGAAGCTCACCGTCATTGTCGGCAACGTCACCATCACCCAGGGCACGCTGCTGATCAAGGCCGAACGGGTCGAGGTGCGCGAGCCGCAGCCCGGCATCTTCACCGCGATGGCCTTTGCCCCGGCGGGTGGCGCGGCCAGCTTCCGCCAGAAGCGCGATGTGGCGGACCAGTACGTTGAAGGCCAGGCCGAGCGCATCGAATACGACGGTGTGGCCGAGAAAGTGCACTTCATTGGCAATGCCCAGCTGCGCAGCCTGCGCGGCGCTGAAGTGGCCGACCGCGCCAACGCCTCCACCATCGTCTACGACCAGCGCGCCGACACTGTGGTGCTGGCCGGCGGCGGCACCGCCACGCCTGGCCTGGAGCAAGGCCGCGTGCGCATGATCTTCACGCCGCAGCCGGCTTCGGCGCCGGCCAGCGGGGCTGCGCCATGAGCCCGCTGTGCCGTCCCAAGGTCGAAACCGGAGCATGCAGTGCGGAGGCAGTCCAGTGAGCGAGATCGCCACCCCTGAGACGACCACGCCGCCAGCGCCACCTCTGACGCCGCCCGTCGCCGCCTGCCGCCTGGTTGCCTCCGGCCTGCGCAAGACCTACGGCGCGCGCACCGTCGTGAAAAACGTGCACCTGTCGGTCGCGGCTGGCGAAGTCGTCGGCCTGCTGGGCCCCAATGGCGCTGGCAAGACCACGACCTTCTACATGGTGGTCGGCCTGGTGCGCTGCGACGCAGGCCGCATCCTGATCGACGACGTGCCGATCGAGCGCCTGCCCATCCACCACCGCGCGCGGCTGGGCCTGTCCTACCTGCCGCAGGAAGCCTCGATCTTCCGCAAGCTGACGGTGGACGAGAACATCCGCGCGGTGCTGGAGTTGCAGGTCGATGCCAAGGGCAAGGCGCTGAAGGCCGATGTGATCCAGCAGCAGCTCGACACCTTGCTGGCCGACCTGAGCCTGACCAGCCTGCGCGAATCGCCGGCCCCGGCGCTGTCCGGCGGCGAGCGGCGGCGCGTGGAGATTGCCCGTGCGCTGGCCACCCAGCCACGCTTCATCCTGTTGGACGAGCCGTTTGCCGGCGTCGACCCGATCGCGGTGATCGAGATCCAGCGCATCATCAGTTTCCTGAAGGCGCGTGGCATTGGGGTGTTGATCACCGACCACAACGTGCGCGAGACGCTGGGCATCTGCGACCGCGCCTACATCATCAGCCAGGGTGACGTGCTTGCCGAAGGCACGCCCGCCCAGATCATCGAGAACCCGGACGTGCGCCGGGTCTACCTCGGCGAACACTTCCGGATGTGAGATGTCGGCCCCCCGGTTCACCTTCGGTGCCCCGGCCCCCCGAGGGGGCCGCGAGGCCGCTTGGGAGCGGCCCGGCACGGCCTCGCGTTGTGTGTCGGCCCCCCGGTTCACCTTCGGTTCCCCGGCCTCCCGAGGGGGCCGCGGGGCCGCTTGGGAGCGGCCCGGCACGGCCTCGCCGGAATTCAGCTCTTTGTTCACCCGCCGTGCCCTGCGTGCGCTTCCCGAGGTTGTTGTCAGATGAAGCCCACCCTACAGGTCCGCCTGTCGCAGCACCTGGCGCTCACGCCGCAGCTGCAGCAGTCCATTCGCCTGTTGCAGCTCTCCACGCTGGAGCTGCACCAGGAAGTCGAGCAGATGCTCGAACAGAACCCTTTCCTCGAACCCGAGGAAGACGCCAACCCGTTTGAATTCGGCCCGGCCGAGCGCGCCACCAGCTCGCAGAAGGAAGAGAGCGACTCGGCTGGTGCCACCGTGGGCGAAGGCGGCGACGAGCCCGCGGCGATGGACGGCGCTGCCGACTTCGGCACCACCGAGCGCGACGACTGGGAAAACGGCACCGAGCGCGATGACTTCGACGGCATCCGCGAGACGCCCTCGGCCGGCACCTCCGGCAGCGGCGGCGACGAAGACTTCGAGCCGCAGGAGCGTGGCGGCAGCGGCCCGTCGCTGCAGGACCATTTGCGCGTTCAGCTCTCGGGCATGCGCCTGTCGCCGACCGACGCTGCCGCGGTGATGGTGCTGATCGAGTCGCTGGACGAAGACGGCTACCTCGACGGCACGCTGGAAGACATCGCCGAACGCCTGGCCGATTCGCTGGAGATGGGCGATGAGGAACAGCGCGAGAACCTGCTGGACCAGCTGCGCTGCGGCCTGCACTGGCTGCAGAGCATGGAGCCCACGGGCGTGGGCGCGCGCAACCTGTCCGAATGCCTGGCGCTGCAGCTGCGCCACCGCCCGGCCTGCGCCGCGCGGGACTGCGCGCTGGCCATCTGCCGGGACCAGCTGGAGCTGCTGGCCCGGCGCGACATGAAGAAGCTGGCCGCCGCGACCGGGTTCGACGAAGCCACGGTCAAGCTGGCGCAAGGCCTGATCGTCGCCTGCGAGCCCAAGCCCGGCCGGCCGTTTGCCAAGGCCGAGGCGCTGATCGTGATCCCGGACGTCATCGTCGTGAAGTCCGGCCGCAACTGGAAGGCCTCGCTGAACCCGGACGTGATGCCCAAGCTGCGCGTGTCCGACCTCTACGCCCAGGCCATCCGCGGCCAGCGTGGCGGTGGCAACCTGTCGGCCCGGCTGCAGGAAGCGCGCTGGTTCATCCGCAACATCCAGCAGCGCTTCGACACCATCCTGCGTGTCAGCCAGGCCATCGTCGAGCGGCAGAAGAACTTCTTCACCCATGGCGAGATCGCGATGAAGCCGCTGGTGCTGCGCGAGATCGCCGACGAACTCGGCCTGCACGAGTCCACCATCTCGCGCGTGACCACCGCCAAGTACATGTCCACGCCCTCGGGCACCTTCGAGCTGAAGTACTTCTTCGGCTCGTCGCTGAACACCGATGCGGGCGGCAATGCCTCCAGCACGGCGGTGCGCGCGCTGATCAAGCAGTTCGTCGCCGCCGAAAGCACCGTCAAGCCCTTGTCGGACAGCCAGATTGCCGACATGCTGGAAGAGCAGGGCATCCAGGTTGCGCGGCGTACCGTCGCCAAGTACCGCGAAGCGCTGAAGATCGCACCCGCCAACCTGCGCAAGGCGCTATGAATTCGAATCCACCTTCCGCGGCATCTGGCGCTCCCCGCCGCGTGCCGCGCGCTGGCGCTGGCGCGCCGCGTCCGGCCGCACCCACGCTGGCCCAGCTGTTCCTGCCCTGCTCCGCCGGCACCGAGCCCTGGCTGGTCGAAGAGTGCCAACGGCTGCTGCCGGCCGGCACCGTGGTCGAAGCCGGCCGCGGTGGTGTCTATGTGGACGGCGGGCCCGAGCACGCGATGCGGCTCAACATCGGCAGCCGGCTCGCGCAGCGCGTGCTGTGGCAGGTGGCCGCCGGCCCCTATCGGGACGAGCACGACCTCTACGACCTGGCGCGCAGCGTGCGGTGGGATGCCTGGATCACGCCGCGCGAAACCCTGCGGGTGGACGCCTCGGCCTGGCGCTCACCGCTGCAAAGCCTGAATTTCGCGTCGCTGCGCATCAAGGACGCCGTCTGCGACCAGCTGCGCGAGCTGACCGGCGAGCGCCCGAGTGTCGACACCCGCTTTCCGGACCTCGCGCTGGTGCTGCACGTCGGCCCCGAGCAGGCCAGCTTGAGCGTGGACCTTTCGGGCGAAGCGCTGTTCAAGCGCGGCTGGCGCGAAGCCAAGGGCGAAGCGCCGCTGAAGGAAACGCTGGCCGCGTCCATGTTGGCCGCTGCCGGCTGGCAGGGCCGCGAAGAAGACGGTGGCCTGCTGGACCCGTGCTGCGGCGCTGGCACCATCGCCATCGAAGCCGCGCAGATTGCCTGCGGCATCGCGCCCGGCATGCTGCGCCGCTTCGCGTTCGAGAAGCTGCTGCCGTTCCGCGAGCACCTGAACACGCTGCGCCACCTGCGCGAAGAAGCCCAGTCCCTGGTGCACGCGCCGAGCGTGCCGATCTGGACCGGCGACGTTTCCTTCCGCATGACCGACTTCGCCACCCGCAATGCCGAGCGCGCCGGCGTGGCCCACGCGATCGAATTCAAGACGGCCGACGCACTGCAGCGCCCGGCCCCGGCCGACCACGGCACGCTGCTGATGAACCCGCCCTACGGCGAGCGCATCGCACCCAAGGGCGCAGGCCAGCGCCACGTCTACCAAGCCGGCCCGAACAGTCGCGCCGAGCCGGAGACGATCCAGGGCGAAGCCTTCGAAGGCGCGGCCGACGCCAGCGACTTCTACCGCCGCCTGGCCGCCCACTGGAAAGGCCACTACAGCGGCTGGACCGCCTGGGTGCTCACGCCCGAAGCCAAGCTGCCCAGCCTGCTGCGCCTGAAGGAAAGCCGCCGCGTGCCGATGTGGAATGGCCCGATCGAGTGCCGCATGTTCCGCTTCGACATGGTGGCCGGCTCGGCGCGGCAGGACGCGCCGCCGCCAGAGGCTTAAAGCCCCAGCAAGCTCAGCGCCGCCAGCGGCGCTGTGTCTGCCCGCAGCACGCGGGCGCCCAGGCTTTGCGTGATGAATCCTCGTGTGCGGGCCAGAGCTTCCTCGCGCTCGTCCAGTCCGCCTTCGGGGCCGCTGAGCAGGCAGAGCGACTGGATGGCCGTTGCGGTTTCGGCCAGCATGCGTGGCGTGCGGGCGTCTTCGGCAAAGCTCAGCAGCAGGCGTTGTGAATCGTCTGCCAAGGTGGCGGGCAGGGTGCCCAGCCAGTTGTCCAGCGTACGGATGGGTTCGACCTGCGGCACGACGGTGCGGCCGCTTTGTTCGGCTGCCGCCACCGCCACGCCTTGCCAGTGCGCGCGGCGCTTGTCGGCCCGTTCGCCGCTGAGCTTGAGCACCGAGCGGGCGCATTGCAGCGGCTGGATCGCCGCCGCGCCCAGTTCGGTGGCTTTTTCGATCAGCGCGTCCATGCGCTCGTTGGCCGGCATGCCGATGGCCAGCGTCACGCGGCGCGCCAATTCGCGCTGCGCCGGGTCGTGCGCACCCACGCGCAGGTCCACGTCGTGCCGGCCCATGCGCGTGACTTCGGCGGCCCATTCGCCGCCCTGGCCGTTGAAGACGACCAGCGGGTCACCCGGCTGCAGCCGCAGCACCTGCACGTGGCGCGAAGCTTCGGGTGGCAAGGTCAGCTCGGCACTTTCGGCGAGCGGGGCATCGAGGTAGAGACGGAGAACGGCCATGCCGCCAGTGTGCCGCAGCGGCGCAGCGTTTCACCTCGTGTAGGCTTGGCCTGCTCACGGCGCTCAAGGAAACCGCATGTCCCTCATGACAAAGCCAGGTGCTGTCATCTTTGCCAAGCAGCTCGAACGCATGGCGAGCTTCTATTCGGAGGTCCTGCTGTTGCCGGTCACGCATGCAGAAGGCGACCACGTGGTGCTGGAATCCGATGTGTTCCAGCTGGTGATGCACGCGATCCCCAGGCAGATTGCCGACACCATTGCCATCAGCGATCCGCCCGCCATTCGGGAAGAGACGCCGATCAAGCTGTTCTTCCCGGTGGCCAGCCTGGCGGATGCGCGGGCCAGGGCCGCCTTGCGAGGCGGGCAGCTGAACCCGAGCAGCCATGAGTGGACAGCGCGCGGCTTTCGGGCCTGCG
Source organism: Ideonella sp. FW305-24 (assembly GCF_058788035.1). Classification (NCBI taxonomy): domain Bacteria; kingdom Pseudomonadati; phylum Pseudomonadota; class Betaproteobacteria; order Burkholderiales; family Sphaerotilaceae; genus Ideonella; species Ideonella sp. FW305-24. The sequence continues at coordinate 115,236 of NZ_JBYTAI010000006.1, read as the reverse complement.
ACGGCCACGACCCCGAGGGCAATGTGCTGCAGCTGCGCGAGCCGGCGCCTTGACCGGCGCGGCTCAGTGCCCGAAGTACGCCGGCCGGTCCACGCGCTGGCAGTGCGCGCGGGGGACACGCTGCTGAACACCGGCGGGGCGACCAGCAGGCCAGCGGCCTGACGCCGTTTTCGTCCCAGCCGCGACAGCAATCTGCTTTGGTGCTCGCCTGAGCCGCCCGGTTCAGGCGCTGCGCAAGGCGCCGTAGAAGCGCTTGACGGCCGCCATGCCGTGGTCGTCGCGCAACTGTTCGGCAAAGCGCAGCGCCAGGGTTTGCAGCTCCGGCAGCCCGCTGCACTTTTCGACTTCCAGCACGAAGCGGTAGCCGCGCATCAGGCCCAGCTGGGTCTTGCCCTGCGAAGTCAGCACGTCATAGAGACCGGTGTAGGTGGCATCCCGGATGGCTTGCTGCACACGGGCCCAGAAGGCGCTGGCGTTGTCGTCATCAGCGGCCGCTTCGGCAACCGCTGCCGGCCCGGGGGCTGCAGCGCCAGCCTTGGCGGGCGGCGGCGCCACCGCGGCTGCACCGCCGGTCTGGCCCGCCAAAGCAATGAAGCCTGCGGCCAGCAGCTGCGCCAGGTCGGCTTCGCTCACGCCGTTGACGGCCTGCAGCCAGTAGCTGTCAGGCTTGCTGTCGTTGATCACCAGCAGCAGGTTGCGCACCGGCCGGCTGAGGCTGGCCGCCTTGGTCTGGATCTCTGCCAGGCCGGCAGGGGTCTTCACATAGTGAATGCTCATCACGGGACCTGCTGCGGGCCCCTGGCCCGCCCAACGACGTTATGGACAGCCTTGCCCGTCTTCAGCGGGCTGTGGCTGGCGTGGGCTTGTCGCGCAATTCGCGGCGCAGCACCTTGCCTACCGGAGTCTTCGGCAGGTCTGTGCGGAATTCAATCACACGTGGCCGTTTGTAACCGGTCAAATTCGCTTCGCACCAGTGGCGCACGTCGGCTTCGGTCAATGCCGGGTCTTTTTTCACGATCACGACCTTCACCGCCTCGCCGGCTTTTTCGTCCGCCACGCCCACCGCCGCGCATTCCAGCACGCCAGCCATCTGGGTGATCACGTCTTCGATCTCGTTCGGGTACACGTTGAAACCCGAAACCAGGATCATGTCCTTCTTGCGGTCGACGATGCGGAAGTAGCCGCGCTCGTCCATCACGCCCACGTCGCCGGTGCGGAAGAAGCCGTCGGCCGTCATGACCTTGGCGGTTTCGTCCGGCCGCTGCCAGTAGCCGGCCATCACCTGCGGGCCACGGATGGCGATCTCGCCGGCCTGGCCATTCGGCACAGTGTTGCCGTCATCGTCCAGCAGCGCCAGCTCGGTGTTGGGCACCGGCAGGCCGATGGTGCCGGTGTAGGCCGCCACGTCCACCGGGTTGCACGAGGCCACCGGCGAGGTTTCCGAAAGGCCGTAGCCCTCGCAGATCGGGCAGCCGGTCTTCTCCAGCCACAGCCGCGCCGTTGCCTGCTGTACCGCCATGCCGCCGCCCACCGAGATCTTCAGGTGGCTCCAGTCCACCTTGTCGAAGTCCGGGTGGTTGGCCAGCGCGTTGAAGAGGGTGTTGACCGCCGGGAAGCTATGGAAACGCTCGTTCGACAGCTCCTTGAGCACGCTGGGCAGGTCGCGCGGGTTGGCCAGCAGGATGCCGCAGCCGCCCATGCGCAGGCCCAGCATCATGTTCGTGTTGAAGCCGAAGATGTGATAGAGCGGCAGCGCGCAGATGGTGACCAGCTGCTCGCCGGCCGGCACCTTGCCGAGCGCCGGCTGGTACCAGGCTTCGGACTGCAGCACGTTGGCCACCAGGTTGCGGTGCAGCAGCACCGCGCCCTTGCTCACGCCGGTGGTGCCACCGGTGTACTGCAGCACCGCGATGTCGTCCGGCCCGACGGCGGGCGCGGTGAAGGTCTTGTTGCGGCCGGCGGCAATCGCGTCATTGAAGCGCAGTGCCTTGGGCAGCTCGAACGGCGGCACCAGCTTCTTGGCCTTGCGCACCACGTAGTTGACGATGGCGCCCTTCAGGAAGCCCAGCGTGTCGCCCATCGCGGCCAGGATCACGTGCTGGATCGGCGCGGCGGCCTGCACCGCCTGGTAGGTGTGGGCGAAGTTCTCCAGGATGATCAGGCCCTTGGCGCCCGAGTCCTTCAGCTGGTGCTCCAGCTCGCGTGGCGTGTAGAGCGGGTTGACGTTGACCACCACCATGCCGGCCCGCAGGATGCCGGCCACTGCGACCGGGTACTGCGGCACGTTGGGCATCATCACCGCGATGCGGTCGCCACGCTGCAGGCCGCTGGCCTGCAGGTAGGCCGCGAAGGCACGCGAAAGCTCGTCGATCTGGGAGAAGCTGTAGCTCTTGCCCATGAACTTGTAGGCGGGCAAGCGGCTGTATTTCTGGAAGCTCTCTTCCAGCAGCGCCACCAGCGAAGGATAGACATCCGTCTTGACCTCGGCCGGCACGCCTGCGGGATATTGCTTCAACCAGACTTTTTCCATCCAGAACTCCATGTCCAACCCCCTATTTTGTCCTGCGCCGCTGCGCTGCAGCATCGGTGGATTCGATAGCGCAGGAGAACACGCGGGCCGGGGCTTGCCCGCGGGTCTTGGCAAATGCCTGTCCTGGGCCTGCAAGTGCTGTGCGCACTGCGCGGCCCGGTCAGCAAAAAGCCGGGCAATGCCCGGCCGTTGAGGTGAGCGGCCGGGTCTACTCGATGGCCTTCACCATGTCTTCGACGACCTTCTTCGCATCGCCGAACACCATCATCGTCTTGTCCATGTAGAACAGCTCATTGTCCAGCCCGGCGTAGCCGGCCGCCATCGAGCGCTTGTTGACGATGATGGTCTTGGCCTTGTAGGCCTCCAGGATGGGCATGCCGTAGATCGGCGAGCCCTTGGTCAGCGCCGCAGGGTTCACCACGTCGTTGGCGCCCAGGATGATGGCCACGTCGGCTTGGCCGAACTCGCCGTTGATGTCTTCCATCTCGAAGACCTGGTCGTAGGGCACCTCGGCCTCGGCCAGCAGCACGTTCATGTGGCCCGGCATGCGCCCGGCAACAGGGTGGATGGCGTACTTCACCGTGATGCCCTTCTCGGTCAGCTTCGCGGCCAGTTCCTTCACCGCATGCTGCGCGCGCGCCACCGCCAGGCCGTAGCCCGGCACGATGACCACCGTCTCGGCATTGCCCAGTACGAAGGCCGCGTCGTCGGCGCTGCCGCTCTTCACGCTGCGCTGCACGGCGCTGCCGGCTGCGGCCGCAGTGGCGTCGCCCCCGAAGCCGCCCAGGATCACGTTGAAGAACGAGCGGTTCATCGCCTTGCACATGATGTAGCTCAGGATCGCGCCCGAGCTGCCCACCAGCGAGCCGGCAATGATCAGCATGCTGTTGTCCAGCGAGAAGCCGATGCCGGCCGCCGCCCAGCCCGAGTAGCTGTTGAGCATCGAGACGACCACCGGCATGTCGGCGCCGCCGATCGGGATGATGATCAGCACGCCCATCGCGAAGCCCAGCGCGCAGATCAGCGCGAAGTCCAGCGTGCTCTGCGAGTGCCAGAAGCCGAACATGAAGAACAGCGAGGCCAGGCCCAGCGCCAGGTTCAGCCAGTGCTGGCCAGCAAAGGTCACCGGCGCGCCCTGGAACAGGCGGAACTTGTACTTGCCGCTGAGCTTGCCGAACGCGATCACCGAGCCGGAGAAGGTCACCGCGCCGATGAAGGCGCCCAGCGCCAGCTCGATGCGGTTGCCGCCAGGGATCGGCGGCACGGTGCCGTCGGCCGCCTTCGCGACGATGCGGAAGGCATACGGCTCGGCGACGACGGTGGCTGCGATGAACACTGCCGCCAGGCCGATCATGCTGTGCATGAAGGCCACCAGCTCCGGCATCTTGGTCATCTCGACCCGCTTGGCCATGATGGACCCGGCGCTGCCGCCGACCACCAGGCCCAGCAGCACCCAGCCCAGGCCGGCCGTGGCCGACAGCCCGGCATCGCCCGCCAGCTTGAAGATCAGCGCCGCCGTGGTCAGCACCGCGATCGTCATGCCGGTCATGCCGAACAGGTTGCCGCGGATCGACGTGGTGGGATGGCTCAGGCCCTTCAAGGCCTGGATGAAGCAGACGCTCGCAATGAGGTACAGCAATGTCACCAAGTTCATGCTCATCACGCACCCTCCTTCGCCGGCGTCTTGCGCTCTTTCTTCTTGAACATCTCCAGCATGCGCCGCGTGACCAGGAAGCCGCCGAAGACGTTGACCGCTGCCAGCGTCACCGCCAGCACGCCCATGGCCTTGCCGGCCGGCGTTTCAGTGAGGGCCGCTGCCAGCATCGCGCCGACGATGACGATGGCCGAGATCGCGTTGGTCACCGCCATCAGCGGCGTGTGCAGCGCAGGGGTCACGGTCCAGACCACGTGGTAGCCGACATAGATGGCCAGCACGAAGATGATCAGGTTGGTGAGGGTGGGGGAAATGACGTCCATGGGTGTTCTCCTCGCAGGCCGCTCAGGCTTTTTTGACTTCGCCGTTCTGGGTCATCAGGCACGCGGCCACGATGTCGTCGTCCAGCGGCACCTGGAAGCCCGCTTCCTTGGTCAGCACCAGCTTCAGGAAGTCCAGCACGTTGCGGGCGTACAGCGCGCTCGCATCGGCCGCCACCAGCGCCGGCAGGTTGGTCTCGCCGATGAGGGTCACGCCGTGTTTCATCACGGTCTTGCCGGCTTCGGTCAGCGGGCAGTTGCCGCCCGCTTCACCATTCGGGCCGTTGGGGCCCTTGCCGGCTGCGATGTCGACGATCACCGAGCCCGGCTTCATCGCCTTGACCATCTCCTCGGTGATCAGCACCGGCGCGGCGCGGCCGGGGATCAGCGCGGTCGAGATCACCACATCGGCCGCGGCCACGCGCTTGGCCACTTCGACCTGCTGGCGCGCGAGCCACGAAGGCGGCATCGGCCTGGCATAACCGCCCACGCCGACCGCGGCTTCCTTCTCCTCGGCCGTCTCGTAGGCCACGTCGATGAACTTGGCGCCCAGCGACTCGACCTGCTCCTTCACCGAAGGCCGCACGTCCGAAGCCTCGATCACCGCGCCTAGCCGCTTGGCCGTGGCAATCGCCTGCAGCCCGGCCACGCCCACGCCCAGGATCACGACACGCGCGGCCTTCACGGTGCCGGCTGCCGTCATCAGCATCGGGAAGAAGCGTTGGTACTGGTTGGCGGCCATCATCACGGCCTTGTAGCCGGCGATGTTGGCCTGCGAGGACAGCACGTCCATGCTTTGCGCACGTGTCGTGCGCGGCGCGGCTTCCAGCGCGAAGCTGGTCACGCCCGCGGCGGCGATCTGCGCCAGGCCGGCCTTGTCGAAGGGGTTCAGCATGCCAACCAGTGCGGCGCCGGGCTTCATCAGCCCCAGTTCTTCCTGCGAGGGCCGCTGCACCTTGAGCACCAGCTCGGCACCAAAGGCGGCATTGCGGTCGACGATGGTGGCGCCGGCCGCCTCGTAGGCTGTGTCCGTCACGCTGGCCGCCAGGCCCGCGCCGGACTGCACGTTCACCGCATGGCCCTGGGCCACGAACTTCTTCGTCGTCTCGGGCGTCACGGCGACGCGCGTCTCCCCCGCTGCTGTCTCAAGCGGTACACCAATCAGCATGGATCTCTCCTCTCCAACGCCTGGAATCTGTGCAGCGGCCGAAGTGGGTTCCTTGCCTGCCTGCTGCTTGCTCTGACATTCAGCTTACAGGAGATAAGGAGAGGCGCCGGCATGCGAAAGACGTGGGTGTCGCGCGCTCGCCGCGAGGCCCCCTAGAACCCGTTGCCGCACGTGTCGCGGAGCCGCCGGATACCATCGCGCAATGCCTGAAGACCGCTGGAAACCAAGCGTCACCGTGGCCGCCATCATCGAGCGTGAAGGCCGCTACCTGCTGGTCGAGGAACACACCTCGCAAGGCCTGCAACTGAACAACCCCGCCGGCCACCTGGAGCCCGGCGAATCGCTGCCCGAAGCGGTCGCCCGCGAAGCCCTGGAAGAGACCGCCTGCCCCTTCGTGCCAGAGGCATTGGTGGGCGTCTACCTGGCCCGTCTGGTGCATGCGCGCACCGGCGAAGACATCCACTACCTGCGCTTCGCTTTTTGCGGCGCGGTGGGCGAGCCCGAGCCTGGCCGCGCGCTGGACGTACCGGTCGTGCGCACCCTCTGGTTGACGCTAGAAGAGGTGCGCGAAAGCGCCACCCGCCACCGCAGCCCGCTGGTGCTGCAGTGCATCGAAGAACATGCCGCTGGCCGGCGCTTTTCGATGGACACGCTGGTCACCGATGAAAGCGTGCGGCGGCTGGGGCCATTGCTGCACAAATAAGCACGACCGTTCGATCTTTTTACAATGCGAAATATGACGCCACAACGTGTGGTCGTCGGCCTGTCCGGCGGCGTCGATTCCGCGGTCTCCGCCTGGCTCCTGAAACAGCAGGGCCACGAGGTCGTCGGCATCTTCATGAAAAACTGGGAAGACGATGACGACAGCGAATACTGTTCGTCCAACATCGACTTCGTCGACGCCGCCGCCGTGGCCGACGTGCTCGGCATCGAGATCGAGCATGTCAACTTCGCCGCCGACTACAAGGACCGCGTCTTCGCCGAATTCCTGCGCGAATACCAGGCCGGCCGCACGCCCAACCCGGACGTGCTCTGCAACGCCGAGATCAAGTTCAAGGCCTTCCTGGACCACGCGATGCGGCTCGGGGCGGAAAAGATTGCGACGGGGCACTACGCCCGTGTGCGTGACCTGAACGGTCAGCATCAACTCCTGAAAGGCCTGGACCCGCTGAAGGACCAGAGCTACTTCCTGCACCGCCTGAACCAGGCCCAGCTCGCCAAGACGCTGTTCCCGGTCGGCGAGCTGCCCAAGACCGAGGTGCGCCGCCTGGCCGAGGAAATCGGCCTGCCCAACGCGAAGAAGAAGGACTCCACCGGCATCTGCTTCATCGGCGAACGCCCGTTCCGCGAGTTCCTGAACCGCTACCTCAGCCATGCCCCCGGCCCCATCCTGGACGACCGCGGCCGCCAGCTCGGCGAACACGTGGGCCTGAGCTTCTACACGCTGGGCCAGCGCCAGGGCCTGGGCATTGGCGGGGTCAAGGATGGAAGGAGGCCCGCCACCAGCGAGCACCTGCCCTGGTACGTCGCCCGCAAGGACCTCGAGCGCAACACGCTCTACGTCGTGCAAGGCCACGAACACCCCTGGCTGCAGTACCGCAGCCTGGTGGCCGCCGATACCAGCTGGGTCGCCGGCGCTGCGCCCACCGCCGGCCAGCTAGGCGCCAAGGCCCGCTACCGCCAGGCCGATGCCGCCTGCACCCTGGCCGAAGGCGCCGGCACCGGTTTCGCGCTGAACTTCACCGATCCCCAATGGGCCGTCACCCCGGGCCAGTCCGCCGTGCTGTACGACGGCGAGGTTTGCCTGGGGGGCGGGGTGATTGCGAGTGCGGAGTTGATGGCGGGCTGATCCGGTTTGGGGCGTAGCTTGACGAATGCTCGTTAAATCGAGCATTAATGACGTGCGGCTCGATTTAACGAGCAATCTGGTGGAAAAGTCGCCAGCTCGCTATGATGTTCGTCAAATCGAGGATTGATCTCTTAATGCTCGATTTAACGAGCATGAAAGTCGCCCAATCCACTGTTTTATCCGAAAGCCAGTTGGCCCAAAGTGCCGAACTCGGGCAGCGTTTGGCCCGGCTGCGGCTGGCACGTAAGGTCAAGCAGACCGACGCCGCATTGCGCGCTGGTTTGTCTCGCAACACCGTCTACCGGCTCGAAAAAGGCGATCCAGGCCTGGCCATTGGCCAGGTGCTTCGTTACCTGGAAGCCATTGCCCCCGGCAGCACGCTGGCCGATCTGATGACCGAGGCCGATCCCGCGCTGGCTGCGCTGCAGGTGCGCGAACGCTCCAGGCGCGTGCGCGGCCTGAGCGCTGCCGAACTGGAAGCGCTGAACTTCTGAACTCTCAGACGATGGCCGCCCGCGAATCCAGACTCACGGCCTTCATGCACCTGGATACCGCTTGGGCGCCGTGCGGTCAACTGCTGTTGACCGAGGAGGGCGACCGTCTGCTTGCGTCCCGCTTTGCTTACGGCTTGAACTACCTCAGACGCAACGATGCCCAGGAAGTTGACCCCGTGAGCCTCGGCATCTCGGACCGGGCGGCGGTGCAGGGCAAGCAGTTGTTGCCGGTCCGGAACCTGCCATTTTTCGGCGGCATCCGGGATGCGGCACCCGACGCATGGGGCCGGCGCGTGATCGAGGCCAAGCTCAAGGTGCCGGCCAACAGCCTGCCCGAGTCGCAGTACCTGCTGCATGCTGGCAGCGAGCGGGTCGGTGCGCTGGACATTCGCAGTGGCCTCGACCAGGGCCCGGCCGCAGGGGTTGGCGGATGGCACACGCTGGCGCACTTGCTGGAGGCGGCTGATCGCATCGAGGAAGGGCAGCCCGTGCCCGCAAACTTGGAAGCCATCTTCATGGCCGGTACAGCGCTCGGCGGCGCGCGGCCCAAGGCTTCCGTGCGAGACGAAGCGGGTGTGCTCTGGCTGGCCAAATTCGCCAGCACGCACGACAGCTTCGACGTGCCCGGCATCGAATGCGCCGCCCTGCAATTGGCAGGTGTCGCAGGGCTGAATGTGCCCCCGGTGCGGACGCTGATGCTGGGCCAGCGCCGCGTCATGCTGATCCGTCGCTTCGACCGCTTCTGGGCCGCGCCGGGTACTGCCGTGGATGCCAAAGACGACCTCCTGGCAACGACTCCCGGCGAAGACCGAGCCGAACATCGCATGGCCTTCGTCAGCGGGCTCACCATGCTGGCCTGCGACGAAACAGAGTCACGCACCAAGGCCTATGCCGACCTGGCCGAGGCGGTGCGGCGCCACTGCCACCCCAGCGTGATTCGCCAGGACAACGAAGAACTGTTCAAGCGCATGGTCTACAACATCCTCGTCAGCAACGACGACGATCATCTGCGCAACCATGGCTTTGTCTGGGACGCACGGCTGCCGGGCTGGCGGCTCAGTCCGCTGTACGACGTGCTGCCACGCGCCAGCCTCTCGACCGAGCGCTTCCTGCACCTCGGCGTTGGCCCGCAAGGCCGCCTTGCCACGCTGGACAACGCGCTCGCTTCGCATCCCAGGTTCACGCTGTCACAGGCCCGGGCAAGTGAATTGATGGCCCAGGTGTGGCGCGCAACCCGCGAGTGGCGCGTCGCCTTCGAGTCCTCGGGCGTCTCGGACCTGGAGCAGAACAAGATCGCCCCGGCCTTTCGCCACATCGACGACGTCTCCGCGCCAGGCTTGCGCAAGCTGCTGCCTTGACCCACGAAACGCGGGCCGATTTCAGCAAGCGTCAGCCCTTGCCGCTTTACAGCCCCACCATGCCTGCCAGCTGTGCCGTCTCCAGCGCCCCCGTCTGGCTGCCGTATTCGCCCGTCTTGCTGTTGCGGAAGACGATCAGCGGGACACTGTCCACGCCCATTTGATCGAACAAGGCCATGTTGGCCTTGACCTTGGCGAGCACGGCGTCGCCTGCGTTGGGGTTCACTTCGATGCCGCCCTGGCGCGCCATCAGCCGGGTTTCGTTCAGCTCCATCGCGGCGACCGGGTCGGTGGCGGCGAGGATGGTGGCGCCCTGGGTGAGCGACTGCGGGCGCAGGTAGGGCACCGGCACCCAGACCATCTTCAGCTTGCCGTGCAGCGGCTTGGACTGTTCCCACAGGTGGCCGCAGTGCGGGCAGGTGGTGTCGAAGTAGACGTAGACGGTGTTGGCCGCCATCACCGGGCCGACGGTGAAGCCCTGGGCCTTGGCCGACAGCTCGTAGGCCTGCTGCGGGTTGAGCTTGGTGGCCGAAGGCGCTGCGGCCTGGGCCGGCTTCTCGCTACAGGCGGCCAGGCCGGCGGCCAGCAGCATGCTCGAGGTCTTGAGGGCGAAGTGTCGACGGTTCACTGCGATGTCCTTGGGAAAACGGATGGAAATGGCGCGCTGCCGCGGCTGTGACTGCCGCTGCTAGATTTGGTTTCAACGATTATCCGCAGGCTTTGGCCGACCCGCCGCCGGGCGGCTGCCTCGGGCCGACGAACGGCGCGCATGACGGCGGCGTGACTTTCGCGCTCCCGCTCCCATGGCATGCTCGCAGTTCCGCCTTCGTGGCTGACGCAGCGCATGCTGCCCGTTCCATGGCCGATGCTCAAGCCCCGCTGACGAACGACCCCACGGCTGCCAACACGCCGACATCCGCGCCCGCCGCGGCACGGCTTGCCGGGCTGAAGATCCAGCGTGGCGGCCCGCAAGGCGGCCGTCGCAGGCGGCGGCGCTGGCCCGCAGCGGTGGCGGTGATCGTTGCGGCCGGCGTGTTCTGGCTGGTGCTGGTGCCGCGCCGGGCCGAAGTGCAGGTCACGCCGGTGCAGACGGCCTATGCCTCGCAGCAATACCAGCAGCTGGCCGCCTCCGGCTACGTGGTGGCGCAGCGCAGGGCCGCGGTCGCCTCCAAGGCCACGGGCCGGCTGATGGAGCTGACGGTGCGCGAAGGCAGCGTGCTGAAGAAGGGCGACCTGATCGCCAGGGTCGACGCCAGCGACGTGGCGGCCAACCTCGTCGTCAGCCAGGCCGGTGCGCGCCAAGCCGAGGCCGCACACAAGCAGGCCGAGGCCGCGCTCACGCTGGCCCAGGTCCAGCAGGCCAATGCCGACGATGACCTGAGGCGCGTGCAGGGCCTGGCCGCGCAGAGCTTCGTCTCGGCCCAGGCGGTGGACGCTTCGCTGACCAAATCCCGCGCCGCCCAGGCCAACACCGCCGCCGCCCGCGCCGCGGTGGAAACCGCCCGCGCCGCCATTGGCCAGGCCCGCGCGCAAGTCCAGGTGCAGCAGGTCAACCGCGACTCCACCGACATCCGCGCCCCGTTCGACGGCGTGGTGCTGGTCAAGAACGCCAACGTCGGCGACCTGATCACGCCCTTCTCCAATGCCTCCGGCACCTCGGCCGCGGTGGTCACCATGGCCGACATGGGCACGCTGGAGGTCGAGGCCGATGTGTCCGAATCCAGCGTCGCCAAGGTCAAGCCGGAACAGCCGGTCGAGATCACGCTGGACGCCATTCCCGACACCCGCTTCCGCGGCAGCGTCGCCCGCATCGTGCCCACGGTGGACCGTGCCAAGGCCACGGTGATGACCAAGATCCGCTTCGAGCAGCTGGACCCGCGCGTGCTGCCCGAGATGAGCGCCAAGGTCACCTTCCTGTCGCAGGCCGTCAGCGCCGAGCAGCAAAAGCCGCTGCAGGCGGTCAACCCCAAGGCCATTGCCGAGCGCAACGGCAAGCAGGTCGTCTTCCGCATTGGCGAGGGCGACCAGGTCGAGGCCGTGCCCGTCACACCCGGCCGCCAGCTCGGCGAGCTGCGCGAGGTGGGCGGCAGTGGCGGCGCCAGCGGCTTGAAAACCGGCGACAAGCTGGTGCTCTCGCCGCCCGAGAAGCTGCAGGCCGGCCAGAAGGTCAAGCTGGTCACCGCGGCGCCGGGCGCGAAATAAGCCATGAGCGATCCGTCACCAGACAACGCAGGCCATGCCGCCGCGCCGCTGATCCGCATCCGCTCGCTGTCCAAGGCCTACCGGCGCGCCGGCCAGGCCATTCCGGTGCTGCTGGACATCCACCTGGACGTGATGGCCGGCGAATTCGTCGCGCTGATGGGCCCTTCGGGCTCGGGCAAGAGCACCTTGCTGAACCTGATCGCCGGCATCGACCAGCCCAGCAGCGGCACCATCGAAATTGGTGGCGTGGACATCGCCACCCTCAGCGAGGGCGAGCTGGCCGACTGGCGCGCCGCCAACGTCGGCTTCATCTTCCAGTTCTACAACCTGCTGCCGGTGCTCACCGCGTTCGAGAACGTCGAGCTGCCGCTGCTGCTCACCTCGCTCTCGGCCCGCGAGCGCGGCGAGCGGGTGGACGCGGTGCTGGACATGGTCGGCCTGACCGACCGCGCCGACCACTACCCCAACGAACTCTCCGGCGGCCAGCAGCAGCGCGTGGCGATTGCCCGCGCGCTGGTGACCGACCCGGCGCTGATCGTCGCCGACGAACCCACCGGTGACCTGGACCGCACGACAGGCGGCGAAGTGCTGGCGCTGATGGACGCGCTGGTGCGCGACCTCGGCAAGACCATCGTGATGGTCACGCACGACCCGAAGGCCGCCGCGCGTGCGCAGCGCATGGTGCACCTTGAAAAGGGTGTGCTGGTCGATGAGGTGACTGAATGACCCACCCCCGAGCGCCTGCGGCGCTCCCCCTCAAGGGGGCGCAACCAGCGGCCCGGCAAAGCCGGATCCGCGGCTGCCGCTGGGTTGAGTCTTCGCATCGCCTGCCGGGCGTCGGCATGCCGCGTGGGACGCATTGAATGTTCTTGCTCAAGCTCCTGTTGCGCAACGCCTTCCGCCACAAGCTGCGAACGGCGCTGACCATCGTCGGCCTGGTCGTCGCCGTCAGCGCGTTCGGCCTGCTGCGCACGCTGATCGGCGCCTGGTATGCCGGCGTGGAGGCCAGCTCCAGCACGCGGCTGGTCTCGCGCAGCGCCATCTCGCTGACCTTCTCGCTGCCCATCAGCTACGCCCAGCGCATGAAGGCCATTGACGGCGTGACGACCATCAGCTGGGCCAACTGGTTCGGCGGCATCTACCAGAGCGAGCGCAACTTCTTCCCGCAGTTCGCGGTGCATGCCGAAACCTACCTGAAGCTCTACCCCGAATACGTGCTCAAGGAAGAAGAGAAGATCGCCTTCCTGAAGGACAGGCAGGGCGCCATCGTCGGCCGCAAGCTGGCCGAGACCTACGGCTGGAAGATCGGCGACCAGATTCCCCTGCGCGGCACCATCTACCCCGGCACCTGGACCTTCACGCTGCGCGGCATCTGGGACGGCGCCGAGAAGAAGACCGACGAAGGCCAGATGCTGTTCCACTACGAGACCATCAACGAGTTCATCCGCAAGCGCGCGCCGCTGCGGGCTGACAACACAGGCGCCTTCATCCTCGGCATCGACCAGCCGCAGAACGCCGCGCTCATCGCCCGCGCGGTCGACGCCGAGTTCAAGAACTCGCTGGCCGAAACCCTCACCGAAACCGAAGCCGCCTTCCAGCTCAGCTTCGTCTCGATGAGCGAAACCATCCTCGCCGCGATCCAGGCCGTCAGCTACATCATCGTCGTCATCATCATGGCGGTGATGGCCAACACCATGACCATGACCGCCCGCGAGCGCCTGGCCGAATACGCCACGCTCAAGGCCCTGGGCTTCTCGCCCGGTTTTGTCGTCAAGCTGCTGTTCGGCGAAAGCCTGGTCATCTGCCTGATCGGCGGCCTGCTGGGCGTGCTCGTCACCTTCCCCGCGGTGCATGCCATTGCCAAGGTGCTCGGCTCCTTCCTGCCCGCCTTCGAGATCACCGCGCTGACCATGGGCCAGCAAATGCTCGCCGCACTGATCGTCGGCGTGGTCGCCGCCGCCTGGCCCGCCTGGCGCATGAGCCGGATCGACATCGTGCAGGGCCTGCGCCATGTGGGGTGACGGCACACCCGGCCGCGGCGTACCGCGTCCACCCTCCGAGAGGGTGCTCAGGCCGCTTGGGAGCGGCCCGGCGCCGGCCTGAGCCCGCCGCCTCCACGGTCGCGATCAAATGAAACAGATACCTCTGAGCTACATTGCCCGGAACCTGTGGGTGCGGCGCGTGACCACGCTGCTCACTGCCGGCGGCATGGCGCTGGTCGTCTACACCTTCGCCACCGTGCTGATGATGAGCGAAGGCATCCGCGCCACGCTGGTCGCCACCGGCCGGCCGGACAACGTCATTGCGCTGCGCCGCGGCGCCGGTGCCGAGATCAACAGCGGCGTGGACCGGGCCCAGGCCAACCTGCTGGCCACGCTGCCGGACCTGGCCATCGGCCTGGACGGCCTGCCCATGATCAGCAAGGAAATGGTGGTGCTCAACTCGCTGCCCAAGCGCGGCAGCGGCACGCCCAGCAACGTCAGCATGCGCGGCACCGGGCCCACTGGCCTCGCGCTGCGCCCGCAGGTCAAGCTGACGGCCGGCCGCTTCTTCCGTCCCGGCACGGCGGAGATCGTCGTCGGCAAGGCCGTCGCCACGGGCTTCGAAGGCACGCAGCTCGGCCAGCGCCTGCGCTTTGGTGGGCGCGACTGGGAGATCGTCGGCGTGATGGACGGCGCCCACACCGCCTTCGACAGCGAGATCTGGGGCGATGCCGAACTGATGATGCAGGCCTTCCGCCGCAACGCCTTCTCCATCGTGCTGTTCCGCCTGTCAGACCCGGCCGGCGGCCTGGCCCATGTGCAGTCCCAGCTCACTGGCGACCCCCGTGTCACCGTCGAGCTCAAGCCAGAGATCCGCTTCTACGAGGAGCAGAGCGAAGCCCTGGTCAAGTTCATCACCATCCTCGGCACGGCGCTGTCCATCATCTTCAGCATCGGCGCCATCGTCGGCGCCATGATCACCATGTTCGCTGCCGTCGCCCAGCGCACCGGCGAGATCGGCACCCTGCGCGCACTCGGTTTCCGCCGCGGTGCCGTGCTCATCGCCTTCCTGGCCGAGAGCCTGCTGCTCAGCCTGGTCGGCGGCCTCCTCGGCTTGGCCGGCGCCAGCCTGATGCAAACCGTCAACATCAGCACCACGAACTTCCAGACCTTCGCCGAGTTGGCTTTCACCTTCCGCCTCACCCCCGGCATCGCCATCCAGACGCTGGTCTTCGCTCTCTTCATGGGCTTCATCGGCGGCTTCATTCCGGCTTGGCGGGCAGCGCGGCTGAAGATTGTGGATTGCCTGCGGGCAGCTTGATGGAAATCGCCTTAGCCGCCCGTACATGCACCGGCAAACCCGTTTCGACGTTCATTCAGCTGTGTCGCCGCCAGGTCATTGTGGTCGCGGCCACTCCACTTGCCATGTGTTTCCTTCGTCGTTGGTGGATTGAAGTCGAGAGCCTGTATACACAAAGACCCTGCCTGCCGAAAAATTGATGCTCAGTGGCAAGGTGACTTCAAAAGGCTTGCCAGTCTTGATCCAGGACTTGCCGCCATCGGTAGTGCGTGAGAGCGCCATGGCGACGGAACTCCAACCTGTGCTCACGTTTTCGATGCTGTAGCCGGACTGCGCATCCACAAACCTCGTGACGGCGCCTGCAGAATGTTCGCCGCGTCGCCAAGATTTACCGTTGTCATTGGAGAAGTCTGCATAGACGCTCAGGCCATTCATTCGCTCTCGGACCAACATGTTCCCGGATGTGCGGTAGATTGCCCGCCCCCAGAAATCAAGTTCCTCTTTGCGGATTGCCAGCGTTGCCGGGTCGATGACATACAAATCCGCGGTGCGCGAGATGCCTGCGTGGTTGACCCACGCAAGCAGCGCATTTCCGTCGAAAAAGAACGCTGGCGCTGTGTCCCCACCCACGGGGGCTGGCGTTGCCGAAACTGCCCGCGCGGTGCGCAGCTGCGAAGCTTCATCGGTGAGCAGGATCTGTTGCTCGGCCGCGGCGGCAAAGACCACTGGCGACACGCCGCCGCGAAACTTCTGAGCCAGCACTGCCAAGCCATGCTCTCCAACAGGCTCTACGGCTGTGATTTGGGCTCCGCTTGGCAACGCGTCCGGTGTCCAATGCCCCTCCTTGTCTCGGATGTAGTACCTCGCGCTGTCTGTCGCTGCGAACAAGCGGCCATCCGACAGCAGGCGAACGGCCGTGATGTTGTCCGCGCTACCGGTGGACGAGGTGGTCCAGCGACCGTCTTGGCCTCGTTCGTGCACCAAGCCCAATGGCGTCCCCAGGAAGACCCGCCCGTCTTGCGGGAAGTCCAACGCAATTCGGGTGCTCTTTGTGCGCACCAGCGATTCCGCAGACTTGCGTTCGGCTTCGCTGGAGGCACGGTCCCAACTGCGGCTCGGCATGGCGTTCAAACGCCGCTGAGAGTCGGAATCGAGGTCGGCAATGGTCGTGGCGAGCGCAGTTTGATCTGCGATCACGGCGTTGACTGGCTTGTCGCCAGAAGACGAGAGGATCACGCCAAGATTGGTGAGCTCTCCTGCGCCAACCGTGAAAGTATCTGCTTCGCTGCCTTGCCGATCGTCAGACGACATGGCATTGATGACAGCGCCGGCCAGCCAGCCGAAGTTGGTGACGTTGGCACCATCCGCAGCCAAGCCATCGAACTTGTATGTGCCCGCGGGTATTGCGCCGGTGAAGATCGAGTATTGGGTGCCTGACGAGGCTTGATCGACAAGGGTCAGAGCTTTGCCCGTGGTGATGTTTTTGATTCGCATCACCGTCCACTTTGCGTTTGTGAAACTGACACGTTGCAAATTCGTGATCTTCACCAATACGATGCCGTGGCCGCTTGCCACTTCGGTTGGAAGCTTGGCTGCGGTAATTGGCGGCGGCGGCGTGGCGCAGCCGGCAGCAACCAGACTGACCAACAATGGAATCGCGGCTCGGCGGGCAAATGAAAGAACGGACATGGGCGTCTGAGAAGTTTGATTTCACCCAAAGTTGGGCGCAGGAACCATAACAGTTCTTTACAAAGTGTCCCGGCGATTGAAAAACAAGCGGGCGGATGTGGACCTTCAAATGTGTCAGCCGCAGCGAGGTCTCGGCTTGAGGGGAGGCGGATGTGCATGCATTTTGATAGGATGCATGCGTCCCCTTGCTCTCCTGAAAGGTCTTTTATGGCGATGCTGACCGTCCGCAACATCTCCGACGAACTGCATCGCGCGCTGCGCGCGCGCGCCTCTCTGCACGGCAACAGCATGGAAGCCGAGGTGCGCGAGATCCTGGAGTCCGCCGTCAGCCCGGAAGGCCGGGTCAAGTTGGGCTCCCTGCTCGTTGACATTGGTCGGCAGGCGAAGCTGACCGACGAAGAATTTGCAGTCTTCGATCAGGTGCGCAACAAGGCGCCGGCCAATCCGCCGAGCTTCGAATGATCCTGCTGGACACCAACGTGGTGTCGGAGCCCATGCGCCCGGCACCCGAGGCCCGCGTGATCGAGTGGATCAACGCCCAGTCGCTGGACACCCTGTTTCTGTCCGCCATCACGGTCGCCGAGTTGCGCGCCGGGTTGGCGCTCCTGCCCGCAGGCAAGCGCCGCACCGGCCTGCAGGGAAACCTGGAGACACGAGTGTTGCCGCTCTTCGCTGGCCGCGTGCTGCCCTTCGATCTGGCTTGCACCCAGGCCTACGCGGCGCTGATGGCCAAGGCGCGCGCGGCGGGGCTGGCCATTGCCAGCGCAGACGGGTACATCGCAGCCATCGCCGCGGCCAACAACTTGGCGGTCGCCACCCGTGACACCCGTCCCTTCGAGGCAGCGGGCGTGGCGGTCATTAACCCTTGGACTGCTTGAAGGCCGGACCATGATGAGCGTGGGCTGGATCGACGACCTCGATTTCGATGCGCCGGCCCAGCGGCAAGGTGGCAGGCCGGCCCCTTTCTACGAGCCGGCAATGGGTTCAAGGGTTCGTCGTCGATCCAGCGCTGGTAGATATCTTCAGTAACGGCGTCTCACCCGGCATGCCCGCGCTGGATTCGAATCAACCTGGTGGATCCTGGCGGGCGGCGTCCCCTCGAAAGGGGTCAACCCCGGGGTCTCATCCCACGATGTCGTGATGGAATTGGCTGAGCGACCTGACCGGGGTGCTGGTGGCATCCGCAGCCTGCCGCGTTGCACCCACACTCCGGCACCCGTGCCATGACCAGCCCCCGCCCCTTCACCCCCCGCAGCGTGCGCGACGGCATGGCCGCGCTGTATGGCGCCGCTGGCGCCGAAGCGGCGCGCCTGCGCGGTGCGCAGCTCAATGCGGTGGTGCGGCTCACGCCGTTCACGATGGTGGCCAACGTGGGCAGTGCGTCGGTGGTGCTGTGGGTCTTCCGTGGCGCCATCCCGCCTGGCATGTGGCTGTGGTGGCTGGTCATCCTGGCAATGTCGGGGCTGGCCACCTTCCGGTGGTGGCGCATGCGGGGCCAGGTGCTGGAACGGGCGTCGCGGCGGGCGCTGCACCATGCCACCCTGCAGGCGGCCTTGCTGTCGGGCGCCTGGGCGTTCATGCTGATCTGGTTCCCATCCGCCAGCACGGCGCAGCAGCTCGCGCTGGCCACGCTGGTCACCGGCATGCTGGGCGCCGGCACCTTCGTGCTGGCCAGCCTGCCCTGGGCCTGCATGGCCTACGCCGCGATCTACATGTTCGCCTCGACCTCGGCCCTGTGGCTGGCGGGTGATCCGCTGTATGCCGGCGTGGCGGTGCTGCTGATGCTGTACACGCCGACCGTGGTGCTGGGCGCGCTGTTCAGCTGGCACAAGGGCACGGCACAGTTCCATGCCGAGGCCCAGGCAGTGCAGCGCGAGCGGCTGCTGGCGGTGTTGCTGCAGGACTTCGAGCAGCATGCCGGCGAGGCCCTGTGGGAGTTCGGGCGCGATGGCTGCATCAGCCATCCGTCGTCGCGCCTGGCAGAACTGCTGGAGACGGCCGAGACCGAGTTCCGTGCGCAGCCGCTGGTCAGCCTGATCGCCCGGCGCAGCCCGGCAGCAGCCGTGGCGCTCCAGCGGGCCCTCGACGCCGGCCGGCCGTTTCGCGACCTGCAGCTCACGCTCGACTGTCCCAGCGGGCCGCGCCACCTCAGGCTCAACGGCAAGTGCCTGCTGGACGAAGAAGGCCGGCTGCAGGGCTGGCGCGGTGTGATGGCCGACGCCACCGACTCGGTGGAGGGCGAGCGCCGCCTGCGCGAGCTGGCCAGCACCGACTCGCTGACCGGCCTGGCCAACCGGCTCACGCTGCGCCAGGCCTTGTCCGAGCAGTTGCGCGAGGGCCGCCGCGGCGCCTTGCTGAGCATTGACCTGGACCGCTTCAAGGCCGTCAACGACAGCCTGGGCCACAGCGCGGGTGACGAATTGCTGAAGCTGGTGGCCGAGCGGCTGCGCGCCTGCCTGCGCCCCGGCGACCTGATCGCCCGGCTGGGCGGCGACGAATTCGCGGTGCTGATGGGCCACGCCGAACCGGGCCCGGATGCGGGCGCCCTGGCCGAGCGGCTGATCAAGGCGCTGGCCAGGCCCTTCGACCTGCAGGAGCGGCACCAGCAGGTGGGCGCGAGCGTGGGCGTGGCGCTGCTGGATGGCTCGGTGGCCGGCGTGGACGAACTGCTGGTGCAGGCCGACACGGCGCTCTACGACGCCAAGGCCGCCGGCCGCGGCCGCCACACCGTCTATTCCGACGCGCTGGGCGAGCGCAGCCGGCGCCGCCTGGCCATCGAACACGGGCTGCGCCATGCCATTGCCCAGGGCGAGCTGGCGCTGCACTGGCAGCCCAAGGTGCACATCCGGGACTGGCAGATCGTCGGCGCCGAAGCCCTGATGCGCTGGCAGCATCCGACGCTGGGCCCGATCTCGCCGCTGGAGTTCATTCCGGTGGCCGAGCAATGTGGGCTGATCGGCGCGCTGGGCCAGTGGGGCCTGCGCGAGGCCTGCCGGGCCGCGGCCGGGCCGCTGGCGGGGCTGCGGGTGTCGGTCAATGTCTCGGCGCTGCAGCTCAAGGAAGAGCGCTTCGTGGACTGTGTGCGCGAGGTGTTGGCAAGCTGCGCGCTGCCGGCCACCATGCTGGAGCTGGAGATCACCGAATCGGTGTTCATCGACAACGCCCAGGGCGCGCTGAGCCAGCTGCACGCGCTGCATGCGCTGGGGGTGCAGATCGCGCTGGACGACTTCGGCACCGGCTACTCCTCGCTGGCCTATCTGCGCCGCTTCCCGTTCGACACGCTGAAGATCGACCGCGCCTTTGTCAACGAGGTGCTGCTGCGCGAGGACGCCCGCATCATCGTGCGCACCATCGCCCAGATGGCCACCGCGCTGGGCATGAGCACCGTCTGCGAAGGCGTCGAATCGGCCCAGCAACTGGCTGCGGTGAGCCAGGCCGGCTGCGAGCAGATCCAGGGCTACCTGGTCTCCAAGCCCCGCACGCTGGCCGAGTTCGTGCAGCTGCGCCAGGACTGGCACCGCCTGCCGCCAATCACTGCACAGCTGCACTGAGCCGCCGGGTTCGGGCAAACGCAGCGCACGGGCCGGCGGCCTGCCTACACTGCTGGCCACCGCCTGCTAGAAGGCGATGACCCCACAGGAGCCTGAATGAACCCGCGTGCCGTGATCGCCTTCCTTGTTGCCGCGGCGGCCTGTGCCTCCGCAGCCCATGCGGCAGAGCTGAAGATCCTGTCGGCCGGCGCCTTCAAGCCCGTGCTGCTGGCGCTGAAGCCGGGCTTCGAACAGCAGACCGGCCACACGCTGAAGATCGAGAACGACACCGCGGGCGCGCTGCAGAAGCGGGTGTTGGCGGGCGAGGCGTTTGACCTGCTGTTCTCCAGCCCGGCGTCGATGCAGCCGCTGCAGGCAGCCGGCAAACTCGCCAGCGAACAGCCCACGCCGGTCGCGCGCGTGGCCATTGGCGTGGCGGTGCCACGCGGCGCGCCGCTGCCGGACATCGGCACGGTCGAGGCCTTCCGCCAGCTGCTGCTGTCGGCCCGGCACGTGGCCTACATCGACCCGGCTTCGGGCGGCTCCAGCGGCATCTACCTGGACCAGCTGTTCCAGCGGCTGGCCGTGGCACCGCAGGTGCGGGCCAAGGCGGTGCTGGTCAATGGCGGGCTGGTGGCGGCCAAGCTGGTGGACGGCTCGGCCGATGTGGCGATCCACCAGATCAGCGAGATCCTGGCGGTGCCCGAAGCAGTGCTGGTCGGCCCGCTGCCGGCCGAGATCCAGAACTACACGGTGTATGCCGCGGCACTGCCGCCGGCCGCTGCGGCCAGCGCTGCGCACAGCGAGGCCGTCAGGGCCTTGCTCGCGGCGCTGCAGTCGCCCGGCACGGATGCGATCCTCGCGGCCAAAGGCATGGAGCGCGCGCCTTGAGGACCGACAGCCGCCTGTCGCGCATGCTGCACGTGCTGCTGCACATGGCGCGGGACGACCAGCCGATGACCTCGGAGCGCATCGCGCAGATGCTGGGCACCAACGCGGCTGTCGTGCGGCGCACACTGGCCGGCCTGCGCCAGGCCGGTTTCGTCCGCTCGGAGAAGGGCCACCAGGGCGGCTGGATGCTGGCGGCGAACCTGAAGGACATCACGCTGCTGGACGTGCACAACGCGGTGGGTGGCCCCAGGCTGTTCGCCATCGGCGCGGACCACGCCAACCCCAGTTGCGCGGTGGAGCGGGTGGTCAATGGCGCGGTGGCCGGCGCGCTGCAGCAGGCGGAGGCGCTGCTCGTCGAGCGCCTGGGCGCGGTGACGCTGGCCGACCTGGCCGGCGAGTTCGACACGCTGTGCCGCGGCCAACCCGCGCCGCACGGCGAGCACGCGGCCAAGGCCACGCCCGCAGCGCCGGCCCGCGCCCGCCGCAAGGCCTGAGACGGTGTGAGCGGCCGGGCCGCCGCCCCGGTCTTCTTTCCGCCAAGCCCTCACGCATCACTTGCTGCGCATCATCAAGTAACATTAAAAGTATCGTGACTTGGCCTCATGGCCCGGAAGGCGCACATGGACTGCGACGTGATCATCATTGGCGGCAGCTATGCCGGCCTGTCTGCCGGGCTGCCACTGGCCCGCGCGCGGCGCTCGGTGCTGGTGGTCGACGCCGGCGAGCGTCGCAACCGCTTTGCACCGCACGCGCACGGCTTCCTGACGCAGGACGGCGTGCCGCCGGCGGACATCGCCGCCGAAGGCCGCGCGCAGCTGATGGACTACACCACGGTGGACTGGCTCAACACCGAGGTGAGCGCGGTGCGCACCCTGCCCGAAGGCTTCGAGGTGGCGCTGCGCCACGGCGCCCCGCGCCGCGCGCGCCGGCTGATCCTCGCGGCGGGCGTGCGCGACGAACTGCCAGCTTTGCCCGGTCTCGCCGAGCGCTGGGGCCTGCAGGTC
Organism: Ideonella sp. FW305-24; assembly: GCF_058788035.1. Classification (NCBI taxonomy): domain Bacteria; kingdom Pseudomonadati; phylum Pseudomonadota; class Betaproteobacteria; order Burkholderiales; family Sphaerotilaceae; genus Ideonella; species Ideonella sp. FW305-24. The sequence goes on along the minus strand of NZ_JBYTAI010000006.1, from coordinate 93,265 downwards.
TTCCACTGCCCGTATTGCCACGGCTACGAGCTGCACGAGGGGGCGGTGGGCGTGCTGGCCGTCTCCGAGCTGTCGCTGCACCAGGCGCTGATGCTGCCGGATTGGGGCGCCACCTGCCTGTTCCTGAACGACAGCTTCGAGCCCACGGCCGAGCAGCTGGCACAGCTGCAGGCGCGCCGCGTGGACCTGGTGCGCGGGCCGGTGGCCCGCCTGGCCGGCGAGCGGCTGACGGTGGTGATGCGGGACGGCCGCAGCTTCGCGCTGGACGGCCTGTTCATTGCCACGCGCACGCACCCTTCGCCGCTGGCCGCGCAGCTCGGCTGTGAGATGGCCGAAGGCCCGATGGGCCGCTTCGTGAAGACCGACGAGATGAAGGCCACTTCGGTGCCCGGCGTGTTCGCCTGCGGCGACCTCGCGCGGCCCACCGGTTCGCTGCCGCTGGCCGTGGGCGACGGCGCGATGGCCGGCGTGGCGGCGCACCGCTCGCTGATGTTCGGGCTGGGCTGACGGATCAGGCGCTGGCCTGCCTGCGCAGCGACAGCGCCAGCCCTGCGGCCACCAGCCCGGCGGCGACCGCGAACGTGACCCGCATGCCATGCGCCACGGCGTCGGGCGTGGCCGTGCCCAGGTCCTCCGCGCCCGCGGCCCACGCGAACACCGCGCCCATCAGAGAAGCGCCGGTGATCAGGCCCAGGTTGCGCGCCAGGTTCAGCAGGCCGGAAATCACGCCGCGCTGGTCGGCGGCGACCTGGGCCATGACGGCGGTGTTGTTGGCGGCCTGGAACAGCGCGTAGCCGACGGTGAGCAAGGCCAGCGGCGCGACGTAGCCGGCCACGCCGAAGGCAGCCGGCGCCAGGCACAGCGCGAGGCAGCCGGCCACCATCGCAGCCAGGCCGACACTGCACATGCGCGCAGCGCCGAAGCGGTCCACGCTGCGGCCGGCCGGCACGCCGGTGAAAGCGGAGACGACCGGGCCGGCTGCCAGCACCAGGCCGACCAGGGCGGCGCCCAGGTGCATGCTGCGGGTCAGGTAGAACGGGCCGACGACAAAGGTCGTCATCATCACGGTCGACACCAGCGCACTCATCGCCAGGCTGGCACGCAGCGCCGGCTCGCGGAACTTCGCGAGGCGGATCAGCGGCGACGCGGCACGGCGCTCGGCCGCGACGAACAGTGCAGCGCCGAGTGCAGCGGCCAGCAGCAGCGCCAGGTTCAGCGCGCCGAAATGGCCGCGGCCCAGCGTCATCGCCAGCGCATAGGCGGCCAATGTGAGTGCCAGCAGCAGCGTGCCAGCGTGGTCAAAACCCGGGCGGTTCGTGGCCGGCCGGTCCGCCGGCAGGTGGCGCTGCACCAGCCACAGCGCCAGTGCGCCCAGCGGCAGGTTGACGAAGAAGATGGCCTGCCAACCGAAGTGTGCGATCAGCACGCCGCCCAGCGACGGGCCCAGCGCGGTGCCCACGGCGGACATCGTGCCCAGCAGCCCCATCGCCGCGCCGGTGCGCGACTTGGGCACGGCTTCGCCGACGAGGGCCATCGTCAGCGCCAGCATCACCGCCGCACCCAGCCCTTGCGCGGCGCGCGCGGCCAGCAGCTGCCCCAGGCCTTGCGCCAGGCCGCACAGGCCCGAGGCCACGGTAAACAGCGCGATGCCGGCCATCAGCAGCCGGCGCCGGCCCAGCAGGTCGCCCAGCCGGCCCACGCTGACCAGCAGCGTGGTGCTGGCCAGCAGGTAGGCCAGCACGACCCACTGCACCTGCTGGAACGCCGCGTGGAAGGCCTCGGCGAGCGTGGGCAGCGCGACGCTGGCGATGCTGGTGCCCAGCGAGGGCAGCAGCATGCCCAGCGCGAGGCTGGCCAGCACCCAGCGCAGGGAAGCGGGCAGCGCAGCTTGAGGGGTTGCGACGGTGGGGGTGGACAGGTTCATCGGCATGTCCTGAAGATAGGCCGGTCGCTGGCATGGCGGAAGGCGCAGCAGTTGCACTTCATTGATGCACGACGCGCCCTATCATGGCTGGCACGCTGCGAACCTCCCATGGCCCGACCCGACCTGAACCTGCTCGTCACGCTGGACGTGCTGCTCACCGAAGGCAGCGTGGCCGCCGCCGCGCGCCGGCTGCGGCTCAGTCCTTCGGCAATGAGCCGGGCGCTGGCGCGGCTGCGCGAAGCCACCGGCGACCCGCTGCTGGTGCGCGCCGGGCGGGGGCTGGTGGCCTCGCCGCGGGCGCTCGAGCTGCGCGAGCAGCTGGGCCCGCTGGTGCAGGCGGCCGAGGCCGCGCTGCGGCCGCAGAAGCCGCTGCAACTGGACCAACTGCAGAAGACCTTCACGCTGCGCAGCCGCGAGGGCTTTGTCGAGGGCTTCGGCCCTGCGCTGCTGGCCCGCATCGCCCGCGAGGCGCCCGGCGTGCACCTGCATTTCCTGCCCAAGCCGGACAAGGACAGCGCGCCGCTGCGCGACGGCAGTGTGGACCTGGAGGCTGGCGTGGTGGGCGACAGCACCGGCCCGGAGGTGCGTGCGCAGGCGCTGTTCCGGGACCGCTTCGTTGGCGTGGTGCGCGCCGGACATGCGCTGGCCCAAGGTGGCGAGGTCACGCTGGCGCGTTACCTGGCTTGCCGGCACATCGAGGTCGCTCGCCGCGCCGGCCCGGTCGGCCGGCATGGGCCGGTGGACGAGGCACTGGCCGCGTCAGGCCAGGCGCGCGACATCGCCACCACGGTGGCCGGCTTCTCAGCCGCGCTGGCGCTGGCCCAGGCCACCGAGCTGGTGGCCAGCGTGCCCGAGCGCCACGCCGCAGGGCTGCACGGCGGCATGCACCGCTTCGCGCTGCCGTTCACCGTGCCGCCGCTGACGGTCTCGCTGCTCTGGCATCCGCGCCTGGAGGCCGACCCGGCACAGCGGTGGCTGCGCGGCTGCGTGCGGGAAGTGGTGGCCGAGGTGCTGGGCGGCGACCCGCTCAGCTTTCCCGGTTGAACCTTCAGCGCGCTGCGCTGGTCCGCCAGATCACGTTGCCCACGTCGTCGGCCACCAGCAGCGCACCCTTGCTGTCGATGGCCACGCCCACCGGCCGGCCGTGCGCGTCGCCCTGGTCGTCGACGAAGCGGGTCAGCACATCGATGGGCTGGCCCGAAGGCTTGCCATCCGTGAACGGCACGAACACCACCTTGTAGCCCACCGGCGGCTTGCGGTTCCACGAGCCGTGTTCGCCAATGAACATGCCGCCGGCAAACGGCGCCGGCAGCGCAGTCTTGTCGGCCGCGGCCAGGCCCAGCGCGGCGACGTGCGCGCCCAGCGCGTAGTCCGGTGGGATGGCCTTGGCGACCAGCGCCGGGTTCTGCGGCTTGGCGCGCTCGTCCACGTGCTGGCCGTAGTAGCTGAAGGGCCAGCCGTAGAAGGCGCCCTGCTTGACGGAGGTCAGGTAGTCGGGCACCAGGTCGTTGCCGAGCTCGTCGCGCTCATTGGCCACGGTCCACAGCACCTTGCCCTGCCAGGCCATGCCGTTGGGGTTGCGCAGGCCGGTGGCGAACAGGCGCTTGCTGCCGCTGGCGCGGTCCACTTCCCAGATCGCCGCGCGGCCCTCTTCGGCGGCCAGGCCGTTCTCGGCCACGTTGCTGTTCGAGCCCACGGTCGCGTAGAGCTTGGTGCCATCTGCCGAGGCGATGATGTTCTTGGTCCAGTGGTGGTTGATCGTGCCGGCGGGCAGGTCGGTCAGCTTCTGGCCTTTTTCGCTGATGCCGGTGGCCCCTGGCGTGTACGGGAAACGCACGATGGCATCGGTGTCGGCGATGTAGAGCTCGTTGCCCACCAGCGCCATGCCAAACGGCGAATTCAGGCCCTGCAGGAACACCGTCCTGGTCTCGGCCACGCCGTCGCCATCGGCGTCGCGCAGCAGCGTGATGCGGTTGGGCGACTGCACGCCGGCGCCGGCCTTGGCCTGCACCTTTTTCTGCACCGCGCCCCGGATGCCCTTGCCGTCGTCCGGCTTGGGTGGCGCGTTGGTCTCGGCCACCAGCACGTCGCCGTTGGGCAGCACGTACAGCCAGCGCGGATGGTCCAGCCCGGTGGCGTAGGCGTTCACCGCCAGGCCGGCGGCGGCCGTGGGCTTTTCGCCTGCGGCCCAGCCCTTGGCCGGCGCGATCTGCATGGTCGGCAGCAGGCTTTTGTCGACCGGCTTGATGACCGGATTCGGGCCAACCGTGTCCGCCGGCGAAGGCACCGGGCCGCGGCCCGCTTCGACGATGCCGGCGCAGGCGGCAACGCCTGCCAGCGAAGCCGCGAGGGCCGAGAGTTTGAGGAGTGTGGAACGGAGCATGGGTGGTGCGTCGCATCGGGTGCGGCAAAGCCGCGATCCCCAATGCTTGCCCCCGGCCCGCGCCGTGGCTGTCAGCCGGCCGACCCATCCCGTGTGGGACTGGGCCTGCACAGCTTCTCAGCTCACAACCTCAGGTCACAACAACAGCCACGCCAGCAGCACGCCCACCGGCAGCGTCAGGTAGGGCGGCTGCTTCAGCCGCCAGACCAGCAGCCAGGCCACCGCCACCATCAGCCCGCCCTGCCACGACAGGCCGTGCCCCGGCAGCTTCAGCAGCAGCGAGATTGCGCCGCCGGCGATCAGGCCGACCACCGCGCTGCGCACACCCAGCATGGCGTGCTGGAAGCGGCGCGAGCCTTTGAGCTGCTCGGTCATGCTGTTCACGCCCACGGAAATCACCGCGGTGGGCAGGTAGATGCCCAGCGTGGCGATCAGCGCGCCACCCAGGCCGGCCACCTGCATGCCGGTGAAGGTGGCGATGCTGAGGATGGGGCCCGGCGTGACCTGGCTGGCCGCGAGGCCGGCGCTGAAGCTGGCATGGTCCAGCCAGCCCAGGTGGTCCACGATCAGGCCTTCGAGCATCGGCACCATGACCAGCCCGCCGCCGAAGAGCGTGGTACTCAGCCCGCCAAAGACCAGGCCGACCTTGGCCAGCAGCACCTCGGGCAGCAGCGCCGGCACCACCTGGAACAGCGCCAGGCCCGCAGGGGCGATGCACAAGGCCAGTGCCAGAGGATGCAGGCGGCGCTGCGCGGCCTCGGGTGCCACCACCTTGGGCGCAGGCCAGGTGAACAGCGCCACCAGCGCCGCCATGGCCAGCACGTAGATGGCCGCGCCCCAGTACGGCACCGCCAGCAGCAACACGCCGCAGACAACCGCCAGCCCCCGCTCCTTCAGGCCTGGCGTGGCCTTCTTGGCCTGGTTGAAGGCGGCCTGCCCCAGGATCATGGCCAGCGGTGGCAGCACGCCCGCCATCAGCGCGCGCTGCAGGTCGGGATGCTGCGCCAGCAGCGCGTAGCCGCCCCACAGCATCAACGTGATCACGAAGCCCGGCAGCACGATGCCGGCCAGCGCCGCGGCAAAGCCGCCCCAGCCGGCCAGTCGGTAGCCCATCACCGCCAGCGCGTTGACGGCCTGGGGGCCCGGTAGCATCACGACCAGGGCGATCAGGTCACCGAAGTCCTGCTCGGACAGCCATTGGCGCTGCTTGACGAAGCGTGTCTGCGCCTGCGCCAGCAGCGCCATGAAGCCGCCCCAGGCGGTCAGCCCCAGCACCACGCAGTCGGCGAAGAGCAGGGCCTTGCGGGGGCCCGGCAATGCTTCATCGGGAGGCGAGGGCGGGGTCAACGTGGTGGTGTTCATGGCGGCGCCTCGTTCAGGCCGCCACGCCACGGGCGCGGATGGCGGCCAGCAGGTCTTCCTGCGGCTTGCGGGCAGCGGCGTCTTCGGGGGAGAGTTCCTCCCGCACCGCGGACTTGCGGCGGCGGTTTTCTGCACCCAGGGCCATCATCATGGCCTCATCGTAGCTGCGCGGCAGTTCCTGCGTGCCGACCAGTTCCAGCTCGTAGTCCAGCGCCACCAGTGCGTCGCCGGCCACCGACTCGAAGTCGATGATCTCGTCGCGGGTCAGGCCTTTGAGCCACTTCTTGCTGTTGCCGGCCATCACCGGTTGCTTCACGTTGGCCCACATCTGGCCCGAGGCTGCGGTCTTGCTGGCTTCTTCGGACTGGTGGAAGTCCAGCATCGCCGGATGGAAGTCGATGCCCAGCCAGCGACACAGCAGCTGCAGCGTGGACTCCGAGTTGCGGGTCAGTTCCTCGTAGGACAGCGCCAGGTACTGGGTGGCCGGCACGCGGCGGCCGCATTCCAGCGCCAGCATCTGCTCGCGCTGCCACTGCTGGGCCACGTGGAAGGCGGTCTTCTCGCCGACCACCGCCTTCAGGAAGGACAGGCAGACATCGCGTCCGTCGCGGTACAGGTACAGGTAGCGGGCTTCGCTGCCGAAGTAGCGCTCGATCTCGGGCAGGAAGTGCACGTTGGCCAGCGACTTGCACATCCAGTGCGGCTTGCCGTTGGCCTCGGCCATGCAGTCCATCACCGCGCCGAAGATGGCCACCAGGCTGTTCTCCCTGCAGCGAGCGCGGATCTCGGCGCGGTCGAACGCCACGCCCCAGGGCACTGGGTTACGCTCGATCATCGTCACGGCGTCGTCGATCAGCTGCTCGAAGTTCGCCTCGTCCCGCAGATCGCCGTAGGCCGGCAGCAGCGGGGTGAAGCGCTCAAGCAGGTGAGGCGGGTGCGGCGCCGCAATGGACTCGGCCTGGTTGACCATCAGGCGCAGAAGGTTGGAACCCGAACGCTGGGTTCCGATCATGAAGACTTTCACTGGAAACACTCCTTGAGTGGGGCCATCGAAGGCCTCTTCTTGTGGGGCTGGGGGGGGTGGATGGCAAGCAGGTGCTGATTTCTGCCCTATGCGGAAGAAACCTTCCTTAAGAGGCATCCAAGCACTGTTTGCGCATAAGAAGTGTCCGAAACTGCACCCTGAATCAATTCGATGAACTGCCCGCGGAAAGCCCCCGCTTTTCCGCGGATTGCGACTCTTGACAGGAGGGCGTGCCGCGTGCTCGAGTCGGCCGCCCTTCTGGGTGACTTTCTGCGCGACCTTCCGTGTGACCTTCCGCTTGAGGCTGCCCAGCCCGGCCGTCAGGCCGCGACCTTGCGGGCGCGGATGGCGGCCAGCAGGTCTTCCTGGGGCTTGCGGGCGGCCGCGTCTTCCGGCGACAGCTCTTCCTTGACGGCGGCCTTGCGGCGGCGGTTTTCGGCGTCCAGCGCGTCCAGCGCCGAGGCGTCGTAGCTGCGCACCGGTTCTTGCTTGCCGGCCACTTCGAGGTCGTAGCCCAGCTCGGTCAGCGAGCGGCCGGCGACCGACTCGAAGTCGATGATCTCGTCGCGCGACATGCTCTTGAGCCACTTCTTGGTATTGCTGGCCATCACCGGCTTGCGCACGTTGGCCCACATCTGGCCGGAGGCGGCCGTCTTGCTGGCTTCTTCGGACTGGTGGAAGTCCAGCATGCCGGGGTGGAACTCGATGCCCAGCCAGCGGCACAGCAGCTTCAACGTCGATTCCGAGTTGCTGGTCAGCTCTTCATATGAAAGCGCCAAATACTGCGAGGCCGGCACGCGGCGGCCACATTCCAGTGCCAGCTGCTGCTCCAGGTCCCACTGCCTGGCGACGTGGAAGGCGGTCTTCTCGCCGACCACAGCCTTCAGGAACGACAGGCACACATCGCGCCCGTCGCGGTACAGGTAGAGGTAACGGGCTTCGGCGCCGAAGTAGCGCTCGATCTCGGGCAGGAAGTGCACATTGGCCAGCGACTTGCACATCCAGTGCGGCTTGCCATTGGCCTCGGCCATGCGGTCCATCACCGCGCCGAAGATGGCGACCAGGCTGTTGTCGCGGCAGCGCGCGCGGATCTCGGTGCGGTCGAAGCTCACGCCCCAGGGCACCGGGTTGCGCTCGACCATGGTCACTGCATCGTCCACCAGGCGCGCGAAATTGGCCTCGTCGCGCAGGTCGCCGTAGGCCGGCAGCAGCGGCGTGAAACGCTCCATGAAATGCGGCGGGTGCGGGGCGGCGATCGAGGGCGCCTGGTTGACCATCAGGCGCAGCAGGTTGGAACCCGAACGCTGGGTGCCAATCATGAAAATCTTCATCGAGAAACTCCTTTGGGGGACGGTCCGTACCGTGTGTTCGGTATGCAGTGGGGGTGAGACGGTGCCGGGGCGATGACAGCCGGCGGCGTGAGGACTCCCCCGCTATCGGCCGCGCCAACGGCCCGTTGAGCGCAGGGGCGGCTGATGCGCGTGAAAAAACGCAAACGCTGCGGTGTGGCGTGAAGGACCGCCCCAGCTCTGCGGCGTGGCGGTCATGAAGGGTCGGAATCCCGACACATTCGCCAAATGCGGGCTTCACATCCGCCGCGCGGGACCGAAGACCCGGACAAGGCGCCGCATCAGGGGGCGCAAACGTTCTTCACCACCGCCCGCCATGAACCGCACCACTCTTGCTACCCGGCTCTATGCCGCCTTCGGCCTGCTGGCCGCGCTCCTCCTGCTGTGCGCCGGGCTGTCCTGGCGGCTGGCGTCCACCGCGTCGACCGCGCTGGCGGTCGAGCAGGAAGCCACGCTGGGCACCACGGCCATTGCCGACGCGCAGGCCGCCATCTGGGCCATGCGTCATGGCGTGGCGTACTACATGTCGCCCATCGACGCCGAGACCCGCGCCAAGGTGGCTGCGGTCAGTCCCAAGCTGCGCACTGATTTCGAGCAGGCGATGGACGCGTTTGCCAGCAAGCCGCACAGCCCCGCGGTGCAGGCCAAGGTCAGCGAGCTGCGCGAGGCCTTCCCGCGTTATGCCGAGGCCCGCGTGGACCTGTTCAAGCTGCTGGAAGCTGACAAGATCGACGAGGCCACCGAGCTGCGCAAGACCCGCGCAAACCCGGCCGGCACGGCGGTCACCAAGGCCTTTGCCGAATTGATCGACCTGCAGCGCGAGGAGGTGAAAGACCGCAGCGGCGAAGGCGCAGGTGCGCTGGCCGCCGCGCGCACGCTGGCGCTGGCGCTTTGCGCGGCCGGCCTGGTGGCGGCGGTCATCGCCTCGTGGTGGGTGGTGCGCAGCACCATGCGCCAGCTGGGCGGCGACCCGGGCGACGTGACGCGCATCGTGCGCCGCATTGCCGACGGTGACCTGGACTCGCCAATGCCCGCCAATGTGCAGGCCGACAGCCTGCTGGGCGCGATGGGCGACATGCAGACGCGCCTGCGCCAGCTGGTCGGCCAAATCGAGCAGGCCAGCTCGTCCATCGCCACCGGCTCATCCGAGATTGCCAGCGGCAATGCGGACCTCAGCCAGCGCACCGAAGCCCAGGCCGGCCATGTGCAGCAGACGGCCAGCGCCATGTCGCAGCTGACCACCTCGGTGCAGACCAATGCCGACGCCGCGCGCCAGGCCACCGAGCTGGCCGGCGATGCCCGCGCCGTGGCAGAGCGCGGCGGCACCGCGGTCAACCAGGTCGTTGCGACCATGGGCGAGATCAGCAGCGCCAGCAAGCGCATTGCCGACATCACCGGCGTGATCGACGGCATTGCCTTCCAGACCAACATCCTGGCGCTGAACGCAGCCGTCGAAGCAGCGCGGGCCGGCGAGCAAGGCCGCGGCTTTGCGGTCGTCGCCACCGAGGTGCGCAGCCTGGCGCAGCGCAGCGCGGCGGCGGCCAAGGAGATCAAGAGCCTGATCGGCGCCAGCGTCGAACGCGTCGAGGCCGGCTCGGCCCAGGTCGACGCGGCCGGCCGGACGATGCAGGAAATCGTCACCCGCATTCAGCGCGTCAACGACCTGGCTTCGGAGATCAGCCACGCCACGTCCGAACAGCGCCACGACATTGAACGGGTCAGCAGCGCCATGATCCAGATCGACCAGACGACGCAGCAGAACAGCGCGCTGGTCGAGCAGTCCGCCGCGGCGGCCGAGAGCCTGAGGTCCCAGACCGAATCATTGGTCGGCGCACTGGCTGGGTTCAAGAGGCAGCCAGCGCTGGCCTGAGGCTCACTTGCCGGTCACTGCACGATCTTCAGCCAGTTCAGGTTGAAGCCACCGGCCAGCGCCTTCACGGCGATCTGCTGCTGGCCCGCAGGCAGCTGCACCTGATGCTGCACCGTGGTCCAGCTCTGCCAGCCGCCGGTGGCCGGCACCGCCACGCTGCCATAGACCGGCGCGCCGCCGGCCTTCTCCAGCTGGATCACGCCGCCGCCGCCGGGGCTGGCCACGCGGTACTGCAGCGTGTAGGTCCCGGCGCTGGGCACATTGACGTTCCAGACCATCCAGTCGTTGGCATCGATCCAGCCCACGTTCTGGCCGCCTTCCGAGCAGGCTTCGGTCTGCACCCCCGCCATGTTGGCGAAGTTCTCGGCTTCGACCTGCTGGCTGAAGCCGCCGGCCCCGGCCTGGTAGACGCGCACATAGTCCACGTACATCCTGGCCGGCATCGCGCCCTCGTCGATGTTGAAGCCCGGCCAGTTGCCGCCCACAGCGAGGTTCAGCAGCAGGAAGAAATCCTTCTGGAATTCCTCGGTGCCGTTCACCCCGTTGGTGATGTCGATCACGTGGTACTGCGTGCCGTCGACGAACCACTTGATGGTCTTCGCGTCCCACTCCACTGCGTAGACGTGATACCCCGTCACGTTCGCGCCGGTGTGGCCGCCGTACTGCGCGTGCCCGCCGCTCAGGTCCTGCCAGTGCACCGTGCCGTAGACGTCCGACTCGGCGTTGACGTGCTCCATGATGTCGATCTCGCCCGAGGCCGGCCAACCCACCGTGTTGATGTTGCTGCCCAGCGCCCAGAAGGCCGGCCACATGCCCAGCGACGAAGGCGCCTTGATGCGCGCCTCGATGCGCCCGAACTTGAAGCTCTTCTTGCCCTGCGTCTTCATGCGCGCCGAGGTGTAGCGGTAACCGCCGTAGTCCTCGCGCTTGGCGGTGATGACCAAATTGCCGTTCTCGATCGTGGCGTTTTCCTTGCGGTAGTACTCCAGCTCGTTGTTGCCCCAGCCCCCGCCACCGGTCTCGAACACCCAGTCCGGCCCGATGCTGCCGTTGAACTCGTCCTGCCATACCAGTTGCCAGTTCTGCGCCCAGGCCGCCTGGCCCAGCAACAGCCCCAACGCCAAACCCGCGACGCCTCGAAAGCTTTTGTTCATGTCTCGCCCCTCTGGTTTCAGCCCGCCGAAAAGCGGCCCGGCCCTGGGGACGTGAGCGGTGTCGCCCCGCCACCAGCAGCTGCCGGCGATGCTATGCACTCAGGCGCCGTCAAGGGTTGATTCAGGATGCAAGAGCTGTCAGCTGGTCTGCAAAAGGTATTCAATTGGTTTTATTGGGCTGCTACCGGTGTTCACCAGGTCCCCAGCCGGTTGTAGTCCAGCATGCCGGCACCCAGCGGGTCGTCGTGGGCGTAGCGGCGGTGCAGGGTGTCGCTGAAGGCCCAGAAGTCGGGGTGGGTGCGGCGCACGGCCCAGCGGCGGGCGAGGCTGTCGAAGTCGGCCTTGGCGCGCAGTTGCTGCAGCGCGGTGGTCAGCGCGGGCAGGTCCGCGGCCTTCACGCGCAGCAAGACGTTGGGGTAGCTGCCGATCACGCCGGGGGCCAGGGTCAGCGTGTTCTCGGCCGGCAGCAGTTCCTTCTGCTCGCCCAGCAGGTGCGAGACGCTGGCGTGCGCGGTGTTGCGCAGCAGGGTCCAGGTGCTGGCGCTGCCATCGGGCTGGTCGATCTGCAGCAGCGTCATCTCGGGCAGCCATTGCAGTGACGCGCCTTGCAGCGTGGCCAGCGCCTGCAGCGGGGCGTGCAGCGTGGCGGGGCTGTGGCGGGTCCAGTCGAAGCGGTGGTCCAGCACCGGTGCGAGGCGTTTTTTCAGCAGGTCGTAGAGCTCCTGCTGCGGGTTGGCGCTGGTGTAGTGGATGCCGCTTTCGAGCGGCAGCGTGGTGCCGGGCCCGCCGTAGACCTGCTCGCGCCCGCCTTCGCCCACGCCGCGGTACCAGTGGTTGCGCGTGGGGATGCGCTGGGCCTGGGGCAGCAGCGCGAGGAAGTTGAACTCGCCCTCGGCGCGCAGGTAGTCCATGTAGAGCCGCGAGTTCAGCTGGTGGCCCAGGTTGCCGTAAACGTCGTAGTTGGCCACCAGCAGGTAGTGGATGCGCTCCAGCAGCGGGTAGCCGATGACCCAGGCGGTCTTGGGCGATTCGCCGACGAAACCCTTGACCACGCTGGCGCTGTCGAAGTGGCGGAAGACGGTCAGCGCGGCGTTGTCGTTGTGGCCCTCACCGTCCCAGATCAGCCGCTCAGTGAGGTTCTCGGGCTTTTGCAGGGCCTCGGTGTATTGCGCGGTGCGGGCCTTCAGGTAGCCGCTTTCCAGCCGGCCATAGGCCAGCCAGGCGACCAGCACATCGGTGTTGCTGCGGCCGGTGGGCAGGCTCATCAGTTTGACCTCCTGCTGCAGCAGCTTGGCCATCGCGTTGTCGTAGGCCTCGGACGGCGCCAGGAAGCTGACCCAGAACTGGTCCTCGATCACGTCCAGCGCGATCTGGCCGCGGCACACCGGGCCCTTGATGAAGCCCATGATCGTGAACTCGGCCTCGTCCAGCATGAAGCGGTAGCGCGCGCCCACCGGCAGCGCGGCGAAGGTGGCAAACGGGTTGGCCGCGGTGTCGGCGCTGTAGCCCGGCAACCGGTCCACCGTGTAGGGGGCGTCCAGGAACAGCGCGCGCCAGCGGGCCATGCGTTGCGCGTCCAGCCGGTACGGCATGTGGGTCTTCGCGACGATGGTCTCGCGCTCCAGGTCCAGCCGGTAGTAGACGCGCCCGACAGCCGGGTCGTCCACCGGCCGCGCCGTGGGGATCACCTTCAACGGTTGGCCCGGCGGCGTGGCCGAGCGCACCAGCTTGAAGAAGCGCTGCGGCGCTGCGCCATCGCCGTCGAAATACAGGTGGGCCAGGAACAGGTGCTCGTAGGCATAACGCGCGAAAAGCTGGGTCTTCAGCGCGTCGCCGTTGAAGAACTGCTCCCAGCGGGCGACCTGCTGCTGCGTGGCCGCGGGCAGCGGCGCCGGCGCTTCGGCTGGCGCGCCCTGTTCGATCCAGCGGGTCAGCACCCGGTGCTCGGCCGGCGGTAGGCCGGGCAGGCCATACGGCATGCCGCCTTGCGGCAGGCTGCGTTCGTAGCCGTCCATCTCGGAGCCGGCGGGGCACATTGCGGCCCGGTCGGCCGACACGTCCAGCGCCGCCTGCTGGGCGGTTTCATCGGCTGATTCGGCCGGCCACGGGTGCTGCTGCTTGAGCATCAGCATGCGGTGCACCAGGCCCACGCTGCGATTGGCCTCGGGCGTGCGGTCCTGCTCGTTGAGCACCGGGAAAAAGCCGCGCGTGCGCCACTCGGAGCTGAGCTGCGCGTCCACGTACAGGCGCGAAGGTGGCGCGGCGAGCAGCCGGGTCGCGTCGTACACCGGCGTCTTGTTCGCGCCGCGCGCCATGCCCTCCCAGCTCGTCGTCTTCAGCTGGCAAGGTGCGTCGTAGCAGGCATGGCAGACCACGCAGCGCCGGTCCAGGATGGGCTGGATGGTCTGCGAATAGGACTCGCCGGCGGGCGGCGGCGCCGGATGGTCGAAGCGGGTCGGGTCGGCGGGTCCGAAGCGCGGGTCCAGTGCCGGGGCGACCAGGGTGGCGCAGGCGGCGAGCAGGCTGATGGCGACCAGCAGGAAGACAAAACGGCGCATCGGGACCACAAGGCAAGGAGAAGGACGACGGGCCGCATCGTACAAAGCCCGGCGGCGGCTTCAGCGCCTGGGGTTGCGGGCTGGCGGCGGCCTGTCGCCAAGCAAATAGCGCGCCCCCTGGCCCTTGGCCGCAGCCTGGTCGCCTTGGTTGTACAGCCCGCAGGTCTTCAGCGACAGGCAGCCGCAGCCGATGCAGGAGGTGAGCTGGTCGCGCAGCCGGGTCATTTCGGCAATGCGCGCGTCCAGCAGCGTGCGCCAGTCGCGGCTGAGCTTTTCCCAGTCGGCCTTGGTGGGCGTGCGGTGCTCGGGCAGCGTGGCCAGCGCGGCGCGGATCTGCTCCAGCGTCAGGCCGATGCTTTGCGCCGCGCGGATGAAGGCAATGCGGCGCAGCTCGCTGCGCGGGTAACGCCGGTGGCCGGCGGCGCTGCGCTGGCTGCGCATCAAGCCCTCGGCCTCGTAGAAGCGCACCGCGCTGGGAGCGACGCCGGCGCGTTGCGCCAGCTCGCCAATGGTCAGCGGCGAACTGGCGCTGAGGCGAATCGATTCGGACATGCACGTCATCCTCCGGATCAAAAAAGCTGTTGACTTCAAGTTCACTTTAATTCCGAGCATGGCGACCATCGCATCAACAGGACGCCTCGCCATGCCGCTGCTCTCCTTCGCCGACCTGCCCGCCCGCCAAGCCCTGGCCACGCCCGCGCCTGTTCGCCGCCAGCGCCGCCCAGCCTTGCGCGAGCTGCTGGACCAAAGCCTGGCGTTGCCGCCCGAAACCCGCAACGAGCTGAGCAGCCACATGCCGATGGCGCTGCATGCGCTCAGCGAGCTTGGCGCCAGCGACGCGCGCCTGCACGCCTTCTACGCGCACTACCTGCGTCGCTTCGAAGGTGCGCCGCCCGCACAGGCCTGGGCGCCCGCACCAGCGGACTGGCCCGTCAGGCTGGGCGACTTCAGCGCCTTCGCCGGCCTGCGCACCGCGTTCACCGAGGCGCTGGCCGAGCAGGGGCGGGACGCGGTACTGAAGGCCGTGCTGCCGCGGCTGTGGCCTGGCGTTGCGGCGGCGGCCTTCCATGGGCCCATCCGCGTGGCGCACGCGGTCGAAGCTGCGCACGAAGGCGAGCTGGCCGCGGCGCTGGCGTATTGGGCCGCGCGCTGGCAGCCGCTGGCGCCGCCGGAGCCAGCGCCGCTGCACCTGCCGCTGCGCGACTGGTCGCGCCAACTGGCCGAGTCCGCGGCCGACTGGCGCAGCAGCGCGCCGCTGATCTCGCTGCGCATGGGCGCGGCCAGCGCCACGCCCACCTACCGCCGCCTGGCCGGCGCATTGGCACCGGCCGGTTCATTGACGGCGCGCTGGCAGCAGCTGGTGACGCTGGCGCTGAACACCTATGCCGACAGCGGCAACTTCACCGTGCTGCACATGGTCACCGGGCTGCGCGCGGTGCATGTGCTGTCGCCCTGGCTGGCGGGCGCGGCCTCCGGGCGCCCCCACGGCCGGGCGATGCCCAGCCCGCCCCCCGAGGGGGTCAAGGAAACTTGGGACGGCCCTGCGTTGCCTTGCGACGAAGCGGTGCTGGACCGCGCCTTCACCGCCGCCTGGATGGCCGCGCGCCTGCCGGCGATGGACCCGCTGGGCTCGCGCAGCGTCCCCCGGCCGGCGGCCGAGTGGCCGGCACTGGTCGCGGCGGCCATCGCGTCGGACGACGACCATGTGATCAAGCTGGTGCATGCCTGCGTGCGCCTGTCGCCGCTGGTGGGCGACGACCGGCTGTGCCGCGAGGCGGCCACGCGGGCGACGCGTGCGGCCTGACCCGGGTTCAACTGCCGCTCAACTTCCCATCAGCAGTTGCATCTTGCCGTTGTGCAGGAAGCAGGCCTTGCTGAACAGCGACAGGTCCACCGGGTTGGGCAGGCGCACGTCGTCCAGGTCCGGGCAAGGCCGGCCGGCGGCTTCGTAGTCGCGGCGGATCTGCGACAGGCAAACGACGATGGCCTGGCGCGCCTGCGCAAAGGCCTTCAGCGTGCGCACCTGCTGGTCCAGCGGCGGATGCTCGCGCGGCTGGTCCAGCAACTGCAGGTAGTCGATCACCGCCAGCGTGCGCGGTGGTGCGTCGGCCAGGCGCGTGGCGATGTGCCCGGCCGAAATCCGCTCGGACAGGTCGAGCACGAAGCGCGCGCCGAAGTCGGCCAGGTCATGGCCCAGTTGGCCGAAGCAGCGGGCCACGTCTGCCGCGGTGAATTCCATGGTGAACAGCGCCGCGTGTTGCCGCTGCTGCATGGCCTCTATCGCCAGGCCGATGGCCAGCAGCGTCTTGCCCTGGCCGGGGCGGGAGCCGACCAGCACCAGGTCGCCGGGCTGCAGCTGCGCGAACAGCGCGGCACCGGGCGACTCGGGTTGCCAGCGCGCCGCCAGGTGGCTCCAGGCCTTGAAACCTTCGCGCGCCGCGATGCGGTCCAGCGCGGCATGCAGGCGGATGTTTTCCTGGCGAGACAAGGCCTTGGCCTGCTGCTTCAGGACATGGATGGGGGCTGAGAGCTTCATGAGGGATCACCTTCGATGGGCGGCCGTCTTCGCGTCCCTCCTTGCGCGACCGGCCGGATCAAAGGCCATGGGTGTGCGCCAGCCCTGCATGTGAAATGCTGCCCCGTCTGGAGGGTGGGAGGCACGGGCGGTGTGCCTGGGGCGGGATGGTAGCGCGCGTAGCATCGGGCCCCCGAATTGCTACCGCAGTCCCCATGTCGTCGCCGTCCCGCCCTCGCCTGCTCATCGTGCAACCCATGGCCGACGACGGACCTGCCTACCTCGCCCATTGGCTGCAGCAGGCTGGCCTGTCGTTTGACCTGGCCAGCGTGGCTGCGGGCGACGAAGTGCCGGCCTCGGCCGAACCGTATGACGCGATCGCGATGCTGGGCGGCGCGATGAGCGTCAACGATGACATGCCATTCCTCGCGCGCGCCGAAGCGCTGCTGCGCGACGCCGTGGCGCGCGGCCGGCCGGTGCTGGGCCATTGCCTGGGCGGCCAGATGCTGGCCAAGGCGCTGGGTGCGCCAACGACCGACAACCCGGTGCCCGAGTTCGGCTGGACGCACATCACGCCAACCGGGACGCCGCTGGCTCAGGGCTGGTTCGGCCGCAGCACGCCGCTGCCGGTCTACCAGTGGCACTTCCAGACCTTTGCCCTGCCCGCAGGCGCCACGCTGCTGGCCGGCAATGCCGCCTGCCCGCACCAGGCCTTCGGCTTCGGCCCCCACCTGGGCATGCAGTTCCACATCGAGGTGGACGCCGAGAAGCTGAACCGCTGGTGCAGCGAAGCGCCGAAAGATGGCGACCCGCTGCGGCAGCACGCGACGGTGCAGGGCGAAGCGGCGATGCGGGTCGACACCACGCGCTTCCTGGCCGACAGCCAGGCTACCGCCGCGCACCTCTATGCACGCTGGCTGGCGCTGGCGGGTCTGTCGAGCTGAGCCCGGCGCCGCTTCGTCGCGCGCACCGGCCAGTCCGTCGGACCCTGCCGCCATCGGTCACATCCGGCAGACACCGGTAGCGCCGAAGCCTAAGCTTCAGTCATTCCCTCTCCACGGCCCAGGAGGCTGACATGACTGAAAGCGAACAACTGAACCAGCTTGGCGAACTGCACCGCAGCGGGGTGCTGAGCGACGAGGAATTTGCCCGCGCCAAGGCCCGTGTGCTGGCCGGCAACGCGCAGCACACGCCCAGTGGCTCGCCCATCGTCGACGCGGTCAACGGCCTGCGCCGCAGCCGCGATGACCGCTGGGTTGGTGGCGTCTGCGGTGGCCTGGCGATGTCCACCGGCCTGGCCGCCTGGGCCTGGCGCCTGCTGTTCGTGCTGCTGTTCGTCTGCGGCGGCACCGGCCTGCTGGTCTACCTGCTGATGTGGTGGCTGGTGCCGCTGGCGCCGTCCATGTACATGAGCTCAGGCAGCGGCGGCAAGTTCACGATGCGGAGTTGAGTGGGCGGGGAAAAAGAGGTTTCTCTTTTCCCATTCGCCCTGAGCACCCCCAACCCGTTCGCCCTGAGCCTGTCGAAGGGCCTGCGCGGCGCCAGGTTGGATGCCAATCAAAGAAGGCTTCGACAGGCTCAGCCCGAACGGGGAGAGGTGTCGTGTTTTCCGTTCACCCTGAGCTTGTCGAAGGGCCAGGGCTTCGACAAGCTCAGCCCGAACGGTGTAGATGCTCAGCCCGAACGGCAAATCGGTTCAATCGTGCAACGAAGACAGGAACTGCTGCAGTTCCGGCGTCTTCGGGCTGCCGAACAGCTCCGCCGGCGGGCCCATCTCGTGCACCCGGCCCTGGTGCATGAAGATCACGCGGTCGCTGACCTTGCGGGCGAAGCTCATTTCGTGCGTGACCATCAAGAGCGTCATGCCCTCGTCGGCCAGGCTCTCCACCACGCGCAGCACCTCGCCCACCAGTTCCGGGTCCAGCGCCGAGGTGATCTCGTCGCACAGCAGCACGGCCGGCTCCATCGCCAGCGCGCGGGCAATCGCCACGCGCTGTTGCTGGCCACCTGAGAGCTGCTCGGGCATCGCGTCGAACTTCTCGGCCAGGCCGACGCGGGTCAGCAGCTTCTTCGCCTGCGCCTCGGCGTCCGCGCCGCTGCGCTTTTTCACCAGCGTGGGCGCCAGCATCACGTTGCGGCCCACGCTGAGGTGCGGGAACAGGTTGAAGCCCTGGAAGATCATGCCCACGCGCTGGCGCAGCGCGCGCATGGCCATCGCGCTTTCGTGCAGCAGCGGCTTGCCGTCCACCGTCAGCGAGCCGTCCTGGAATTCCTCCAGGCCATTGATGCACCTCAAGAGCGTGCTCTTGCCCGAGCCGCTCTTGCCGATGATGCAGACCACCTCGCCGCGCAGCACGTCCAGGTCGATGCCCTTGAGCACCTCGTTCGTGCCGAAGGACTTGCGCAGCGCGGTGATGCGCACCACGGGCGCGCCCACGGCGGTCGTGGTTTCGGTTGGCTCAAGCACGGCTGACATTCGTCTTCCTTTCGAGGTTTTTCGCGAACAGGCTGATCGGGAAGCACAGCGCGAAATAGAACAGCGCCACGCAGGCAAACACGGTGAACGGGCGGAAGGTGACGTTGGCGATCATCGAGCCGGCCTTGGTCAGTTCCACGAAGCCGATCACCGAGGCCAGCGCCGTGCCCTTGATGACCTGCACCAGGAAACCGACGGTGGGCGCGGTGGCGATCTTCACGGCCTGCGGCAGGATCACGTGGCGCATCTGCTCGCCAAACGACAAGGCCAGGCTGGTCGACGCTTCCCACTGGCCCTTGGGAATGGACGCTACGCAGCCGCGCCAGATCTCCGTCAGGTAGGCGCTGGTGTAGAGCGTGAGCGCCAAGGCCGCAGCGGTCCAGGGCGACACGTCCAGCCCCAGCAGCCCGAGGCCGAAGTAGCCGAGGAAGAGCTGCATCAGCAGCGGCGTGCCCTGGAAGACCTGCACATAGCCGCCGATGCAGCGCTGCGCGACCTTGCCGCCGCGCAGCCGCAGCGCCAGCAGCGCCGCGCCGACCACGCTGCCGCCGACAAACGCGATCAGCGACAGCACCACGGTCCAGCGCACCGCCAGCAGCAGGTTGCGCACGATGTCCCAGGAAGTGAATTCGGTCATGGTGATGTCCTCGGTTTCACTTGCCGAACAGGAAGCGAGGACCTGCCCAGTTGAACAGCCGCCGCGCCAGGATGGCCAGCGCCAGGTAGGCCAGCGTGGCGATGATGTAGGCCTCGAAGGCGCGGAAGTTGCGACTCTGGATCAGGTTGGCCGCGTAGCTCAGCTCCTCGACCGAGATCTGCCCGCAGACGGCCGAGCCCAGCATCACGATGATGATCTGGCTCACCATCGCCGGCCAGACCTTCTTCAGCGCCGGCGGCAGCACCACGCGCCAGAAGACCTGGGCGGGGCTGAGCGCCAGGCTCACCGCAGCCTCCATCTGCCCGCGCGGCGTGGCCTGCAGCCCGGCGCGGATGATCTCGGTCGCATAGGCGCCCAGGTTCAGCACCATTGCGATCAGCGAGGCGGTGATGGGCGTCAGCATCACCCCCGCGGCCGGCAGGCCGAAGAAGATGAAGAACAGCTGCACGATGAAGGGCGTGTTGCGGATCAGCTCCACGTACACGCCCACGGCCCAGCGCAGCGGCGCCGGCCCCCAGGCGCGGGCCCACGCGCCGCCAATGCCCACCGCCATGCCGACGACGGTGGCGATGACGGTGAGGCCCAGCGTCCAGGCCAGGCCCTTGAGCAGCAGCGGCCATTCGGCCAGCACGGCCCAGAAGTCGAAGGTCATGCGAAAACTCCGGTGAAGGAACGCAGGGCCGGAAGGTGAGAAAGAAGTGCCTGTTTACAGAGGCAAGTCACCCGCGGTCTTGCCCAGCCACTTCTTGGACATGGCGTCCAGCGTGCCGTCCTTCTTCGCGGCGGCGATGATCTCGTTGACCTTGGCCTTCAGTGCGTCTTCACCCTTGGCGATGCCGACGAAGCACGGGCTGTCCTTGAGCAGCAGCTTGAACTCGGCGCCGGCCTGCGGGTTGCGGCGGATCATCTCGGCGGCCACGGCGCCGCTCATTGCGATGGTCTGCGTCTGGCCGGCGATGAAGGCGGCCATGGTGGCGTTGTTGTCCTCGAAGCGGCGGAAGTCCACGTTGGACGGCGCGACCTTGTTCAGCTCCTGGTCCTCCATCGCGCCGCGGGTCACGGCCACGGTCTTGCCCGAGAGGTCGGCGAAGGAGGTGAGCTTGAGCTTCTTCGGTGCAAACACGCCCTGGAAGAACGGCGCGTAGGCGGCGGTGAAGTCGATCACCTTCTCGCGCTCGGCGTTCTTGCCCAGCGTGGAGATCACCAGGTCGGCCTTCTTGGTCTGCAGGTAGGGGATGCGGTTGGCGCTGGTCACCGGCACCAGCTCGACCTTCACGCCCAGCTTGGTGGCGATCAGCCGTGCCATGTCCACGTCCAGGCCCTGCGGCGCCATGTCGGGGCCGACAAAGCCGTAGGGCGGGTAGTCGGTCGGGATCGCGACCTTCAGCGTCTTGGACTTCTGGATGTTCTCCAGCGCGCTCTGGGCCTGGGCGGCACCGGCGGCGGCCAGCAGGGTGGCGGCCGTCAGGGCGGTGGTGAACAGGCGTTTGGACAGCGAATGAGTCATAACAGGGCTCCGAGGTAAGGGGAGGGATCGTCGGTGGGGGTGTCGGTTGATGCGTTCGCTGCGGGCTTGGCCTTGCGACGGCGCGGGGCCGGGGCGGGCTGGGTCTGCTGCAGTGGGGCCAGGGCCTGGCGCAGCTGGGCCAGCGGGTCGTGTTCGTCGTCGCTGGCGCGCAAGGCGTCCTGCACGGTGCCGATGTGCGCGGCCATCAGGGTTTCGGCCTCGGCGGCGTCGCCGCGCGCCAGCGCCTCGACGATGCGCACATGGTCCTCGCAGGACTCGGCCGCGTCGTGCTGCGACTGGTAGAGCATCGCGATCAGCGTGGTGCGGGCGGTGAAGTCGCGCAGCGTGTCGGCCAGCAGCGAGTTGCCCAGGCATTCGGCCAGGCAGACGTGGAAGTCGCCCAGCAGGAAGCTGCGCGCACCGACGTCGTCGCCCTTCAGCGCGGCCTTCTCGCGCTGCACGTGGGCGCGCAGCTTGCGCAGCGCCGCGGCGTCCATGCGGCCGGTGCTGCTGCGGATCAGGCCGACCTCGATCACCCGCCGCGCCTCGAAGGCCTCACGTGCCTCGTCCTGCGAAGGCTCGATGACGTACCAGCCGCGCCGCGCGCTGACCGTCACGATGCCGCGTGCGGCCAGCCGCGTCAGCGCCTCGCGCACCACGGTGCGGCTGCAGTCGAACAGCAGGGCCAGCTGCTGCTCGCCCAGCCGCGAGCCGGGCGCCAGCTTCTGGGCCATCACCGCTTCGACGATGCGTGCACTGATTTCGGACGGGGAGATGGCCATGCCAGCCTTGTATGCACACCCCGTGCCAACTTGTATGCAAGCTTTGCGCACGGGTTTGGTGTGGCCGGCGCCACCTCGGCGTGCGCAGGCCCGGCGACGGTGCGCTGCGGCGGGCCGGGCGGATCAGGCAGCGCTGGGGGCAGTGCGCAGCGGGCGCAGCAGCCGAAGCACGTCGGCGGTGAAGCGCAGGAAGTCCAGCGGCTTGGTCCAGTAGTCCGTTGCGCCGCCCGCCAGCGCCGCGGCCACTTCGTCGGGCATGGCGCTGGCGGACAGCGCCACCACCGGCAGCTGGCAGGTCTCGGCGCTGCTGCGCAGCGTGTGCAGCAGTGCCAGGCCGTCCATGTCGGGCAGGTGCATGTCCAGCAGCACCAGGTCCGGCTGCAGCGTGCGTGCCATGGCCAGGCCGCTGGCACCGTCTTCGGCCTGCACCAGCCGCACCTGGGGCCAGCGGGCCAGCATCTGCTCGACGAGCTGGCCGTTGACCGGGTTGTCCTCGATGTAAAGCACCACGCCGGCTGGCTGGTGGGCGCTTGCGGGCTGCTCCGCAACCGCGTCTTCGACGCGGCCAGGCTCGGCTTCGGGGCCGGCGGCGGCGGCAGGCCGCCAGGGCAGCGTCAGGCAGGCGCGGGTGCCCACGCCGGCCTCGCTGTCCAGCGACAGCTGCCCCTGCATCAGCTGCACGAGCTGGCGCGTCAGGGCCAGGCCGATGCCGGCGCCTTCGATGCCGCCGCGCTCGCGGCCCAGGCGATTGAAAGGCTCGTAGAGGTGGGCCAGCTGGTCGCGCGTCATGCCCAGCCCGGTGTCGATGACCTCGACGATCACCTGGCCGTCCTCGGCCCTTGCGCTGAGCTGCACCGTGCCGGCGGGGCGGTTGTACTTGAAGGCATTGGACAGCAGGTTGATCAGCACCTGGCGCAGCCGGATCGGGTCGGCCTGCACCCACAGCGGGGCCTGGTCCTTGTACGGCGTGGCGATGCTCACGGCCAGCGTGCCGGCCTGCGGCGAGGTCATGCGCAGGGCGTCGTCGAGCAAGGGCTGCAGCGCCGTCGGCCGGGCGTCCACGCGCAAGTGGCCGGTCTCGATGCGGGAGACGTCCAGCACGTCGTTGATCAGCGCCAGCAAGTGCCAGCCGGCGTCACAGATGTGGGACACCTGCGTTTGCTGGCGCGGCGAGAGCTGCTCGGGCGCGTCGGCCTGCAGCAGCTGGGCGAAGCCGAGCACCGCGTGCAGCGGCGTGCGCAGCTCGTGGCTCATGCGCGAGAGGAATTCGGTCTTGGCGCGGCTGGCGGCCCTGGCCTGGTCGAGTGCGTCGCGTGCCTGCTCGGCCTCGCGCAGGGCGCTCAGGTCCAGGCTCATCGTGATGTGGCAGGGCTCGCCCATGAACTCGATGGCCTCGGCATTGATCAGTTCCGGCAGCACCGTTCCGGCGCGGTCCAGCGAGGTGGTGATCAGGTTGCGCACACGGCCCTGCTGGCGCATCTCTTCGTAGAAGCGCGCGCGGCCCTCGGCCACCACGCCAATGCCGAGCGAGGAAAAGGTGCGCCCCATCAGCTCTTCGCGCGTCACACCGTAGCGCTGGAAACAAGCCTCGTTGGCGTCCATCACCCGCCGGTCGATCATCGAGAGGATGGCGCCCGGCAGCGGTGCCAGGTGGAACAGCCGGCTGAAACGCTCGAAGCCTTCCTCGGCCTGGCGCAGCGCCGCCACCAGCGCGGCTTCGCGGTCGATGTGCTCCAGCGCAAACGCCACGCCGCCGACCATCTCGGTCAGCAGCTGCATCAAGGCCTCGGTGAAAAAACCGGTCTCGTCGGCCGACAGCATCAGCACGCCAATCACCTTGCCGCCGCGCTGAACCGGCACCCAGGCCATCGCCCGCACGCCATGGCGCAGTGCCAGCTCGCGCCATGCGGCGGCACGCGGGTCGTTGGCATAGTCATGGCTGACCAGCGGCAGGCCGTCGCGCATGGCCGCAACCGTGTACGACTGTTGCGCCGCCGGGGTGCTCATGTCCCAGGGCTGCGGCACATCGGCCAGGAATTCGTCGGCCGGGCCGGCCGAGGCGGCACGCACGGCATGGTGGCCTTCGCGCAGGTACAGGCAGGCCATCTGCGCATGGCCGGTGTCCACGCAGGCACGGCACATCTCGGTGAACAGCGTCTGCGCATCCCGCTCGCGCACCATCAGCTGGCTGATGCGAGACAGCGCAAGGTAGAAGCGGTACAGGCGTTCCATGCAGGCTCGAAGAGGCCCGGCCAAGGCTCGTGCCGGGCCGGGGCCGGGGCCGCGGCGCTGTGCCATCTTGCCCCAGCGGCGGGTGGGCCGCAATGCGGAAAGAGCGCCCCCCAGCCGTGCCGGTCAGCCCTTGGCGCTGGCCATGCGGATCGCATCAAACGGACAGCGCCGCTGGCAGATTGCGCAGCCGGTGCAGCCGGCTGCGTCGTGCAGCACCGCATGCTTCGGGCCGAAGCCGCGTGGGTCGGGTGTGTCCAGCCACAGCACCTTGGGCGGGCAGGCGGCAATGCAGCGGCCGCAGCCGGTGCAGGCGGTGGGGTCGATGGCGGGCAGGGGCGGGGCTGGGCGTGGCATGGGCGGCGGCATGGCCTCTTGCGTGGCCTCTTTGTACCGCGTTCGGCTCAGGGCAGTGAGGCGGGCCCGCGCAGCGGGCGGGCCTGGTCTGCGCGGCAGCCATGCCGCAGCGAGAGGAAGACGACCGCTGCCGTCAGCAGCGTGATGCTTGAGAGCCCCAGCAGCAGCCAGAAAAAGGCCTGCTCGTAGGCCCGGGCCAGCGCCTGGGCGGACAGGCCCGGCGCGAGCGCGGCGGCGGCCTGCAGCCGACCCCCGGCGAGCTGCTGGGCGACCGCAGCCATGGGTTCGCCTGCCGGCAACTGCATGCGGACCAGCCCGGCCAGCGCCGTGCCCACCAGCGCCAGCGCCACGCCTTCGCCGGCCACCCGCGTGGTGCTGAAGATGCCGGCCGCCATGCCGGCCCGCTCGCGCGGCACCACGCTGAGGGCCAGCCCGTCCATCAGGCCCCAGGGCAGGCTGATGCCGGTGCCGATCAACGCCATCGCGACCAGGGCCTGTGCGCCTGTCACATGCGCCAGCCAGAACAGCCCGCCGGCCGTGCCGAGCAGGCCGGCGCCGCACAGCGTGGCCGGCGCGAACCACCGCGTTAGGAGCCCGGCGGCGACGGGCAGCACCATCAGCGGAGCCGACAGCACGGCCATGCGCCAGCCGGCTACGGCGGGCGAGGTGCCTTCGATGCCGGCAAAGCGCGCCGGCAACAGCACCAGCAGCACCACGTAGGCATAGGCCGGCGCGGCGGCCAGGCACTGCACGCCGATGAAACGCCGGTAGCGCAGCAGCGACAGGTCCAGCATCGGCTGCGGGGCGCGGGGCGCGGAGCTCGGTGCGCACGAACGCGGCGAACAGCAGCGCCGCAGTGAGCAGCCCGAGGGCGACCGGCGCATTGGCCCAGCCCCGTGCGGCGGCCTGCAGCACGGCGCAGGTCAGCGCCGTGAGCGCCAGTGTGAAGCTGGTGGCACCGCGCCAGTCGAAGGCACCGGCCTGCGGCGTGCGCGACTCGCGCAAGGTGCCGGCACCCAGCCCGGCGGCCAGCGCGGCCATCGCGATCACCAGCGCGAAAATGGCACGCCAGCCGAAGGCCGTAGCCAGTTGGCCTGCCGCCACCGGGCCCAGCACCAGGCCCAGGCCGAAGCTGGTGCCCAGCCAGCTGAAGGCGCGGGTGTGCGCAGGCCCGTCGAAGGCCTGTGCCAGCAGCGCGGCGCCGCCAGCGAAGATCGCCGCGCTGGCCAGCCCCTGCAGCGCGCGCAGCAGATCGAAGCACCACAGCGACGGCGCTGCGGCCAGCGCAGCCGAACTGCCGACGAACAGTGCCAGCCCGGCGCGGAAGACCCGCCGCCGGCCGAGCCGGTCGGCCAGCGCACCGGCCGCCATCAGGCTGCTGCCGAAGGCCAGCATGAAGGCATTCGTGACCCAGGCCAGTGCGATGGGGCTGGCGGCAAAGCTGTCGGCAATGTCGCCAAGCGCCACGGCCGGGCCGGTGAACGTCATCGGCATGGCCGCGCAGGCCAGGCACACGGCGACCAGCGTGCGGGCCTGGCGGCGGGGCTCGGCGCGGGCGTCGGGATGAGCGGCGGTGCAAGCATGGGAGGGCGACATGGGAATGGGGTGAAACGAAGTTCAGGCTGGTTTCACGATAGAACTTCACGCCCAGCCGATAAACAGGCCGAAAATCCATTCATTCAGGAAAAATTGGCCGCAATCGGCTGCCCGCATGGACAAACTCACCGGCCTGATCGCCTTCGTCCGCACCGCCGATCTCGGCAGCTTCGTTGCCGCCGGCAGGGCGCTGGAGGTGTCCGCCTCGGCGGTCGGCAAGGCGGTGGTCCGGCTGGAGCAGGAGCTGGGCGTCCGGCTCCTGCAGCGCAGCACCCGTCGCGTGTCGCTGACCGAGGAGGGTCGGCTGTTCCACGAGCGCTGCCGCCGCATCCTGGACGACCTGGAAGACGCGCAGGCCATGCTGTCGGCCGCCATGCAGAAGCCGCGGGGCCGCCTGCGCGTCAGCGCACCGGTGGTCACCTACCACTTGCTGCTGCCCTTGTTGCCCGAGTTCCTGGCGCAGCATCCGGCGGTGGAGCTGGAGGTGGACTTCAACGACCGCTTGGTGGACCTGATCGATGACGGCGTGGACGTGGCGTTGCGCAGCGGCGTGCTGCCCGATTCGCGGCTGGTCAGCCGGCCGTTGCGGCCCTACCGCCCGCTGCTGTGCGCATCGCCGGCCTACCTGGCACAGCGCGGCATGCCAGGCAGCGTGCAGGCGCTGGCCGAGCACGACGGCATCCGTTTTCGCGAGCCGAACGCCGGCAAGCTGCAGGAGTGGACGCTGGGGGATGGCACGGCGGACGCTGGCGTGCATCTGCGCCGCACCCTGGTGTTCAACAACATGGAAGCGGTGCGCGGCGCGGCGCTGGGCGGCCTGGGCATTGGCCACATGCCGGACTTCCTGGTCCGCGAGCCGCTGGCGCGTGGCGCGCTGCTCACCGTGCTTGAACACGAGACGCCACCCGGCGGTCGCTTCCATGCCGTGTGGCCCAGCAGCCGCCACCTGTCGCCCAAGGTCCGTGCCTTCGTGGATTTCCTGGGTCAGCGGCTGGCGGGCGACTGAGCCGCTTCAGCGGGCCGCGAACATCTGCGCCGGCGTCACGCCGAATTCGGCGCTGAAGGCGGTGATGAAGGCCGAGGCCGAGGCGTAGCCGCTGTCCAGCGCCACGCCGGCCACCTTGTCGCCTGCGGCCAGCGGCGAGAGCGACAGCAGCAGGCGCAGCCGGCGGCGCCAGGCGCCGGGCGCAAGCCCGGTCTGCTGCTGGAACAGCCGCACCAGCGAGCGCTCGCTGATGCCGATCTCCTGCGCCCATCCGGCCCAGGTGCGCAGGTCGGCCGGCTGGGCCTGCAGCGCGGCGCACAGGCGCAAGAGGCGCTTGTCGGTCGGCAGCGGCAAGGCCATCACCGCCGGGCGGGCCTGGGCCAGCTGGTCCAGCAGCACCTGCACCAGCCGGCCCGCGGCGCCGGCTTCGTCGTACAGCTCGGGCAGCGCGCAGACCGCCAGGATCAGCTCGCGCAGCAGCGGGTCGATCTCCAGCACGCTGCAGTCGCCAGGCATCCAGCCTTGCGGGCTGGCGACGTACAGGCTGCGCATCTCGGCCGGGCCGGTGTTGACGACGGTGTGCGGCAGGCCGGCCGGCACCCACACCGCGCGCTCCGGCGGCGCGATGAAGTGGCCCGCCGCGGTGTGCACCTGCAGCACGCCCTGGCTGGCATATGAAAGCTGGCCCCAGGGGTGGCTGTGCTCGGCCGACCAGGCGCCGGCCGGCAGCGTCTCGACACGCGCCAGCACCGCGCGCGGCAGCCTGGGCAGGCGCGGCACGCTGCGCTCGGCCTGCGGGCGGCCGGTGGGCAGTGTGGCGGAGAAAGAGGGGGCAGTTTGGCGGTTCGGCGGCATGGCTTGGCGGAGGAGCGGCAGTTGCCCGCGCCTTTGGCGCTTAGCCTAACCGGTCTCGCAGACCGACTGTTCCACCGCATGACCGCTTCCCGCCCGCTTCCCCGCCGCCCTCGTTTCGCCGCCCAGCGCGGCAAGGTCGATGGCTTCATGCTCGGCATGCTGGCCGCCGTGCTGCTGGCTTCGGCCTGGCCGGACCTGGGCCGCAGCGGCGGGCTCGTGCATGCCGATCAACTGGGCAACATCGGCATCTTCGTGATCTTCTTCCTGCACGGCACCGGCCTGTCCAGCGAGAGCCTGCTGCATGGCGCCTCGCGCTGGCGGCTGCACCTGCTGGTGCAGCTCTGCACCTTTGCGCTGTTCCCGCTGTGGTGGCTGCTGCTGAAGACGCTGCTGGGCAGCATGGTGCCGCCCGAACTGGTGCTGGGCTTTTTCTACCTTGCGGTGCTGCCGTCCACCGTGTCCTCGTCGGTGGCGATGACCGCGCTGGCGCGGGGCAACGTCGCCGCGGCGGTGCTGAACGCCAGCCTGTCCACCTTGATCGGCGCGGTGCTCACGCCGCTGCTGGCCAGCCTGGTGTTCACCGGTGCCAACGGGCAGAGCATGGAGGTGGGCCACACGATGCTGAAGATCGCCCAGATGCTGCTGCTGCCGTTTGCGCTGGGCCAGATCGCGCGGCTGTTCGCCGCGGCCTTCTTCAAGAAGATCAAACCCATCACCACGCTGGTGGACCGCGGCGTGATCCTGCTCTTGGTCTGGTGCTCGTTCAGCGACTCGGTCGCCGATGGCCTGTGGCGCAACCACGGCTGGGGCCTGCTGGCGATGACGCTGGCCGGCGCTGCGCTGTTCCTGTTCCCCATGCTGTGGTTCACCCGGCGCGTGGCCCGGGCCATGGGCTTTCCGGTGGCCGACGAGATCGTCGCCGTCTTCTGCGGCTCGAAGAAGACGCTGGCTTCGGGCGTGCCCATGGCCCGGCTGCTGTTCGCCGGCAGCCCCACGCTGGGCATTGTCGTGCTGCCCATCATGGCCTACCACCAGCTGCAGCTCTTCGTCTGCTCGTGGCTGGCCCGGCGTTATGCGGCGCGGCCGCAGCCCAGCGAACTGCCCAGCGAGCTGGCCGCCGAGACCCGGCCCGGGGCGGCGCAGCCGGGCTGACCCGGCCCGGTGCCGCCACCGCCTCGCCGGGGAGGCGGCCAAACTCGGCGCTGCCGGGTGCGACATCCTCAAGCTTGAGGAGATGCGATGCGCTTCGCAGCAACAATCGGCCCGCAATCGCCTTGCAGGCCAGCGCGCCGCTGGCAGGATGGCGATGGGCGAGGCAACTCGCGGCCCCCGGTGGCCCGCAGCAGCTTGCTGCGCCCAGGCCAGTTTGTGCGGTTGTTGTTTGTCCGGAAGGTGCCGTGTCGCAGTTGGGTCACATCGAGCACTGGGAAACCGAGGGCGGCTACGGCTTCGTCCTGGCCGAGCAGACGCGCTATTTCTTCCACATCACCGACTTCGAGCCGGCCACGCCCGGTGCGGTGCCGGCCATCGGCCAGGCGGTGTGTTTCGAGCTCTCACACGACAGCGGCCCCGGACGGCGCGCAGTGCTGGTGCGGCCGGTGGCCGGTGCCACGTGGCGCTCGCCCTCGCGCCGTCCGCGCTGGGGTGACGCGCCGCCCACCGCTGCCGACGAAGTCAGCCGCGCCTGGTCCAACGCGCCGCCCGCCGGCCGCCGCGTCAGGCCGCATGCAGGGCGCGCCGCGCCGGCCAGCATGCTGCTGCTGGCGTTCACCGTGGTCTGGCTGCTGCTGCTGGCCCGCGGCATTTCCCAGGGCCGGCTGCCCGGCGCCACCTGGCCGGCGCTGGCCGCGCTGAACCTGCTGACCTTCCTGGTCTACGCCTGGGACAAGCAGGCCGCGCGCAAGGGCCGCTGGCGCATCCCGGAGAAGCTGCTGCACACGCTGGCCTTGCTGGGCGGCTGGCCTGCCGGCTGGGCGGCCCGCCTGCTGCTGCACCACAAGACGCTGAAGCCCGGTTTCCGCGAAGCCTACTGGGGCACGGTGCTGCTGCATTGCGGCACGGTTGCCGTGATGGTCTTGCACGGCTGAAGCGCCGCTGCGACCATCGGGCTGCCCCGGCGTTCGGTGGCGAAGGAGTGTTGCGATGCAGCTCGGTGCGTTTTCGATCAGCCTGGCCGTCAAGGACCTGGTGGCCTCGCGGGCCTTTTACGAAGCCCTGGGCTTTCGCGAGTTCGGCGGCAACGCCGGCCAGGGCTGGCTGATCCTGAAGAACGGCGAGCACCTCGTCGGCCTGTTCCAGGGCATGTTCGAGAAGAACATGCTGACTTTCAACCCCGGCTGGGACCAGCACGCCAAGCCGCTGGCCGAGTTCACAGATGTGCGCGAACTGCAGCGCCAGCTGAAGGCCCAAGGCATCACGCTGGCCACCGAGGCCGACGAAACCACCGTCGGCCCGGCCAGCTTTGTCGCCATCGACCCGGACGGCAATCCGGTGCTGGTGGACCAGCACCGATGAAACTGCGCCGCCTGATCCTCAGCCTGGCGACCAGCGTGGTGCTGGTGACGCTGACCTGCCTGGGCGCCGGCGAGGCCTTGAGCCGTCCCGCTTCGCGACTGATCGGCGAGGCACCACCGGACCTGCAGGCGCGGGCTGTGACCTTGCCGCTGGCCGGTGGTGGGCAGGTGGTGGGCTGGGCGGTGCAGGGGCAGCCCGGACACGGGACGCTGCTGCTGCTGCACGGCGTGCGTTCGGACCGGCGGCAGATGATGGAGCGGGCGCGGCTGTTGCGCCGCGAAGGCTATTCGACGCTGCTGATCGACCTGCCGGCGCATGGCGAGAGCAGCGGTGAGCGCATCTCGTTTGGCCTGCGTGAGGCCGAAGGCGTGAAAGCCGCGCTGGCCTGGTTGCGGCGCGCGCGGCCGGGCGAGCCGGTGGGCGTGATCGGTGTGTCATTGGGCGCGGCCTCGCTGGTGCTGGCCCATGCCGAGCCCGCGCCCGACGCGGTGGTGCTGGAGTCCATGTACCCGACGATTGCCGATGCGGTGACCGACCGGCTGGCGCGCCAGCTCGGCGCCACCTCGGCCCAGGCGTTGGCGCCGATGCTGCTGTGGCAGTTGCCGCTGCGGCTGGGCATCAGCGCCGACGAGCTGCGCCCGGTCGAGGCCATTCGTTCGCTGCACTCGCCGGTGTTGATCGCCGCGGGCACGCAGGACCTGCACACCACGCTGGCCGAGAGCCGCCGCATCTTCGACGCCGCGCCCGAACCGAAGCGCTTCTGGCCGGTCGAAGGCGCAGCGCATGTGGACCTCTACGTCCACGCGCCCAAGGCCTACGAGGCCCAGCTGCTGCCCTTCCTGGCGCAGTACATGGCGCCGCGCAGCTGAACCCAGGCTTGTCCGCTGTCATTTCAGCAACCATTGCTGGAACCAGCCGACGATCTGCTGGTCGACCGCGCGCATCTGCCCGCGGTCGAAGCCCGGCGGGTCGTTCAGGAGCGAGCCTTCCAGGCCGGTGAGCCCAGGCGGCAATGGCGAGAGCAGCGAGCCGTGGCCGGCGCCGGGCGGGTTGGCCAGGTGCACGCAGGCACCGGCACAGGCCTGCAGCACGCGGTCGCTGTGGAAGCGCGGATGCAGCCATTGGTCGCCCGGCGCGGTGACCAGCGCCAGCGGCACCACCGGGTGCACCAGCGTGGCCATGTCGAAATCTGCCGCAGCCGGCACGCCTGCGACGATGGCGGCGATGCGCGGATCGGTGTGGCCGTACCAGGCGGTGTCGCTGCCGAAGTACCGGCGCAGCACGGCCTGGGCCACCCAGCGCTTCAGGCCGTCCAGCCAGTTGCCCTGCAGCGTGGTGATCAGGCCGACGCAGGACTGGAAGTCCTGGTCCAGGTGGGCGGCGCACTGGCGCTGGAACTCGGCCGGTGACCAGCGGCCGCCGGCCAGCGTGAGCGCGGTGTGGCCGCCGGCGGACATGCCATAGACGCCGACCCGGTCCAGCTGCAGCAGCGGCCCGAAGCGCGCATCGGCGGCCACCGCGTCGATCGCGCGGGACACTTCTTCCGGCCGCCGCTTCCAGCTCTCGGGCCCGGCGTCGCTGGTGTCGCCGTAGTGGTCGCCCCGGTGTTCGGGCAGGGCCACGACGAAGCCCGCCTGCACCAGCGCCCGCGCAAGGTCCGAATGCACCACCGGCGAGCCGCCGGAGCCGTGCGAGATCACCACCAGCCGGCCGTTGCCGGGCTGCGGCGGCGCGTCCGGCGCCAGCGCCAGCGTGAACGCGCCCAGCTGGAGCGGCCGCTCCGGCGCGGCACTCGGGTAGTAGAGCGTGACCGGCCCGTCTTCTCCTCGCGGCGGCAACTCAGTCATGCCGACGGCCGCGTGGGCCCCGCAGGCGGCCAGCAGGCCGAACACCAGGGCACCGGCGGCCTTGTGCCAGCCGGACTTTTTCTTCGCAAGGTCAATGTGCATCGTGAACCCTTTTCGGCGGCCCCCAGGCCACCAGGGCTTGCACGATGCGGTGTTCGGTTGCGGGCGTCTCGCCGCGAGTTGGAATGCCCATCCGGCGGCAGCTTTCGGCTGGCCGGAAGCTGCGATTTCAGGTTTCGGCCAGTCGCTGGCGGCGGAATTCGCTGGGCGTGAGGCCTTGTGCCGCCTTGAAGGCCCGATTGAACGGGCCGATGGACTGGAAACCCGCGGCCATTGCGATGTGCAGCACCGACTGCTCGCGGCAGGCCGGGTCGGCCAGCGCCTGGCTGGCCGCCTGCAACCGCCAGCTGTTGACGAAGGCCGTGAAGTGCCTGTGGCCGAGCTGGCCGTGGATGGCGCGGCGCAACCGGTATTCGGGCACCGCCAGGCGTGCGGCCAGCGCCGCGATGGTCAGGCCTTCGTCGAGGTAGAGCGCCTCGTCGCGCATCAGTTGTTGCAGCCGCTCGGCCAGTTGCAGGTCGGCTGCGTCGGCTTGCGGGGAAGGCTCGGCGGCCAGCGGCGCAT
Source organism: Ideonella sp. FW305-24 (assembly GCF_058788035.1). NCBI lineage: Bacteria > Pseudomonadati > Pseudomonadota > Betaproteobacteria > Burkholderiales > Sphaerotilaceae > Ideonella > Ideonella sp. FW305-24. The sequence goes on along the minus strand of NZ_JBYTAI010000006.1, from coordinate 60,696 downwards.
CAACCGGCGCCGCCGCGGGTGCTTCGGCCACCACCGGGAGCGCTGCGGCCAGGCCAGCACCGCCGCGCAGCATCAGGCCGATCAGCAGCGCCAGGCCCGCGAGGTCGACCAGCGCCGCGGCAGTCGAGAGCCGGCCGCCGTCGCCAGCCAGCCGCAGCGCCAGCTGGGCGGCGGTGTACAGCACGCCGCCGGCCACCACCAGCAGGCGCAGGCGCCGGCGCGGCTCGACCAGGTCGCCCCGCCAGTGGGCCAGCGTGGCCTGCAGCGCTGCCAGTGCAAAACCCAGCGGCATCAGGCGCAGGACGACATGGGCCACCTGCTCTGTGGCGCTGGCACCCGGCCGGGCCAGCCAGCTGCAGTTCAGCGCCGCGAGCAGCACGACGGCCAGCCAGGCCAGCAGGTGCCGCGGCCCGAGTCGCGCGTCATCATCGAACAGCGCCTGCGCAAAGGCCCAGAACAGCACGCTGTTGGCCGTGGCCACCGCGATGCAGGGCACTTGCCACAGCAGCGGCACCCTGGCCTCGAAGCTGGGCGCGGAGCTGACGAGCTGCACCACCAGCCCAGCCGCGAGCCAGCCGCCGGTGGTGGCCAGCGCACTGCCGCGGCGGGCTCGCCACAGGCGGCCGGCCAGCACGGCCAGCAGCGCGATCAAGCCGCCGCGCCAGGCGGCGTCCAGCAAGGCGGCGAGCAGGTCGGCGTCGGACATCAAAGGAAGTGCAGCCCGGCCCGGGAGGCGTTCACTGGTGTTTGGCGTGGGCCGAGAAGAAGTCGTAGATGCCGGTTTCGCTCATGTGACGCGCATCGGCCAGTTCGCCGCCGCGGGTGGCGTAGATCAGCTGGTTGTCCGGCGACAGCACCACCGCGGCCGGGATGCCCTTCTTGATCGGGTTGCCGTAGCTGTTGGCCAGGTCCAGGTTGCGGTTGAAGTTGCCCACGTCCACCTTCACCACCTTGAAGGACTTGGCCATCAGCTCGGCGTTCTTGCCGCTCTTCAGCGCCGCGTCCAGCGCCCGGCAGTCTTCGCACCAGTTGGCGCCAAAGATCACCAGCACCGGCAGCTTGGACTGCCCCGCCTGCGCCAGCGCGTCGCGCAGCTCGGCCTTGGCGTCGGCGGTTTCGTTGTAGGGCAGCGTTGCGGCCAGTGCCGCGGTGGTGGCCAGGGTGGCCAGCAGGGCCAGAAGGGGTCGCCTGAGCATCGGGATCTCCAAAGCGTGAAGGAACAGGGCCGCGCTGGATGGGCGCGGTGGCATCGGCAGGAATGTACCGAAACCCCGGCGCCCCGAAAGCACCTCAAAATCCGGTCCTTCCCATCTGCTGCCTTTCCATGCTCACCGACCTCATCGCCGCCAAACCCCAGGAAGCCGAAGCCATCCTGAACACCCAGGGCCACGCCAACGTCTGGCCGACGCTGGAAAGCCACAGCTTGGACAGCCTCAAGCTCGCCACGCTGGCGTTCATCCTGCAGGGCAAGCCGATGGACGCGCAGGCCGTGGTCGCGTTTTCCGAATCCTTCCAGCGCCTCGTGGACGGTGGCGAAGACGGCCCCTGGATCGATTTGGTCCCGGAAACCCTGGTGGACGACCTGGCCCATCTCAGCGACGAGCAGGTCGACACGGTGGCCCTCGCCTGGGCCCGGACGGAGCAAGCGGAGCTGGATCGCTGGGACACGCAGGATGTGACCGTTTACCTGCGGGAACTCTCGGCGTTCGCCGCCTCGGCCCACGCCCAGCATCAGTCGCTGCTGCTCTGGGCCTGCCTTTGAGGTTGGGGGCGCTGCGCCTGACCCGCTACCGCCGGGCCTCGCTACCGACGTCCTTCAGCAGGCGCTGCAATTCAGGCGACTGCCGGAACAGCGTGTGACCCGCATCCAGCACCTGGTCCACCGCGGCGGGTGGCAGGCTCAGCGCGGTGGGCAGGGTGCGCAGGCTCAGCGAGTTGGACAGGCCGGCCAGTGGTGAGCTGCCGACGGATTCGCCGCTGGCGGCTTCCAGGGCTTCGAGGCTGACTTCGATCAGGTAGGTCTTCAGCGGTGGCGGCGCGTTCGGGTCGGCGTTCGGGCCGGCAGCTTCCTGGGGCCAGCGGGCGACGGCTTCGCGCAGCAGTTCCAGTGAGTCGTTGGAGTGGCGGCCGAGCGGGATGTCGGCCACGGCCTGGGTGACGCGCAGCACCGATGGCACGAGCTCGGACTGATCGGCCTCCAGGCCGGCGTGGCCTTCGGCATTGACGACGATGCAGACCAGCCAGCGCACGCCGAGGATGCCGGCCTGCGCCATCACGGCGCGCAGCCCGCCGGCAGCCATCGTGGCTTCCAGCATGGCGCGGATCGCGAGGTTGTCGGCCAGGCCGCCGTCCAGCAGGTGGATGTAAGGCCTGGCCTTGCCGTCCTGGTAGCTGGTGGACTGCTGGTAATACTGGGCGCGGCGGCGTTCGCCGAACAGGCCGTAGAGGTCCAGCTGCGGCGGCTGCGGGCAGTGGCCGGCGTAGTTGCGCAGCGTGATGGGCGACAGCGCGATCGGCACTGCCGACGACGCGGCGACCGCGGTGGCAAGCTTCACGCTGCCCAGGTCCGAGCACATCAGGTCGAACTGCTCCTGTTTGAATTCGAAGCGTGCGCCCAGCGACATGTCGGTCGCATTCAGCGTGATCCAGGGTCGCTGCCTGCGGGCCAGCACGTCGGCATAGGTGGCGCCGTGGAAGACCTCGCGGTCCATGAACTCGGCGAACAGGTCGCCGCGGCCGTAGGTGGGCGAGAACAGCCAGCCCCATTGCGCGGGGGCCAGCAGTTCGTGCACGAAGTCGCCCTGCAGGTCGCGCCGCAGCACCTGCTGCTCGAAGGCCGGGAACATCGCGTCGCCATGCTGGGCCAGGTAGGCGGCCGGCCAACTGCCGCCGGAGACGGCGCTGATGACGTCCAGCTCGTCGAACAGGCTGCGCGGGCCGCGGCCATCGCCGAGGTCGATGGGCACCTGGCGCATCGCGTCCAGCACCGCGTAGGCCAGCGTGGCCGCGCGGGCGCCGCCACCGGAAAAGGATGCGACGACCAGCAGCTCGTTGCTGTTGCGCCCGCTGGCCGGCACGTTGCTGAGCCGGTAGCCGCCTTCGGCAGTCTCGGCCGCGGCCTTGGCCGGCAGCGGCTGGTTGTAGACCGGCCGGGTGGCCGAACAGCCGGCCAGCCCCGCCGTGCCGAGGACCAGCGCCAGCGCAAGGCAGCGGCGGCGAACGAACCGGGCGGTGGCGAACAAGGCGGGCATCAGCGCCAAGCCTAGCCGACCGCGCGGTCGCCCGCCATCACCCGGATGGCCTGCAGCATCGTCGGCCGTTCTCGGGGCGACAGCGCCAGGCAGGCATCGCGCAGCGCGGGCAGCGGCGAGCTGGCGGGCAGCGCCGAAGTGAGCGCCAGCAGTTCGTCCAGCAACACGCCGAAGGCCCGCACTTCGAGCGACTGCAGCGCGGCGGCCAGCGCCGGCTCGTCGGCCGGCAGGCGGGTTGCGGCACCGAAGTCGCCCAGGCGCACGCTGCCGCCCTGGCCGGGCAGCCAGTGCAGGTTGTGCGCATACAGGTCGCCGTGCAGCAGGCCACGCGCATGCAGCTGGCCGACCGCCCGGGCCACGCCCAGCGCCAGCGCATGCGTGTCGGCCGCGGTCAGCTGCAGGCCGGGCGGGTAGACGTCCCGCGTGCAGCTGGCCAGGCTGGGCGGGCCGGCCAGCACCTGGTGACCCGCTGCGAGCAGCGGCATCAGCAGGCCGTGCGTGCCCAGCGGGTGGCCTTGCAGCCGCGCCAGCACGCCGACCAGGTTCGCATGGTCGCCGGCTGCCAGCGTGGCTGCCATCTCGTGTTCGGGCAGGCCGTCGCTGGTGACTTCGCCCTTGAACAGCTTCAGCGCCACGTCGACCGGCTGGCCCTGGGCAGGCGACCAGCGGGCACGGTGGATCAGGCCCGAAGCGCCTTCGCCCAGCAGTTCGCCGACCGCAAGCTCGGCCCATTCGGCCACCGGCAGCGGTGCTGGCGCAGCCTGTTGCCAACCCAGGTCGTGACCCGCCAGCGCCAGCCAGCTCAGGCGTGGCAGCTCGGTCAGCCACGCGGGCAGCGCCTGCAGCGGGTTGGCGGCCAGGCGCAGCAGTTCCAGTGTCGCGTGGCCGGCAAAACTGTCTGGCAGGCGGCTCAGCCGGTTGCCGGCCAGCATCAGCTTCTGCAGCGGGCGGCGGCCGAGCTCGTCGGGCAACTCGGCGAGTGCGTTGTCGGTCAGCGTGAGCCAGCGCAGCCGCGGCGGCAGCGCTTGCGCCGGCAGCTCGGCAATGCGGTTGGCCTTGAAGCCGACCTGCAGCAGGCCCTCGCAGCGGCCCACGGCTTCGGGCACGCGGGTGAAGCGGTTGCCCGAGGCGAACAGCACCTGCAGCCGGTGCAGGCGGTGCAGGTCGGGTGGCAGGTCGCTGAGCTGGTTGTCGCTGAGGTCCAGCACCTCCAGCGTGTCGGCCAGGTCGAACAGCTCGCGCGGAAACTCGGTCAGCCCGCCGCGCAGGTTGACCCGGCGCTGGCCGGCCAGCGCGCCGCTGCGCAGGAAGTCGAGGGTGTGGTGCATGGGGGCAGGCAAACAAGCAAGACAGGCGAGGCAAAGCGTGCCTCGGCGTCCCAAAGCGTGAATTTGGCAGGAACCTGAGGGATTGTCCCAGCGCAGGCCGGCCCGCCGCGGTGCCCGGCTCAAGAAGTGCCGCCGCGGGACGAAATGAAGCTGTGCCCCGCTTGGTTGCCCGAACCTGGGGATTGGCCCCTGCCTGCCTGCCTGCCTGCCCGCGTGCTGTCCATGTTGTTTCGAAAATCCTGTCGGTGCGCCTGGGGCGCAGGTCTGCTGAGCCTGGCGCTGCTGGGCGCAGCCCGCGCCGATGACCTGACCGAGCTGCCGCTGGAGCAGCTGATGAACACCGAGGTGCTGAGCGCCGCGCGCTTCGCCCGCCAGGTGACCGACGCGGCCTCCGCCGTCTCGCTGCTGACGGCGCAGGACATCCAGGCGCTGGGCCTGCGCACGCTGGGCGAGGTGCTGGACCAGATGCGCGGCCTGCAGGTGAGCGCCGACACCAGCTACCTCTACCTGGGCGCCCGCGGCTTCGGTGGCCCCGGTGCCTACGCCGGCCGGGTGCTGATGCTGGTCGACGGCGTGCCGGCCAGCGACAACCTGTTCGACCAGATCTTCCTCGGCCATGACGCGCTGATCGACGTGGCGATGATCGACCGCATCGAATACGCGCCTGGCGCCGGCTCCGCCATGTACGGCAACAACGCCTTCCTGGGCGTGATCAACATCGTGACCCGCCGCGGCCGCGACCTGAACGGCCTGGAAGCGGCCGTGTCGGGCGGCCGCAATGGCGACGGCAAGCTGCGCCTGAGCTGGGGCCAGCGGGCCGACAACGGCGCCGAATGGCTGGCCTCGCTGACGCTGCATGCCAACGATGGCACGCCCAGCTCCGACCTGGGCAAGATGCCTTACCAGGAAGGCGATGCCGAAGCCTGGCAGCTGCTGCTCAAGGGCCAGTGGCAGGCGTTCAGCCTGCAGCTGCTGAGCTCGGCCCGCACCGTGCGCTCGCAATACCCCAGCGTGCCGGCCACCACCAGCCAGCAGGACGGCGGCCATGTGGTCTCGCTGGGCCACGACCACAGCTTCGACGACGGCGCGCTGGCCGGCTGGCGCAGCTCCGTGCGGGCGCAGCTGGGTGGTCAGCGCTACAACTACGACGTGGACCTGCAGGGCTACCACGGCAGCATCCGTGCCGAAGGCGCTTGGTGGAGCCTGGACACCCAGGCCAGCTACGAGGGCTGGCAGCGCCAGCGGGTGGTGCTGGGCCTGCGCCTGCGCGAGGACCCGAAACTGCACTACGACCAGGTCGACTCCGGCTACCCGGACGAGAACCTGGCCATGCACCGGCGCAGCCTGGGACTTTCGGTGGAAGACGAGCTGCGCCTGAGCGAGCAGCTCGTTGCCACGCTGGGCCTGCGCGCCGACCGCCGCACCAACGTCGACTGGACCTACAGCCCACGCGCCGCGATGGTCTGGACGCCGCTGCCGGATTGGCAGTTCAAGGGCTCGCTGGGCCGCGCCACGCGTTTTGCCTCGGCCGCGGAGGAGTCCTTCGGCCTGTCGCCGCAGGACCATGGCGAGCACGTGCTGCACCGCGAACTGGCCACCGAGTACCGGCACGACACGCTGCGCTGGCTGGCCACGGTGTACGACTACCGCGTCAGCGAAATGATCTGGCCCGACCAGGACATCACGGCGCTGCGCGGCCACGGCCTGGAGCTGGAGGCCGAGTGGCAATGGCAGGGCCTGCGCCTGCGCGCCAGCCAGGCCTTCCAGCGCAGCCACAACAACCTCGGCAACGAACTGGCCTATTCGCCGCATCACATCAGCAAGCTGCAGCTGTCCGTGCCGCTGGATGGCGAGCGCTGGCGCCTGAGCGCTGCCGTGCGCCGCACCAGCAGCTACCTGCCCACGTGGGACGGCTACACGCCCAAGGACCTGGTGCCGGTGCCGTCCAGCACCCGCATTGACCTGACGCTGCAGGCGCTCAAGCTGATCGGCCCGCTGGACCTGACCATCGGCCTGCGCAATGCCGGCAACACGCCCGAGCACGGGCTGGACCCGTACATGGGCACTCCAGCCGAAATGGGCCGCAAGGTGCGCTACGGCTGGATCGAACTGCGGGGGCATTTCTGATGCGAACCCTGCTGCGCCATGGCCTGGCGGCACTGCTGTTCGCCAGCACCGCCGCATACGCCCAGGTCGACGAGCGCGCGATGAAGGCGGCCTACCTCTACAACTTCATCCAGTTCGCCCAGTGGCCGGTGCCGCCGGACGAGCCCTTTCGCCTGTGCGTGCTGGGCCGCACGCCGATGGACGAGCCGCTGGCCAGGCTGGAAGGCAAGCGCGTGCTCAATGACGTGCACATCAAGGTCGTGCACGTGAGCCTGCAGGACCCGCTGGCGCCCTGCCACGCCCTCTACCTCGACGACAGCCAGCGCAAGCTGGCGCCTGAGCTGCTGGCCAGGCTGGACAGCGCGCCCATCCTCACCATCACCGACGGCGACGGCCTGGCCGACCAGGGCCTGATGATCGAGATCCAGAAGCGCGACCTGAAGCTGGGCTTCGAAGTGAACCTGGCGATGGCCAGGAAGGTCCGCATCAGCTTCAACGCCCGCATGCTGAAGATGGCCAACTATGTGGCGGGCGCCAAGTGAAAAACCTGCGCCCGCGCCGCAGCCCCGTCGCCCCGCAGGATGCGGCGCCCATGGACCTGGCCGCCGCCCTGCTGCCACCTGCGCCGGACGCCGCGCATCCCCCCATCCGCCGGCTGATCGCCACCTTCGGCCTGTGGCTGACCGGCGCACTGCTGGCCGGCTTCACGCTGGTGATGACGCTGCACGAGCTCAACAACCGCCACCACGAATTGAAGGACAGCCTGCGCACGGTGGCCGGCATCATCGCCACCAACAGCGAAGCCGCCGTGATGTTCGCCAGCGACCGCGAGGCCAACGACATCCTGGCCTCGCTGCGTGCTTCGCCCGACGTGCTGCAGGCCCGGCTCTTCACGCCCGACGGCCTGACCCTGGGCGCCTACAACCGCGACACGCCCGAGCAGCGCCCCGACACCTGCCACACGCTGCAGCCCGACGGCCAGGGCTGGCTCACGCGCTGGTGCGGCGTGGCGTTCTACCTGCCGGTGCAGCGCCACGGCGAGCGGGTCGGCACGCTGGCGCTGGAAGCCGAGCTGCGGCCGATGTACCTGGCCCTGGCGCGCAGTGTGGGCTTCAGCATGCTGGTGGCGCTGCTGGCCTTCGGCCTGTCGGTGCTGCTGTGGCGCCGCGTGGCGGCGCGCATCGCAGACCCGTTGGCCGAGCTGGTGGACGCGGCATTGCACGTCTGGCGCCATGAGGACTTCGAGCGCCGCGCCAGTGCGGCCGGCGCTGCCGAGGTGGTGGCCCTGTCCAGCGCCTTCAACCGCATGATGGAGCAGCTGCAGCAGCGCGACGTGCGCCTGCACCACGAGCTCGGCCAGCGCCGCCAGGCCGAGGCCAGGCTCAACGACCTGGCCTACTTCGACAACGTGACCGGGCTGCACAACCGCCACTACTTCATGGAGCGCATCAGCCAGGCCCTGGCCCGCGCCGGGACACAGGACAGCGGCAGCGCGCTGATCTACATCGACCTGGACGGTTTCAAGCGCGTCAACGACACCCTTGGCCATGACCAGGGCGACGCGCTGCTGCGCATGGTCGGCGAGCGGCTGCGGCAGACGCTGCGCGGCAGCGACGTGATCTGCCGCCTGGGCGGTGACGAGTTCGCGGTGATCCTGGAGCAGACCGGCAGCCGCGCGCAGCTGGAAGCCGTCGCCGGCCTGCTGGTCGACGTGCTCTCGCAGCCCTATGCGCTGGCCGGCGGCGTGGACCATGTCTCGGCCAGCCTCGGCGTGTGCACCTTTCCTGAACAAGCCAGCGAACGCGAGCCGCTGCTGCGCCGCGCCGACCAGGCCATGTACCAGGCCAAGCAAGCCGGCAAACGGCGCTACCACTTCTACAGCGCCGACGATGCGCGCGGCGCCGCTGAACGCGAGCGCCACCGCAACGAACCGCCGGTCACGAGCTGGTGAGGCGGGCGCCTCGCGGCGCAGGCGAGTCGCAAGGCAGGCCGCAGATGACGGCTGCCGTGTAGAGTACGACCACATGGACCCGCTGCTGCATCCACCGCCATCCGCCCGCGAAGCCGAGGCCGTGATGCTGGACCGCTGCGCCGCGGCTGCGCAGGACGGGAATCTGCTCGCGCGGGACCAGCGCGAGGCCAACGTGTTCCGCCTGGCGGCGATGGTGTTGCAGTCGCGGCAGGCACAGGCGGCACAGTCCCTGCGCAAGGTCAGCGAGCATTACTTCGCTTCGCATCCGGATGAGCTGCTGCCGGCAGAGCAAGTGCTGCGGCGTGCCTGGGTGCACAGCTTGCCTCGCCTCCGGGACATGCTGACCCAGCGCCTGCTGCGCGCCTGACCGCGATGTCTGTCGCCCCGCGCTTTCGCACCGGCACTGCCCTGGCGCAGGGCCTGCGGGAATTGCTGGCGCGACTGGAGACCGAGTTGGCACTGGACCGGCCGCTGAACGTCTACCTGGCAGGTGGCATGGCGGTGCACCTCTACACCGCCAGCCGCGTGACCACCGATGTGGATGCCGAATTCGGCGCCCGGGTGCAGTTGCCGCGCGACCTGGTCGTGGAGAAAACGCTGGAAGACGGCTCGACCCAGGTCATCTACCTGGACACGAACTACAACTCGACCTTTGCGCTGATGCACGAGGACTATCTGCACGATGCCGTGCCGGTCCCGCTGGGCCTGGCGCAGATCCGGCTGTTCGTGCTGTGCCCGGTGGATCTCGCGGTGAGCAAGATTGCCAGGCTGGCCGACAACGATCGCGAGGACATCCAGTCGCTGGTACGGGAAGGTTTGACAACGGCCGATGCGATCGAGGCCCGGGCACTCGACGCCATCGGCGGCTACGTCGGCTCGACGCAGATGCTGCGGCTCAACATCCGCGACGCGGTGGCACTGGCCAGGCAGGCGCAAGCCAATGGCGGAGCGCCATCGGCCTGAGGCACCTCAGCCGGCAACCGCCTGCCTGACCGCTCGCTCCCAGCGCATCATCAGCTCCTCCGCCCGCTCGCGCGGCAGCGTGGGGTGGAAGACGCGTTCGGCTTTCCATTGGCTGGACAGTTCGTCCAGCGTGCGCCAGACGCCGCTGGACAGGCCGGCGAGGTAGGCGGCGCCGAGGGCTGTCGTCTCGATGACTTTCGGGCGCAGCACCGGGATGCCGAGCAGGTCGGCCTGGAACTGCATCAAGAGGTCGTTCACGCAGGCGCCGCCGTCCACGCGCAGCTCGGTGACCGGGTGGCCGCCGGCAGCCACCGCGTCGCGGCTCATGGCCTGCAGCAGCGCGGCGCTCTGGAAGGCGATGCTCTCCAATGCGGCGCGGGCAATATGGGCCACCGTGCTGCCGCGCGTGAGGCCGACGATGGCGCCGCGGGCCTCGGCGTTCCAGTAAGGCGCGCCCAGGCCGGTGAAGGCGGGCACGAACATCACGCCGCCGGCGTCCGGCACGCTTTCGGCGAGGCCTTGCACCTCGGAGCTGGCTGAGATGGCCTGGAGGCCGTCGCGCAGCCATTGCACCACCGCGCCACCGATGAACACGCTGCCTTCGAGCGCGAACTCGGGCACCCACGCCGCTGAAGCGTCGACACGCGCTTGCGCGGCCGAGGTGGTGATCAGGCCGTTGCCGCTCACCTGGAAGCGCTCGCCGGTGTGCATCAGCATGAAGCAGCCGGTGCCGTAGGTGTTCTTGGCCATGCCGGCCTTGAAGCAGGCCTGGCCAAAGAGGGCACTTTGCTGGTCACCGGCCATGCCACCGACCGGCAGCGAGGCGCCGAGCAGCGCCGCGTCCGTCTCGCCGAACAAGTGGCTGCTGGGGTGGACTTCGGGCAGCAGGCTGGCGGGGATCTTCAGCAGGTCCAGCAGGCTTTCGTCCCAGCGGTTCTCGCGCACGTTGAACAGCATGGTGCGGGCGGCATTGCTCACATCGGTCGCGTGCACACGGCCACCGGTGAGCTGCCACAGCAGCCAGCTGTCCACGGTGCCGAAGGCCAGCTCGCCGCGCTCGGCGGCGGCGCGTGCGCCGGCCACGTTGTCCAGGATCCAGCGGATCTTGGTGCCGGAGAAGTACGCGTCGATGATCAGCCCTGTCGCCGCCTGCACGGCCTGCGCATGGCCTTGCTCGCGCAGCTCGGCGCACAGCGGCTCGGCGCGGCGGTCCTGCCAGACGATGGCGTTGTAGACGGGCTGGCCGGTGCGGCGGTTCCAGACCAGCGTGGTCTCGCGCTGGTTGGTGATGCCGATGGCCTTCATGTCGGCCGCCTGCAGCCGTGCCTTGGCCAGCGCCTCGCGCGCGGTGGCCAGCTGGCTCTGCCAGAGCTCCAGCGGGTCGTGCTCGACCCAGCCGGGCTGCGGGAAGTGCTGCGTGAACTCGCGCTGCGCCTGCGCGACGATGCGGCCGCTGTCGTCGAAGACGATGCTGCGCGAACTTGAGGTACCTTGATCCAGGGCGAGGATGAAACTCATTTTTCTTGTCTCCTTTGACGACGGCTTGAGTCCGTCGTCACTTCGCATTGCACGCCAACCTTAACCCGGCGCCACTTCGCATTGCACGCCGGCCTCGGCCAGCAGCGCGGGGAAGGGCGCGGGCGGCTCGGCGTCGGTGAACAGCCGGTCGAGCTGGGCGAAGCGCGCCAGTTCGACCATGGCCGGGCGGTTGAACTTGCTGTGGTCGGCCGCCATCCAGACCTCGCGCGACTGCTCCATGATGACCCGCGAGACCTTGACCTCGCGGTAGTCGAAGTCGCGCAGCGAGCCATCCGGCTCGATGCCCGAGATGCCGATCAACCCGATGTCCACGCGGAACTGGCGGATGAAGTCCAGCGTGGCTTCGCCGACGATGCCGCGGTCGCGGTGCCGCACCAGCCCGCCCGCGACGATGACCTCGCAGTCCGGGTTGTCGGCCAGGATGCTTGCCACGTTCAGGTTGTTGGTGATGACGCGCAAGCCCTGGTGCTTGAGCAGCGCACGGGCCACGGCCTCGGTCGTGGTGCCGAGGTTGATCAGCAGCGAGCAGCCGTTGGGCACCTGGGCCGCGATGGCGCGGGCAATGCGCTGCTTGCCGTCCGCATGCAGGGCCTCGCGCTGGCGGTAGGCGATGTTCTCGGTGGTGGAGCCGGGCAGGCGCACGCCGCCATGGAAGCGCGCCAGCAACCCGGCCTCGGCCAGCAGCTTCACGTCCCTCCGCACGGTCTGCAACGTCACGCCAAAGCGCTCGGCCAGCGCCTCGACCGACACGCTGCCGCGCGCCTTCACCTCGGACAGCAGCTCGGATTGGCGGGGGTTGGGCGTCATGCGGAAGATTGTCGGCGGCGGCGTGGCGCCTGAAGCAGGCGTTCGGGGCGCAGCGTAATCGAACCCAAACGAAAACAAACCAACGAAACCTCTCTTGCAAACGAACATCGAATTCGGGTAAAACGAAAAAGGACGAACAAAACGAACCGAGGAGACAAAGCTTGCCCATTGCCCCGCCCGCATCGCCAGGCCACAGCGCCAGCACTTCGCAGAGCTGCGACGTGCTGGTCGTTGGCGGCGGCATCAATGGCTGCGGCATTGCACGCGATCTGGCCGGCCGCGGCTGGCGGGTGCTGCTGGCCGAGCAGGACGACCTGGCCGCGCACACTTCGTCGGCCTCGACCAAGCTGATCCACGGCGGGCTGCGCTACCTCGAATACCGCGAATTCGCGCTGGTGAGGAAGGCGCTGCAGGAGCGCGAGGTGCTGCTGAAAAGCGCGCCGCACATCATGTGGCCGCTGCGCTTCGTGATGCCGCACGACCCCAAGGCCAACTTCCTGCGCCCGGTGTGGATGATCCGCCTGGGCCTGTTCCTCTACGACCACCTGGCCAAGCGCGAAGTGCTGCCCGGCTCGCGCGGTGTGGACCTGCGCCAGCACCCGACCGGCGCGCCGCTGCAGCCCGGCTTCACGCGTGGCTTCATCTATTCCGACGGCTGGGTGGACGATGCGCGCCTGGTGGTGCTCAACGCGCTGGACGCGCAGGCCCGCGGCGCGCAAGTCCTCACCCGCACCCGCGTCGTTGCAGCGAAGCGCAGCGCCGATGGCTGGCTTGCCACGCTGCGCGGCCCCGATGGCAGCGAACGCCAAGTGCAGGCCCGCGCGCTGGTCAACGCCGCCGGCCCCTGGGCCGAACGCTTCCTGCGCGACACCGCCACGCCCGCCGCCGGCGAGGCGCTGGCGACCAAGCACCTGCGGCTGGTCAAGGGCAGCCACATCGTCGTGCCGCGCTGCTTCGAGCACGACCATGCCTACATCTTCCAGAACCCCGACAAGCGCATCATCTTCGCCATCCCCTACGAGCGCGACTTCACGCTGATCGGCACCACCGACCAGGAACTGCACGGCGATCCGCGCGGCGCGAAGATCGCCCCTGACGAGATCGCCTACCTGTGCGAGCAGGCCAGCCGCTACTTCACGCGGCCGGTGCGGCCCGAGGAAGTGGTGTGGACCTACTCCGGCGTGCGGCCGCTGCTGGACGATGCGGCGGGCGATCCGTCTGCCGTCACGCGCGATTACCTGCTGGAAACGCAGACCGGCGCGGCGCCGCTGCTTTCAGTCTGGGGCGGCAAGATCACCACCTTCCGCAAGCTTGCCGAAGAGGCGGCGGACGAGGTCGGCGACATGCTGGGCGAGCGCCGCAAGCCGTGGACCGAAGGTGCCTTTTTGCCCGGCGGCGACCTGCGCGAATGGATAGGCCCACCGCAGCGGCCGGACACCGATTTCGAGCGCCTGGTGCAGACCATCGGCCAGCGCCACCCGTGGTTGCCACGTGAGCTGACGCGCCGGCTGGCGCGCGCCTACGGCAGCCGCATCGGCCTGCTGCTGGGCAAGGCCGAGTCGTTGGCGGACCTGGGCGCCGAAGTGGCGCCTGGCCTGCACGAGGCCGAGCTGCGCTACCTGGCCGAACACGAATGGGCCTGCAGCGGTGAAGACGTGCTGTGGCGGCGCAGCAAGCTGGGCCTGCACCTGAACGATGACGCACGCCAACGCGTGCTGGACTGGATGACGAAGTACATGAACGAACAGCCGCAAGCCAGCAGCGCGGGGGTCACATGCAGCTGACGCTGGACAAGATCAGCCAGCGGGTCGGCCCGCAGACCTGGCTTTACGAAATGAGCATCGCGCCCAAGCCCGGCGCGGTCACCGTGCTGCTGGGCGCGACGCAAGCCGGCAAGACTACGCTGATGCGGCTGATGGCCGGGCTGGACAAGCCCACCACCGGCCGCGTGCGGGTGGACGGCGCCGACGTGACCGGCAAACCGGTGCGCGAGCGCGACGTGGCCATGGTCTACCAGCAGTTCATCAACTACCCTTCGATGACGGTCTACGACAACATCGCCTCGCCGCTGAAATTGAGCGGCAAGCCCAAGGCCGAGATCGACCGCCGGGTGCGCGAGCTGGCCGCCAAGCTGCACATCGAGGTCTTCCTGGACCGCCTGCCCGCCGCGCTTTCCGGCGGCCAGCAGCAGCGCGTGGCACTGGCCCGCGCACTGGCCAAGAACGCCCCGCTGATGCTGCTGGACGAACCGCTGGTGAACCTGGACTACAAGCTGCGCGAAGAGCTGCGCGAGGAGCTGACGCAGCTGTTCGCCGCGGGCGATTCGACCGTGGTCTACGCCACCACCGAGCCGGCCGAAGCGCTGCTGCTGGGGGGCTACACCGCGGTGATGGATGCCGGCGAACTGCTGCAATACGGCCCCACCGCCGAGGTCTTCCACCGCCCGGCTTCGCTGCGCGTGGCACGGGCCTTCTCGGACCCGCCGATGAACCTGCTGGACGCTGTGCCGGCCGAAGGTGGCGTGCGCGTGGGCGGCAAGGAAGTCTGGCCGCTGACCTTGCCCGCAGGCACTTCGAGCAGCTTCACGCTGGGCCTGCGTGCCAGCGCGGTGCGCGTCACCGCACGCCCCGGCGACCTTGCGTTGCCGGGCCGTGTCGAACTCGCCGAGCTGTCCGGCTCGGACACCTTTGTGCACGTGCACACCGCCGTGGGCGAGCTGGTCGCGCAGCTGACCGGCGTGCACGACTTCGAGCTGGGTGCCAACGTGACGCTGCACCTCTCGCCAGCACAGCTCTACTGGTTCGGTGCCGATGGCGCGCTGCTGCAGGCCCCCGCGGCCCGGGGGATCTGACATGGCCAAGATCGAACTCGACCTGGCGCACGCCTACCGGCCCAACCCCAAGCAGGACAGCGACTATGCGCTGCTGCCGCTGAAGATGCGGTTCGACGACGGCGGCGCCTATGCGCTGCTGGGCCCTTCGGGCTGCGGCAAGACGACGATGCTCAACATCATGTCCGGCCTGCTGGTGCCTTCGCAGGGCACGGTGAAGTTCGACGGGCAAGACATGACGCGCGCGACGCCGCAGCAGCGCAACATCGCCCAGGTCTTCCAGTTCCCGGTGATCTACGACACGATGACCGTGGCCGAGAACCTGGCCTTCCCGCTGAAGAACCGCAAGGTGCCGGCGGCGCAGATCCAGCAGCGTGTCGGCCAGATCGCCGAGATGCTGGAGATGAGCCACCAGCTGAACATGCGCGCGGCTGGCCTGAGCGCCGACCAAAAGCAGAAGATTTCGCTGGGCCGCGGCCTGGTGCGGCCGGACGTGGCGGCGGTGCTGTTCGACGAGCCGCTGACCGTGATCGACCCGCACCTGAAATGGCAGCTGCGCCGCAAGCTCAAGCAGATCCACCACGAGCTGAAACTCACGCTGATCTATGTCACGCACGACCAGGTCGAGGCGCTGACCTTTGCGGACCAGGTGGTCGTGATGTCGCGCGGCATGGTGATGCAGCAGGGCACGCCCGAGGCCTTGTTCGAGCGGCCGGCGCACACCTTCGTGGGCCACTTCATCGGCTCGCCGGGCATGAACTTCCTGGCCGTCGAATCGCAAGGTGCGCAGCTGCAGATTGCCGGCCAGTCGCTGGCAGCGCCGCGGCCCTTGCCGGCTGGCGCGCTGAAGCTTGGCATCCGGCCGGAGTACCTGGGGCTGGACGTGGTGGGTGCACCGGGCACGCTGCCCGCCAAGGTCAAACAGGTACAGGATATCGGGACGTATGTGCTGGTGACGATTGAAGCGGCCGGCCAGTCGCTGAAGGCGCGGCTGTCACCCGACGCCGTGCGGCCCGAGGTCGGCAACGCGCTGGGCATCCAAGTGGTGGGCGCACATACCTGCTTCTATCAAAACGAGGAGTTGGTGGCATGAGCGCGACCACAAAACCGGTGAACCAGAAAGCCTGGTTCCTGATCCTGCCGGTCTTCATCTGCGTGGCCTTCTCGGCCATCCTGCCGCTGATGACGGTGGTGAACTACTCGGTGCAGGACATCATCTCGCCCGAGCGGCGGGTGTTCGTCGGCACCGAATGGTTTGCCTCGGTGATGCGGGACGAGGACCTGCACGCCGCGCTGTGGAACCAGCTGCGCTTTTCGCTGGCCGTGCTGGCGGTGGAGCTGCCGCTGGGCATTGGCCTGGCGCTGGCGATGCCGGCGCAGGGCTGGAAGTCCTCGGCCACGCTGGTCATCGTCGCGTTGTCGCTGCTGATCCCTTGGAACGTCGTCGGCACCATCTGGCAGATCTTCGGCCGCGCCGACATCGGGCTGATGGGCTACGGCCTGGCGCAACTGGGCATCGACTACAACTACACCGGCAACGCCACGCACGCCTGGCTCACGGTGCTGTTGATGGACGTGTGGCACTGGACGCCGCTGGTCGCGCTGCTGGCCTTCGCTGGCCTGCGCAGCATCCCGGATGCGTATTACCAGGCCGCGCGCATCGACGGCGCGAGCAAGCTGGCGGTGTTCCGCTACATCCAGCTGCCGAAGATGCGCGGCGTTTTGATGATCGCGGTGCTGCTGCGTTTCATGGACAGCTTCATGATCTACACCGAGCCCTTTGTGCTCACCGGCGGCGGCCCTGGCAATGCCACCACCTTCCTCAGCCAGTACCTGACGCAGAAGGCGGTCGGCCAGTTCGACCTGGGCCCGGCGGCAGCCTTCTCGCTGATCTATTTCCTGATCATCCTGCTGTTCTGCTTCGTGCTCTACAACTGGATGCAGCGCGTGGGCCAGGCGCAAGAGGAGACCGGCCATGAATGAATCTCGCTTTCAAAAGCGCACGCTGCTGCTGATCGCCTACCTGGTGTTTGCGCTGCTGCCCATCTACTGGATGGTCAACATGAGCTTCAAGACCAACCAGGAAATCCTGGCCAGCTTCAGCCTGTGGCCGCAGCACTTCACCTGGGACAACTACAAGCTGATCCTGACCGACGAGAGCTGGTACTCGGGCTACGTGAACAGCATGATTTACGTGGCGATGAACACCGCCATTTCGCTGACGGTGGCGCTGCCCGCCGCCTACGCCTTCAGCCGCTACAGCTTCCTGGGCGACAAGCATGTGTTCTTCTGGCTGCTGACCAACCGCATGACGCCGCCTGCGGTGTTCCTGCTGCCGTTCTTCCAGCTCTACACCACCGTGGGCCTGATGGACACGCACATCGCCGTGGCGCTGGCCCACCTGCTGTTCAACGTGCCGCTGGCGGTGTGGATCCTGGAAGGTTTCATGTCGGGCATCCCGCGCGAGATCGACGAGACCGCCTACATCGACGGCTACAGCTTCCCGCGCTTTTTCCTGACCATCTTCCTGCCGCTGATCAAGGCGGGGGTGGGCGTGGCCGCCTTCTTCTGCTTCATGTTCTCGTGGGTGGAACTGCTGCTGGCGCGCACGCTGACCAGCGTCAACGCCAAGCCCATCGTGGCGACGATGACGCGCACCGTGAGCGCCAGCGGCATGGACTGGGCGACGCTGGCCGCCGCCGGTGTGTTGACCATCGTGCCGGGCGCGATCGTGATCTGGTTCGTGCGCCACTACATCGCCAAGGGCTTTGCCATGGGGAGAGTCTGAAATGCTGGATTGGATGGTTTGGACGACACCGGTTGCGGTGTTTTTCTGCTGCATCGCGCTGATGCTGGTCGGCATGACGCTGTGGGAGATCAAGTCGCCCACCGTGATGCGAAAGGGCTTCCTGCCGATTGCCACCACGCGAGGCGACCGGCTGTTCATCGGGCTGCTGACGGCGGCCTACATCAACCTGGCGTTCGTGGGCAGCGCAGGCTGGTTGGCAGAGGTGCTGAAGCTCGACAGCGAGCCCAGCGTGTGGATCAGTCTTGTGCTGTCGATGGGCGCGCTCGCGCTGATCATGCGGCGCGGCTGAAGAGTTTCGTGTGTGAGTGACCCGTTCTACAAGAGGAGACAAATGATGATGAGCAAGTTGCGCATTTCGACCCTGGCGCTCGCTGCGCTGGCTGCCCTGGGCAGCCATGGCGCCTGGGCAGGCGAGGCCGAGGCGAAGAAGTGGATTGACGGCGAATTCCAGCCGTCCACGCTGAACAAGGACCAGCAGCTGGCCGAGATGAAGTGGTTCATCGAGGCGGCAGCCAAACTCAAGGCCAAGGGCGTCAAGGAAGTCTCGGTGGTCTCGGAGACGCTGACCACGCACGAGTACGAATCCAAGACCCTGGCCAAGGCCTTCGAGGAAATCACCGGCATCAAGGTCAAGCACGACATCATCCAGGAGGGTGACGTCGTCGAGAAGCTGCAGACCTCGATGCAATCGGGCAAGTCCATCTACGACGGCTGGATCTCGGACAGCGACCTGATCGGCACCCACTACCGCTACGGCAAGATCATGGCGCTGTCGGACTACATGACCGGCGCCGGCAAGGAATTCACCAACCCCGGGCTGGACCTGAAGGACTTCATCGGCACCAGCTTCACCACCGCACCCGACGGCAAGCTCTACCAACTGCCCGACCAGCAGTTCGCCAACCTGTACTGGTTCCGCGCCGACCTGTTCGCGCGCGAAGACCTGAAGACCAAGTTCAAGGCCAAGTACGGCTACGACCTGGGCGTGCCGCTGAACTGGTCGGCCTACGAAGACATCGCCGCCTTCTTCAGCGAAGACGTGAAGACCATCGACGGCAAGCCCATCTACGGCCACATGGACTACGGCAAGAAGGACCCGAGCCTGGGCTGGCGCTTCACCGACGCCTGGCTGTCCATGGCCGGCACGGCCGACATCGGCATCCCGAACGGGCTGCCGGTCGACGAATGGGGCATCCGCGTGGCGGCCGACAAGTGCACCCCCGTGGGCGCCTCGGTCGAACGCGGTGGCGCCACCAACTCGCCCGCTGCCGTCTACGCGCTGACCAAGTACATCGACTGGATGAAGAAATACGCGCCCAAGGAAGCCATGGGCATGACCTTCGGCGAAGCCGGCCCGGTGCCGGCGCAGGGCCAGATCGCGCAGCAGATCTTCTGGTACACCGCCTTCACCGCGGACATGACCAAGAAGGGCCTGCCGGTCGTCAACGACGACGGCTCGCCGAAGTGGCGCATGGCCCCGGGCCCGAACGGCCCGTACTGGAAGCAGGGCATGCAGAACGGCTACCAGGACGTGGGCAGCTGGACCTTCTTCAAGGACGGCGACCCGAACCGCACCGCGGCGGCCTGGCTGTACGCGCAGTTCATCACCGCCAAGACCACCTCGCTGAAGAAGTCCATCACCGGCCTGACCTTCATCCGCGACTCAGACATCCGCTCGGACTACTTCACCAAGAACGCGGCCAAGTACGGTGGCCTGATCGAGTTCTACCGCAGCCCAGCGCGTGTGGCCTGGACGCCCACCGGCACCAACGTGCCCGACTACCCGAAGCTGGCCCAGCTGTGGTGGAAGAACGTGGCCCAGGCGGTCACGGGAGAGAAGACCCCGCAAGGCGCGATGGACAACCTGGCCAAGGAAATGGACGACGTGATGGCCCGACTGGAGCGCGCTGGCATGGCCCACTGCGCGCCCAAGCTGAACCCCAAGGGCGATCCGGCCAAGTACCTCAGCGACAAGGGGGCACCGTGGGCCAAGCTGGCCAACGAGAAGCCCAAGGGTGAAACCATTGCCTACGACACGCTGTTGAATGCGTGGAAGGCCGGCAAGGTGCGCTGAGCAAGCGCTTCACTCACTGTCTGTCCTTTGCAGCGGCCTTCGGGCCGCTTTTTTGTGCGCAGAACTCGATGCCTTGCGTCAGTCCCGCCAGGCCCGCTCGACCAACTCGGCCGTGTCCATCGGCTTGCCAGCCTTGGCTGTGGCGGCTTTCCATTCGGGCGGTGACGGCGCCATGCGCTGGGGTGGGATGCCTTCGGCAAAGCCCAGCTTGATGGCGAAGACCAATGGGCCGCCCTGGACTTCGAGTGGCGGGACCTTGCGGATGTCGGCGACCAGCGCGGCGGCGACTCCGGGCGGCAACGCGGGCTCGAAATCCAGCCAGGCGTTGCTGCGCTTGCCGGGGCGCACGGCGACGACTATGAAGCCGCCGGCCGAGGGCAGGGAGTCGTTGGCCGCGGCGACGTTGCGGATGGCCGCCTGCACCGCGGCGGAATAGGCGGACAAGGCCTGCACGCTGGGCATGCGGCCCTGCAGTTCGTCCTCGGACTGCATCATCACCAGGTTGAAGACCTTCACCGGTGCCGCACTGGCAAGCGATGTGAAGAGGACGAGCAGGCCCGCGGCGGCCAACCGCTGGGGGACGCTCGCGCCAAAGCGGCTTTGCATGCGCTGATACTCCGTGTGCTGGGTGAAACCCGCGCAGCGTAACTGGGCTGGCCCCCGCTTCGCAAGCGCGCCGTGTCGCCCCCTTGTGCCACTTGCAGACCGCTCATCGCCAATGCCCATCCGCCGCCCGCCTTCCCCCTCACTCAACCCGCCCGCGCTGAGGCTGCAACTGCCAGGTCATGCCGCGCCGGCCCGCTCGCTGCCGGTGCAGCGGGTGGCAGTGCAAAGCGCCAGGCGCGTCGAACTGGATGGTGGCGCCGCGCGACGCGGCGGTGGCGCTGACGTGGTGGTCGGTGCGGCGCCGGACGAACTGCTGCGGCTGACGTTGGAAGACGGGCTGGTGCTGTGGTCGCGGGTGGACGATTTCCTGCAGGAACACGGCCAGGCGCCAAGCACGCGGGGCAAGGCAGCGGGCACCTGGACCGTGCCGCAGCGCTTGGTGCCCCAACAGCTCAGTGCAGGCCCCAAGCGCGGCGCTGTGGGAGTCGCACTGCAGGCGCTGGAGCTGTTCGGCGTGGACGTGGCCGGCCACACCGCGGCGGCGCTGGGCGCGAAGCTGGAAGCACGGCAACTGGGCGGCCGGGCGCCGGGCCTGTACCGCGTGACGCTGGACGATGGGCCGCCGGTGCTGCAGTCGATGGCAACGGGTGAGCTGCCCGCCGATGCGCCGCTGCTGGTCTTCCTGCACGGCACGATGTCCAGCTTCGCCGGCAGCTTTGGCGACCTGTGGCGCGACGATGCGCAGGCCCAAGCCGCGCGTGCCATGCTGCATCAAAGCTACGGCGGGCAGGTCTTCGCCTTCGAGCATCGCAGCCTGACCGAAAGCCCGGTGGCCAATGCGCTGGCGCTGGCCAGGGCACTGCCGGCGGGCGCCAGGCTGCACCTGGTGTCTCACTCGCGCGGCGGGTTGGTGGGCGAGCTGCTGTGCCTGGCGCAGCGCACGCCCGCAAGCACCGTTGCGATCCTGAAGGCCGGCCTGTTTGACGGCATGCCCAAGGACCAGGCGGACCTGGCCGAGCTGCTGCAGGTGCTGGATGCCAAGCGCCTGAGCGTTGCGCGTTTCGTGCGCGTGGCCTGCCCGGCCCGCGGCACCACGCTGGCCTCCGGCCGGCTGGACCGCTGGCTGTCGGTGCTGGGCATGCTGGCAGGCGATGGCTGGCTGGGCGACGCGACCGACTTCCTGCTGAAGGTCGTCAAGGAACGCACCGACCCGCGCACGCTGCCAGGGCTGGAAGCGATGATGCCCGGCTCGGCGCTGACCCGGCTGCTGCGCCTGCCGGGGCTGCAGACCGCGGCCGACCTGAGCGCGATCACCGGTGACCTGGCACCCGAAGGCCACTGGGGCAAGCTGAAGCTGCTAGCGGTGGACTGGTTCTACGTCGCCGACAACGACCTGGTGGTCAACACCGGCTCGATGGCCGGCGGGCTGGCTCGGCCGGTGGGCGGCGCGCGTTTCCGCTTCGCGCAAGGGCCGGCGGTCCACCATTTCAGTTACTTCAATCAAGCCGAATCGGTCCGCTGGTTGCTCGACGGGCTGACCCGGGCCGACGATGGGGACGGCGGCTTCCTGCCGCTGGACGACGCGCAGCAGACAGAGCCCAAGGCGCGCGCGGCGATGGCAGAAGCCGCCGCGGCAAACCTGCATCCGGAACCGGAGCTCGCCGGCACCGCCGCACCGCTGCAGGTCAGCGTGCTGCACGGCAACCTGCGCTACGTGCCGCACGCGCTGCTGATCGGCCATTACGCAGCCAGCCGGCTGACCGGCACCGAGGCGGCGGTGGACCGGCTGATCGGTGGCGCGATGCAGCAGTCGCTCTCGGCCGGGCTGTACCCCGAGGCGCCGGGCACGCAGCAGCTGTTCAGGCATGCGGGCGGTGACACGGCGCTGCTGCCGCTGGTGATCGTGGCCGGGCTGGGCGAAGAAGGCCAGCTGCGGCTGCCGGAGCTGGTGCACACCGTGCAGCAGGCGGTGATCGGCTTTGTGCAGCAGCAGCACGGCGCTGGCGGGGCCCAAGGCCTGACGCTGGCCGCCACGCTGCTGGGCAGCGGCGGCGTGGGCATGACGGCCGGCAGCGCGGCGCAGGCCATTGTGATGGGCGTGCGCGAGGCCGGGCAGCGGCTGCGCCAGAGCGGCTGGGCAGGCGTGGCGCAGCTGCAGCTGGTGGAGCTGTACCTGGACCGCGCGACCGAGGCCTGGCAGGGCCTGTCCATCCTCTGCGGCAGTCGGCCAGGCGAGATGGCGCTGGTGCCCGAGGTGCTGAGCGGCACCGGCGGCATGCGCCGGCCGGCTGAATCCGGCTACCGCGGCACCGGCTACGACTGTTTTTCAGCGCTGACCGTGCCGGACCGCGGCGACGAGCCCGGAGGCGAGACAGGGGCCGATGCGCATGTGCCCTCGGCGGAGGGCGCGCCGCGGGCCAGCGCCATCGCCTACACGCTGGACACCCACCGTGCGCGCTACGAGGTGCGCGCGCTGCGCACCCAGCCGCGGCTGCTGCGTTCGCTGGTGCAGGCGGCTTCGACCCAGGCGCGGCACGACCCGGCGCTCGGCCGCGCGCTGTTCAAGCTGCTGATTCCGGCCGAGATCGAGGCCTACCTGGGCGGCAGCGACAGCGGGCCGGCGGCCAACGAACTGGTGATCCAGCTCGATCCCGGCACCGCCGGCATTCCGTGGGAGCTGCTGGATGCTTCCGCCGAAGACGGCGAGACCCGCCACCGGCCGTGGGCGCTGCGCACGCGGCTGTTGCGCCGGCTGGCACTGGCGACCGGCAGCCCGACCGCGCCGGCCATGCCGCACGACGCGCGGGCCGACGATGCGGTGCTGGTGATCGGCGAGCCGCAGGTGGACCTGAGCCGCTACGGCGCACTGCCGGGCGCGCGCGCCGAGGCGCGGGCGGTGCTCAAGGCCTTGCAGCCCGGTGCCGCGCAGGTGCTGGCCTGCGTGCCCGAGGGCGACGGCCCCAGCCCGTCGGCGCACGAGGTGATCACGACGCTGCTGGCGCGCGACTACCGGCTGCTGCATGTGGCCGGCCATGGCGAGCCCGGGGCCGATGGCGGCGTGGTGCTGTCAGACGGCAATGTGCTCGGGCCGCGCGAGGTTGCCGCGATGCGGCGCGTGCCTGAGCTGGTCTTCCTGAACTGCTGCCACCTGGCGCAGCAGCCGGCCGGCGCGCTGCTCGCCAGCACCGCGCTGGACTGGCCGCGCTGGGCGGCGGGGTTGGCCGGCACGCTGGTCGGCATGGGCGTGCGCTGCGTGGTCGCGGCCGGCTGGGCGGTGGACGACGCGCCGGCCGCGCTGTTTGCCGAGACCTTCTATGCCAGCCTGCTGCGCGGCCACCGCTTCATTGACGCGGTGGGCGAGGCGCGGGAGGCCGCATGGGCGCAGCATCCGCAGAGCAACACCTGGGCCGCCTACCAGTGCTACGGCGACCCGGACTGGCGCTGGCGGACGGCGGTGGGCGACGCGCAGTCCGCACCCGCGGCGCAGCAGCGCTTCGAGGGCATTGTCTCGGCGCCTGCACTGGCGCTGCAGTTGGAGAACCTGCTGCTGGGCCTGCGGCACAGCGGGCTGCCGCGGGTTCAAGCCAGGGCGCAGATCACGGAACTGGTGGCGCGTTTTGGTGCACGCTGGGGCGGCTGCGGCGCGGTGGCCGAGGCCTTTGGCCTGGCACTGGCCGAGTGTGAAGACTGGCCGGCGGCCGCGGAATGGCTGCAGCGCGCGGTGGCTGCGGAAGATGCCAGCGCCAGCATGGCGACGCCGGCACACCTGGCGCGGGTCAGGAAGAAACTGCGCGGGAAGCGCCCAGCCGCTTAGGCCAGCGGCGCGGCGATGGCCGGGCCGTGGGAATGCCACAGTGCGGCGAAGAAATGGCAGGTGCTGCCGCCCAGCACGAACAGGTGCCAGACGAAGTGGGCGTAGCGCACCTTGTTGTCCAGCATGAAGACCAGCGCGCCCAGCGTGTAGCTGAGGCCGCCGGCCACCAGCCAGCCCAGCCCGGCTGGCGCCATGCGCTCGACCATGGGCACGACGGCGATCAGCGCCATCCAGCCCATGGCGATGTAAAGCCCGGTGGACAGCCACGGGTGCTGCAGCCGGTTCAGCAATTTGACGACGATGCCGACCAGCGCCGCGCCCCAGACCAGGCCGAACAGCGTCCAGCCCCAGCCGCCGCGCAGCACGCCCAGCGCAAACGGCGTGTAGCTGCCGGCGATGAACAGGTAGATGGCGGCATGGTCCAGCCGGTTCATCCAGACCTTGGCGCGGCCCAGCGGCAGCGCGTGGTAGATGGTCGAGACCATGTACAGCACCATCATCGTGATGGCGAAGACGCAGGCAGCGACGACGCTCAGCGTGCCACCCTGCTTCAGGGCCTGCATCACCAGGATGGGCAGCGAGGCCACGGCAAGCAGGAAGCCCAGGCCATGGCTGATGGCGTTGGCAATTTCCTCGCCCAGGGTCTGCGGGCGGTCTTCGGCGAAGCTGGCGCGGGTCATGGCCTATTGTGCAGGTGCAGCAAATTCCGTGGAAACCCTCATTGGCGGGGTGGGAACGCAATGTGTCGCCAGATGTGCAGCCGGCGGGCAGCTTGTTGCGCCAGATCAACGCCTGGCCGGGTTCAGGACGGCACTTGCCCCTGGGCCATGAACACGGTGCCGAACCAGCAGGGCTGGACCTGCAGGCCGGGCAGCGCGTCGGCCAGCAGTTGCCACGGTGCGTGCAGGCGGGCCAGCGTGGTCGTGGAGTACAGCGCAGCGCCCAGCACCCAGGCATTGCAGCCCCAGGCCCACCACGGCGCCCACTGCAGGCCGCAGGCGACCACCCTGGCGCCGGGCTTCAGGTGGGCCAGCACATGGGCCAGCGCCTCGGGCTGCTGCAGCACGTCGTGGGTGAAATGGAAGAGCGCGGCGTCGGCCAGCGGCGCCAGTGCCAGCGGCGCCTGGGCCGCTTCGCTTTCCAGCAGCGCCACCTGACGCAACTGCAGCGCGTCAACCCGCTGGCGGGCCAGGGCCATCATCTGCGGGCAGGGTTCGACGCCCAGCACCTTGCCGCGCGGACCCACCGCCTGGGCCAGCAAGGGCAGGCTGAGCCCCGTGCCGCAGCCCAGGTCCAGCACTGTCTCCCCAGGCTGCAGCGCCAGCGCCGAGACGGCTTGCCGGCGCAGGGGTTCGAAGACGGACAGCTCGACGTCATAGTGCGCGGCGCGGCGCTGGTAAAGCGCCTGGGCTGCCGCCAGGTCGGGTGCCGCAGCCCCCGGGGAGCCGGCAGGCGGGGCCTGGGACGGGTGAAGTGTGGGCGTCATGCGCAATCCTCCTTGAGGCTGGAGCATCAGGGCCCATGTCCGGCTTGTCCAGCGGAACTCTTGTCCAACGCGGCATCGGCCTGCTGGCGCTGCGACGGACAATGTCCCGGCCAATCGGCCGCCACATGAGGGGAATGAGCAGATGACGGAAACAATGCAGCGCCGCCGGACCCGTCCGGGCTGGCGGCTGGTCGCGGGGCTGGGCTTGCTGGCCGTGGCGGCCTGTGGTGCCAGCGCCGAGCCGGTCGGCGAGGTCGACACGGTGTTCAAGTGGATCGGCCCGGACCACAAGATCGTGGTGGACGCTTACGACGACCCGCTGGTGGCCGGCGTGACCTGCTATGTCTCGCGCGCCAAGACCGGCGGCATCAAGGGCGCACTGGGCTTGGCGGAGGACAAGTCCGAAGCGTCCATCGCCTGCCGGCAGGTCGGCCCGGTGTCGTTTGCCAAGCCGCTGCGCCAGCAGGACGAGGTGTTCAGCGAACGCATCTCGCTGGTCTTCAAGCGGCTGCGCGTGGTGCGCATGGTGGACGCCAAGCGCAACACGCTGGTCTACATGACCTACTCGGACCGGGTGATCGAAGGCTCGCCGCAGAACAGCGTGACCGCCGTGCCGGTGGACCGGGCCACGCCGATTCCGCTGCGCTGATTGGACAGACTCAAGGCAACGCAGGGCCGCCCCAAGCTGCCTTGATCCCCCCGGGGGCGGACCGGGCGCAGCCCGGGCCTTGGGGCGCCATTTACTTCGCGGTCGGCATCACGAACTCGGCGCCCTTGGCGATGCTGGCCGGCCAGCGCTGCATCACGCTTTTCTGCTTGGTGTAGAAGCGCACGCCTTCTTCGCCATAGGCGTGCGTGTCGCCGAACAGGCTCTTCTTCCAGCCGCCGAAGCCGTGCCAGGCCATCGGCACCGGGATGGGCACGTTGATGCCGACCATGCCGACCTGCACGCGGCGGCTGAACTCGCGCGCCACGTTGCCGTCGCTGGTGAAGCAGGCCACGCCGTTGCCGAACTCATGCGCATTGACCAGCGCCAGCGCCTCGGCGAAGTCCTTCACGCGCACGCAGGCCAGCACCGGGCCGAAGATCTCTTCCTTGTAGATGCGCATCTCGGGCGTGACGTGGTCGAACAGCGTGCCGCCGGTGAAGAACCCGTTCTCCAGGCCGGCCACGCTGTGGCCACGGCCGTCCACCACCAGCGTCGCGCCTTCCTCGACGCCCACGCCGATGTAGCCCTCGATGCGGTCGCGCGCCTCGCGGGTCACGATGGGGCCCATCTCGGCGTCCAGCGCCATGCCGTTCTTGATCTTCAGCGTGCGTGCGCGTTCGGCCAGCTTGGGCACGAGCTTGTCGGCCACATCACCCACCAGCACCGCGACCGAGATCGCCATGCAGCGCTCGCCGGCCGAGCCGTAGCCGGCGCCAACCAGCGCGTCCACCGCCTGCTCCACGTTCGCGTCCGGCATCACCACCATGTGGTTCTTCGCGCCGCCCAGCGCCTGCACGCGCTTGCCGTGGTGCGCGCCGGTCTCGTAGATGTACTGGGCAATGGGGGTGGAGCCGACGAAGCTGATGGCCCTCACGTCCGGGTGCTTGAGCAGCGTGTCGACCGCCAGCTTGTCGCCCTGCACGACGTTGAAGACACCGTCCGGCAGGCCGGCTTGCTTCAGCAGCTCGGCCATGAACAGGCTGGCCGACGGGTCGCGTTCGCTGGGCTTCAGGATGAAGGTGTTGCCGCAAGCCAGTGCCACAGGGAACATCCACATCGGGACCATGCACGGGAAGTTGAACGGCGTGATGCCGGCCACCACGCCCAGCGGCTGGCGCAGCGTCCAGTTGTCGATGCCGGTGGAGACCTGGTCGGTGAAGTCGCTCTTGAGCAGCTGCGGTGCACCGCAGGCGAATTCGAGGATGTCGATGCCGCGGCTGACCTCGCCCTGCGCGTCGGTGAAGACCTTGCCGTGTTCGGCGGTGATCATCGCGGCCAGCGTGTCGCGGTGCTGGTTCATCAGCGCGAGGAACTGGTTCAGCACCCGCGCCCGGCGGATCGGCGGCGTGTCGGCCCAGGCGGGGAAGGCAGCTTGCGCGGCAGCGACCGCAGCATTCACGTCGGCCTCGGCTGCCAGCTGCACCTGGCGCGCCACCGCGCCGGTGGCCGGGTTGTAGACCGCCTGGCTGCGGCCGCTGCTTGCCGGCACGCGCTGGCCGGCAATGAAATGGCCGACATCGGCGGTGTGAGTGAAGGCTTCAGGGGCGCCCATGGCGGTCTCCAGTGGTTCGGCGGAAGCTTTGAGTCTAGGCAGCGCCCGCCTTGCTGCCAATGCCAAAAACCTGGATTCATTGTTCAGTTTGGCGAACAATCCCGCGATGAGCTCGAACAACAGCATGCCGCCCTGGGGCCACCTGCACGCCCTCACCACGCTGGCCGAAGCCGGCAGCTACACCGCCGCCGCACGCCGCCTGGGCCTGAGCAAGGCGGCGATGAGCCAGCGCATCAGCGAGCTGGAAAGCGCTGCTGGTGTGCCGCTGGTGCGACGAACCACCCGCAGCGTGCGGCTCACGGAAGCCGGGCAGCTGCTGGCCGAGCGCACCCGGCCCGCGTTCGAAACCCTGCAGGACGCTTTCAGCGGCGTGCGCGACCTGGCTGGTGCACCTCGCGGGCTGCTGCGGGTGACGGCGCCCGTCGCACTGGCGCGCCAGCAACTGGTGCCGCGGCTGCCGGCCTTTCTGGCGCAGTACCCGGAAGTGCGGCTGGAGCTGGAGCTGTCCGACCGGCTCAGCGCGCTGGCGCAGGACGGCTTCGACCTGGCGCTGCGCCACACCAGCTCACCGCCGGAAACGCATGTCGCCTGGCAGTTGTGCGAGACCCATTCGGTGCTGGTGGCCAGCCCGGACTACCTGGCGCGCCACCCGGCGCCAGCGCACCCGCAGGCGTTGGCCCTGCATCAATGCCTGTTCTACCCGCGGGCGGGTGACGCGCCGGGCTGGAGCTTCGAGCCGCGCGGTGGCGGTGAGCGCCTCAGCGTCGGTGTGGCCGGGCGATTGGCGGCCAACAACAGCGAAGCCTTGCGCGACGCCGCGCTGGGGGGGCTGGGCATCACCTTGCTGCCTGACTTCAGCGCGCAGGCCGCGCTGCGCGACGGCAGCCTGCGGCAACTGCTGCCGGACTGGCGCCCGGTGGGCAGCTTCGGTACGCACTTGTGGGCCATCCGGCCCCGCACGGCCCAGGTGCCGCGCACGGTTCAGGCACTGGTGAGCTTTTTGCTTGTAGGTTTCAACTCAGGCTTCCAGTTGCCATGAAGCAGCAACAAAAGCCTGCTCGAATGCCGCCGGGCACGGTGTACCCAGGCCGCCGGCCAAAAAAAAACGACCCAGCCCTTGCGAGCTGAGTCGGATAAGTCCTCCAAGAGGACGTCGTTGGGACCGTTGGCGGCAATGCGCTTGCCAGGGCGCCAGGTGCAAAAAGCAACCGACAACTGGGCGAAAGCATTGCCAGATGGGGTGAGCCGCGAGCGCGTGCCTGCAACCTGATTCACCGTCCGAGCCGTGGCATCAGAATGCGCCGACTTGAACACAAGCTGATGCCGTTACCTTCTCAACACGCCCCGAAATCGACCGAATAAGCGATGACGGGAGGGTCGCTTCAAGTTTTGCTGTGGCGCGACCGTGAACAAGGACAGAACATCTGGTGAACGCATCGGCTTGTCGAAACAAGGCAATGCACGGATAGGTTTGCAAGCGCTCTTCGCTGCTCATTCCATCGACCGTGAAGTGGAATGTACGGCGATGCTTAGGCCCGTGACATCCCCCTGACGGGGGATTGGGTAAAAGGTCACACATGAGGGACAAGCGGTTTGCGCCGGCGCCACACTCCTGGCGCATGGCGCTTGCATTTGGGGCGGGCGATGCCCCGGTCCGGCGCGCGAGGGACAATTGAGCATGGCCACCTCTTCCGCAGCCCCTTCCCCGCAATCCCTTGCCCCGCTGAACGATGCCGACATGGAACGGCTGGAGCAGCTGCTCGACACCGTGCCGGCGCCGCTGGAGCCGCTGGACCTGATGATGCTGGACGGTTACCTCTGTGGCGTGCTGCTGCAGCCGGCACAGGTCCCTGAGGCGCGCTGGTTCCCGCATGTGATCGATGCCGACGGCCGCGCCGCACCGGCCAGCTTTCCAAGCGCGCCCTTGCAAGCCTTGGTGCGCCGCCGCCATGCCGAGCTGAACCGCGCCATCCACGGCCGCCAATGGTTCGACCCCTGGGTCTTCGAGCTGGACGACGAGGACGATCCGCTGCAAACCGTGATGCCCTGGGTCGCTGGCTTTGCGCTGGCGATGGAGTGTTTCCCGCAGCTGATGCGCAATGACGCGCGCGAGGTGCTGGAGCCGCTGGCCGTGCTCTATCGCGTGTTCGATCCCGAGGACCTGGAAGACGCGGACGACCTGCTGGAAATGATAGAGATGATCGAGCCGCCGGCCGACCTGTCCGACGCCGTCGAAGGCCTGGTCACCAGTACCTTGCTGCTGGCCGACGTCAGCCGCCCGCAATCGGGCCGACCGGCCGGGGCCGCCGCCAAGGCGCGCAAGCCGGCTTCACAGCGCGGTGCAGCTGCCCGCCCCGCGGGACGGGCTGCGCCTGCCAAGAAGACCGGCCCGAAGCACTGACCGGCTCGTGCGCCCGCAGGCCAGCGCCGGCCGCCCCAAGCGGCCTGCGCCACCCGCCCGGCGGGTGGTTCGCGGTACGCCCGCGAACCGGGTGCACCAGCCCGCAGCCGGCGCCGAGCCGCCTCAAGGTGGCTGCGCAACCCGCCCGGCGGGTGGCTCCGCGTACCCGCGGGACCGGGTGCCCCACGCAGCCGGCGCCGGGCCGCCCCAAGGCGGCTGCGCAACCCGCTTGGCGGGTGGTCCCGCGTACCCGCGGGACCGGGTGCCCCATCTATCTGAACACACGCTGGGCGTGCAGGCCCAGGCCTTGTGCCACGCTGGCCAAGCGGTCGCCGCGCACGGTGCGGGCATTGGCAAATGGCGCGGCAATGCGCGTGGCCAGTGGTGCCAGGCCGGTCGAGCCGCCGGTCAGGTAGACCGCCTCGATGCGTTCGGGCGTGACGCCGGCCAGCCGCACCGTTTCGACGCCCGCCTTGACGATGCGCGCCAGGTCCGCTTCCAGCGCCGCCATGGCCTGCGCTTCGCCCAGCGTGGTGCTCAAACGGGGCTCCACGGCGTCCAGGTCGATGTGGGCCGGGCGGCCTTCGGCCACCGCGATCTTCGCGCCTTCGGCCTCGCCCATCAGCGCATGGCCCAGGCGCTCGTCGACCACGGCCATCAGCCGCGTGTGCAGCTGCGGGTCGGCATAAAAAGTCTTCATACGCCGCAGCTCCATGACCCGCTGCGGCGTGTAGACGGTGTTGATCAGATGCCAGGTGGCGAGGTCGAAATAGACCTTGCTGGGCACCTCGCGGGCTGACGGCGGCGGGCCCAGCGCCTTGAAGCCGGCCAGCGGCAGGATGGCGCTGAGCTCGACCTGGCGGTCGAAGTCGGTGCCGGCGACGTGCACGCCGTGGCTGGCCAGGATGTCGCCAGCACGCTCGATCTGCGTGGCGCGCTGCGGGCCGACGCGCACGACCGAAAAGTCCGAGGTGCCGCCGCCGATGTCGGCCACCAGCACCAATTGCTCGTGGTCGGTGGTCGATTCATAGTCCAGTGCCGCGGCAATCGGCTCGAACTGGAAGCTGATCTCGTCGAAGCCGACCAGGCGCGCGGCGGCTTCCAGTGCGGCCTGCGCTTGCGCGTCGCGCACCGGGTCGTCGTCGACAAAAAACACCGGCCGGCCCAGCACCGCGCGCCGCAGCGGCCCGCCGGCTTCGGCCTCGGCGAGCGACTTCAGGTGCTTCAGGTAGCCGGCGATCACGTCCAGGAAACGAACCGAACGGCCGGCGCCGACATCGGTGCCCTGCTCGATCAGCGGCGAGCCGAGCACGCTTTTCATCGAGCGCATCAGCCGGCCTTCGACGCCGTCCACATAGGCGGCCAGCGCGGCGCGACCGTAGAGGCGGCGCGGGTCGGCATGCGGCGGCTGGCCTTCCATCGTGTAGAAGACGGAGGTCGGCATGGTGCGCTGGCCGGGCTCGACCTCGACCAGGCGCACGCCGCCAGCGTCAGGCAATGCGATGGCCGAGTTCGAGGTGCCGAAGTCGATGGCGCAGAAGGCGGCGGTTTGAGCGGCGGGCTGGCGCGCCGAGCTGGGGTGTGAGGAAGCGGCGTCTGGCATGGGGGCGGGATTGTGTCACGCCCGCCCGTCACGCTGCAGACGGCGCTTCAGGCGACCTGGACCATGGGCTGGCGCGCGAGCGCTGTCTCGCCGCAGAAGCCGAACTGCAGCTGCGGCTGGCGGCCACACATCAGCTCGGCCAGCGCCCGGCCGGAGCCGGCGCCGTGGGTCCAGCCCAGCGTGCCGTGGCCGGCGTTGAGCCACAGGTTGCCGATCTTGCTGCGGCCGATGTAGGGGATGTTGGTGGGCGTGCTGGGGCGCAGGCCGGTCCAGAAGTTCGGCTCGGAGGTATCGGCCACGCCCGGGAACAGCTCTTCGTAGCGCTGCACCAGCGAGGCGCAGCGCACCTTGGCGGTGTTGGTGTCCAGCCGGGTGTCGTAGCCGGCCATCTCGGCCGTGCCGGCGATGCGGATGCTGTCGCCCAGGCGCGAGATCGCGATCTTGCGGCCATCGTCCAGCAGGCTCACGGTGCTGGCGGCTTCGGGGCGCTTGAGCTTCATCGTCGCCG
The DNA here is from genome assembly GCF_058788035.1 of Ideonella sp. FW305-24. Classification (NCBI taxonomy): domain Bacteria; kingdom Pseudomonadati; phylum Pseudomonadota; class Betaproteobacteria; order Burkholderiales; family Sphaerotilaceae; genus Ideonella; species Ideonella sp. FW305-24. Next base: position 28,338 of record NZ_JBYTAI010000006.1, on the reverse strand, counting down.
AATAGCCCTTGGCCGGGTAGATGTCCAGGTCCACGCCGATGGGGCGCAGCATGGGCGCGGTGTACGAACCCATCGCGGCCACCAGTTGGTCAACCACCAGCGTGCGAGCCTGGCCGGTGAGCTGGTCCTTGATGCGCACGCCGCTGATGCTGTCGCCGCTGCGCTCGAAGCCCAGCACGTCGTGTTGCCAGAGGAACTTCACGCCGCGCTCGGCGCAGCGGCGGGCGAGTTCCTGCGTGAAGACACGGGCGTCGCCGGATTCATCGCTGGCGGTGTAGGTGCCGCCGTGGATCTGGCTGCCAAAGGCCGCCAGCGCCGGCTCGACCTTCAGCACTTCCTCGCGGCTCAGCACGCGGCGGTCCACGCCGTATTCGCGCATCAGGCCGGCCGCCTGCGCGCCGGCCTCGAAGTCGGCCTGCGACGAGAAGAAATGCATGATGCCGCGCTCAAGGCGGTTGTAGGCAATGCCCGTTTCGTTGACCAGGGCCTTCAGCGATTCATGGCTGTAGGCGCCCAGCGCAACCAGTTGCTGCACGTTGCGTGCAAATGCGGCATCGGTGCACTGGGTCAGGAACTTGGCGCCCCAGCGCCACTGGTACGGATCCATGCGCGGGCGGAACAGCAGCGGCGCATCGTCGCGCAGCAGCCATTTGGCGACCTTCAGCGGCGCGCCAGCGTTGGCCCAGGGTTCGCAGAAGCAGACGGAGATCTGCGCGCCATTGGCGAAGCTGGTTTCCAGCGCCGCGTCGGGCTGGCGGTCCACCACCGTGACTTCATGGCCTTCGGCTGCCAGGTACCAGGCGGTGCTGATGCCGATGATGCCGGCGCCGAGAACAATGACCTTCATGCCGCAGCCTCGCAAAAGATGCGGGCCGCGTCCTGCGGCCCATGGGGCGAATTGTCAACGGCGGCGCCCAAATCGAAAAGGTGGATTACTGAAATTCGACATTCATAAGAATAATGAATGTCCCAACCCGGTGCACGGGCGCCGTCCTCTGCAGAAGGTGCAAAGCGTGTGCCGAGGCGAGCCAAGATAAAGCCCTGAATAGCGTGTGGTTCTTGGCGTCATTCAACTTATCTCGAGGTGTGACGCGGCCGAAACTTTCCTTAACACTTTTGAGGAGAGGTCCACATGAATTCCCGGCCCAACAGCTTGCTTCGCCGCTTGATCGGCCTGCCTGCAGGTTCCGCCAGCCACCAACAAGACCCGGCCGACATGGGCACGGCCATTGGCATGGAATACACGCTGGACCAGCCACCGCTGCCGCATCACACCGAGCCTGGTGGCGCCCGTGGACAAACACCGTCCCGCGGCTGGTTTGCCCGCCGCCACAACAACTGAGCGCGCGGAGCGCCCACATCGGGACTCAGTCAGGCAGCTCGATCAGCAGCCCGGGCCGGTAAGCCGCCTGCTCGCCCTTGTTGGCATAGCCCAGCGGGTTGGCGACGACACGGCAGACCCAGGGCAGCCCTTCGGTGCTGCTGCCTTGCACCGTGTAGTCGTTGAAACAATGCAGGTGACCATGCATCCAGACCTGGGCCTGGGGCAGCAGGTCGTCCATCGCATTGCAGAACCCTGCGGTGCCGGGGTTCACGCCATAGCGCGGGTCCGCACTGCGCAGCGATGGCGCGAAATGCGTCACCACCACCGTGTTGCCGTCGAACGGCTGGGCCAGTTGCTCGCGCAACCAGGCCTGGCTGGCGAGTGACAGCGCGCGCACGGCTTCGGCCAGCATTGGCTGGCCATCCTGCAGGCTGGTGTTCTTGCGCAGGTAGAAATTCGCCGCGCGGAAAGCTTTTTCGCGCAGCCGCAATTGTTCGGTGACGCTGGCGTCGGCCGGCGCGAGCGCATCGAAGTCGCTCCACAAGGTGCTGCCGATGAAGCGCACGCGCCCTCGCACCAGCACCTCGCCTTCCAGCCAGCCGATGCCCAGCTGCTCGCACAGGCTGCGCAGCCTGTCGTAGGTCGCCCGGTATTCGAGGTGGTCGAACTCGTGGTTGCCCGGCAGGAACATCACCTCGGGCCAAGCCGCGCCGGCGCCCTTGGGCGAGAAGCGCGCGAGGCCGAAATCGTCGCCCTTCAGACGCGAGCCGGCCTGGTAGGAGCCGATGTCGCCGGCCAGCACCAGCAGGTCGGCGCCGGGCAGCGGCACGGGCACAAAACCTGGATCACGCTCCAGGTGCAGGTCGGACATCAGTTGGATCTTCATGGCGGGTGCAGTCTATCCAGGCTCGCTGGCTATACTGGCGGCTACTCGTCATTGGGGAGTAGCCGCCCTGTACCCACAGGGGTCCGCGTCAACACACTTGGCCCTCACGGCCATGGCGCGCACAGCAACCACCAAGCGCCGCTGGTCCTCAGCGCCGCTGGGCCTGGCAAGACCTTTGACTGCATCGCCTCCGGTTGGGCCGGGGTTGCGCGTGCAGTCCTGGTTTCTTGGTACCGGCCCCGGAGTTGTTCAGATGGAAGCTTTCCTCGTGTCCACCGGCGTCGTCGCGCTGGGTGAAATGGGCGACAAGACGCAGTTGCTGGCCGTTTTGCTGGCCGCGCGGTTCCGCAAGCCCTGGCCCATCATTGCCGGCGTGCTGGTCGCCACGCTGATCAACCATGCCTTTGCCGGCGCCATCGGTGGCGCAGTCGCTGCGTTGCTGGGGCCGGACCTGTTGCGCTGGGTGATTGGCGGCTCCTTCCTGGCCATGGCCGCCTGGATGATGGTGCCGGACAAGCTGGACGACGCCCCAGCGGGCAACAGCAGCCGCTTTGGCGTGTTCGGCACCACGGTGATCGCGTTTTTCATTGCCGAGATGGGCGACAAGACGCAGATCGCCACGGTGGCGTTGGCCGCCCGCTATGCCGACCTGTTCGCGGTGGTCGCAGGCACCACGCTGGGCATGATGCTGGCCAATGTGCCCGCGGTCTTCCTGGGCGACCAGATCGCCCGCAAGGTCTCGATGACGCTGGTGCACGGCATTGCCGCCGCGGTGTTCGCGGTGCTGGGCCTGCTGACGCTGTTCAACGTCGGCCACCTGTTCTGAGCATCAAAAAAGCGCCCCGCGGGGCGCTGCTGGTGGTGAGCTGACTGCGCCTCAAGCGCCCAGCGCCTTCTCCAGCTTGGCCTTGGTGGCGCTCAGTTTGGCCGGCAGGTGGTAGGCCAGCTGACTGAAAAGCTCGTCATGCAGCTTCAGCTCGGCGGTCCAGGCGGCCGGGTCGGCGCTGATGATGCTGGTGAACTGTTCGCGGCTGAAGTCCAGGCCTTCCCAGCTCAGGTCTTCGTAGCGCGGGCTCAGGCCGAAGAAATGTTCGGTCGCCTGCGCCTGGCCTTCCAGGCGCTCGACCATCCACTTCAGCACGCGCATGTTGTCGCCGTAGCCCGGCCAGACGAACTTGCCATCCGCGCCCTTGCGGAACCAGTTGACGCAGAAGATCGCCGGCAGCGTCGCACCTTCGGCCTGCAGCTTGGCGCCCAGGTCCAGCCAGTGCTGGAAGTAGTCGCTCATGTTGTAGCCGGTGAACGGCAGCATCGCGAACGGGTCGCGCCGCACCACGCCTTGCTGGCCGGCTGCTGCGGCGGTGGTTTCCGAGCCCATGGTCGCGGCCATGTAGACACCTTCGGTCCAGTCGCGTGCCTCGGTCACCAAGGGCACGGTGGTGGAGCGACGGCCGCCGAAGATGAACGCGTCGATGGCCACGCCGGCGGCGTCGTCCCAGGCCGGGTCCAGCGCCGGGTTGTTGGTGGCGGGAACGGTGAAGCGGGCGTTCGGGTGCGCGGCCTTGGCGCCCGTTTCCTTGCCAATCTGCGGCGTCCAGTCCTTGCCCTGCCAGTCGATGGCGTGCGCGGGCGCCGGGCCCATGCCTTCCCACCAGACGTCGCCGTCGTCGGTCAGCGCCACGTTCGTGAAGATCACGTCGCGGTCCAGGCTGTGCATGCAGTTCGGGTTGGTTTCGAAATTGGTGCCCGGGGCCACGCCGAAGTAGCCGGCCTCGGGGTTGATCGCGTAGAGCTTGCCGTCGGCGCGCGGCTTGATCCAGGCGATGTCGTCGCCGATGGTGGTGACCTTCCAGTCGCCCAGCGCGGCCGGCGGGATCAGCATCGCGAGGTTGGTCTTGCCGCAGGCGCTGGGGAAGGCAGCGGCCACGTGGTACTTCTTGCCGGCCGGACTCGTGACACCCAGGATCAGCATGTGCTCGGCCAGCCAGCCTTCGTCACGGCCCATGGTCGAGGCGATGCGCAGCGCGAAGCACTTCTTGCCCAGCAGCGCGTTGCCGCCGTAGCCGGAGCCGTAGGACCAGATCTCGCGCGTCTCGGGATAGTGCACGATGTACTTGGTCTTGTTGCAGGGCCATGAGACGTCCGCCTCGCCGGCCTGCAGTGGCGCACCCACGGTGTGCACGCAGGGCACGAAGTCGCCTTCCACGCCCAGCAGCTCGACCGCTGCGCGGCCCATGCGGGTCATCACGCGCATGTTGACCGCCACGTACGGCGAGTCCGACAGTTCGACGCCGATGTGGGCGATCGGCGAGCCCAGCGGGCCCATCGAAAACGGCACGACATACATCGTGCGGCCCTTCATGCTGCCCTTGAACAGCGGCTGCTCACCGGTCTGCAGCAGCGCGCGCATCTCGGCGGGCGCCATCCAGTTGTTGGTCGGGCCGGCGTCTTCCTTGCGCTGGGCGCAGATGAAGGTGCGGTCTTCGACCCGCGCCACATCGGAAGGATCGGAGCAGGCCAGGTAGCTGCCGGGGCGCTTGACGGGGTTCAGCTGCTTGAAGGTGCCGGCAGCCACCAGTAGCTGGCAGAGGCGGTCGTACTCCTGCTGGGAGCCATCACACCAGTAGATGTCGCTGGGCTCGGTGAGCGCGGCGACCTCGGCCACCCAGGCCAGCAGGCGGGCGTTCTTCACATAGGCGGGCGCGTTCAAACGCACACCTTCCTCGACGGGGCGGTTCATGGCAAGGCTCCAATCATCAAAGTCAAAAGACGGGATTGGGCGAACCTCGCCGATGTCACCGGAGCGGCGGCCAAACGGCCTGCCGGCACATGCGGGGCTCGCCCAATGCCGCGAGCGAGCGGGTGCCTGACGGCGGCGACAGTGCTGCAGCGGTTACATCGCAATTCCAGAAATGTCGCCCAGCCGCAGCCTGGTCCCATGGGTAGGCATCCGTCGCTTCAATGTAACTTCGAGGTAATCGTGCGCCAAGCGTGACCGATCCGTCATGCAAATCCGGCATGGACTGATGCCTGAGGCCGCAGCGGGATGGGCGACGGGGAAAAGCCGAGCAAAACCCGTGGATGCAGCGCCGGGAGTGCAAATGAGACATACTCTCATTTGTATGCGAAGCCGCGCCGGCATCCCGCCGCACGCTCACCCGCCGATCCTTCCCATCTGCTCCATGCTGTTGTCCGAACTCCCCACCGGTGCGCTCGCGCACGTGGCGCAGCTGCAAACGCGCAGCGCTGATCTCGATGAAGCCGCGCTGCAGCGTCTGGCCGAACTGGGCTTCCTGCCGGGCGAGCCGGTGCAAGTGGTGCAGCGTGGGCCGGGTGGGCGCGAGCCGCTGGCGGTGATGGTCGGCGATGCGCTGTTCGCGCTGCGGCTGGCCGAAGCCGTCTGCATCGAGGTGGCCCTGGATGGCGCGGCAAAGCTGGCCGAGGGGCAGGCATGAGCGCGGCAAACGCAGCGACCTTGGGCGAGCTCGGTGACCGCGCACCCAGCGTCGCGCTGGTCGGCAACCCGAACTGCGGCAAGACCGCGCTGTTCAACCTGCTGACCGGCGCGCGCCAGAAGGTCGCCAACTACGCCGGCGTCACCGTCGAGCGCAAGGTCGGCACGGCCCGCCTGGCCAGCGGCCGCACGGTCTCGGTGATCGACCTGCCGGGCGTCTACAGCCTGCGGCCAGTCACGCTGGACGAGCAGGTCACGCTGGAGGTCATCGAAGGCCGGCGTGCCGGGGAAGACGTGCCGGACCTGATCGTCGCGGTGGTCGACGCGACCAACCTGCGCATGAACCTGCGCCTGGTGCTGGAGCTGCGCGAGCTGGGCCGGCCGATGGTCGTGGCGCTGAACATGGCAGACGTGGCCCGCGCGCGCGGCCTGGCGATCGACAGCAAGATCCTCGCGGCCGAACTTGGCTGCCCGGTGGTCGAGACCGTGGCCGTGAAAAACGACGGCCACACCGGACTTCTGCAGCAGCTCGGCGAGGCCATCGGCCGCCTGCCAGCCGCTCCGGCCGCCGTCACCGAACACGGCCATGCCGCGCGGCCGGCGGTCGGTCTGAACGAAGTCATCGTGCTGCAGCGCGAGGTCACCCGCATCCTGGCACTGGCCGCCCCACAACCCATGCGCAAGCCGCGGCTGGACGCCCGGCTGGACGCGCTGGTGATGCATCCGTGGATCGGCCCGCTGATCCTTGCCGCGCTGCTGTTCATCATCTTCCAGGCCGTGTTCTCGTGGGCCAACTGGCCGATGGACCTGATCAAGGACAGCATGGCTGCATTGGGCGAGTGGACCAGCGCCCACATGCCCGATGGCCCGCTGCGCAGCCTGCTGGTCGACGGCGTGATCGCCGGCGTCGGCGGCGTGATCGTCTTCCTGCCGCAGATCCTGATCCTGTTCTTCTTCATCCTGATCCTGGAAGACTCCGGCTACCTGCCGCGCGCCGCCTTCCTGCTCGACAAGTTGATGGGCAAGGTTGGGCTGTCGGGCCGCGCCTTCATCCCACTGCTGTCCAGCTTCGCCTGCGCCATCCCGGGCGTGATGGCCACGCGCACCATCGCCAACTGGCGCGACCGGCTGGCCACCATCATGGTCGCGCCGCTGATGACCTGCTCGGCGCGGCTGCCGGTCTACGCGCTGCTGATCGGCGCCTTCGTGCCGGACCGCGCCGTCGGCCCGTTCAACCTGCGCGGCCTGACGCTGTTTGCGCTGTACCTGGCCGGCGTGCTGTCGGCCTGCGCGGTGGCCTGGGTCTTCAAGCGCGTGTGGCACAAGAGCCGCTACCAGCCGCTGATGCTGGAACTGCCGCCGTACCGCGTGCCCAGCCTGCGCAGCCTGGCAATGGGCCTGTGGGAGCGCGCACACATCTTCATGCGCCGTGTCGGCACCATCATCTTCTCGCTGACGGTGCTGCTGTGGTTCCTCTCCAGCTACCCGGCCGCACCGGATGGCGCCACCGGCGCGCCCATCCAGTACAGCTTCGCCGGCCAACTCGGCAAGCTGCTGGAACACGTGTTCGCGCCCATCGGCTTCAACTGGCAGATCTCGATCGCGCTGGTGCCCGGCATGGCGGCGCGCGAGGTCGTGGTCGGTGCGCTCGGTACGGTGTATTCGCTGTCCGCGGCAGACGACCAGGTTGCCGAAAGCCTGGCCCCTGTCATCGCGCAAGGCTGGTCGCTGGCCACCGCCTACGCGCTGCTGGCCTGGTTCATCTTCGCGCCGCAGTGCATTTCCACGCTGGCCGCCGTGCGGCGCGAGACCAACAGCTGGCGCTATCCGTTCTGGATGGCGACCTACCTGTTCGCGCTGGCCTACGCGGCAGCGTTCGTGACCTATCACGTGACCCTTTGGCTGGGAGGCTGACGCCATGCTGATGCAGAACCTGATCGTCCTTTCACTGGTGGCCGGCAGCCTGGCCTATGCGCTGTGGACGCTGATGCCCGCCGCGCTGCGCCAGGGCCTGGCGCGCAAGCTGCTGCCGCTGGCGCCGAACCAGGCCTGGCTGCAAAAGGCGGCGCGGCAGGCCGGCGGCTGTGGCGGCGGGGACGGCGGCTGCAGTGCCTGCGGCGACGGCGGCACACCCAAGGTCCAGACCATCAAGATCCACCGCAGGTAAATGGGCACCCGCCCCCGCGAGTACGCGGGGTCACCCGCCGGGCGGGTAGGCGGGGCCGCTTGGGGCGGCCCGGCGCTGGCCCCGCTCCCCATCCCCGGCGAAAATGGCGCCATGAAGATCCTCAGCGTCAACGTGGCCCGCGCCCAGCGGGTGCAGATCAACGGCCGCGAGGTCATGACCGCCATTGGCAAGCGCCCTTGCAGCGGCCCTGTGATGATCCATCCGCTGGGGCTCGAAGGCGATGAGCAGGCGGACCCCACGGTGCACGGCGGCATTCAAAAGGCCGTCTACGCCTACCCCAGCGAACACCTGCCGTTCTGGCGCACCGTGCGCGCCCAGGCCCGCGCCGGCGCCTGGGACGAAGACGTGCCGCCCGGCCTCGTCGGCGAGAACCTCACGCTGCAAGGCGTGACGGAACGTGAGCTGTGGATTGGCGACCGCCTGTGCCTGCCCAGCGGCGCGGTGCTGGTCGTCAGCGAACCCCGCCAACCCTGCTTCAAGTTCAATGCCGCGATGGGCTTCAACCAGGCCTCGAAGCTGATGGTGCAGTCCGGCTACTGCGGCAGCTACCTGGCGGTGCTGGTGCCGGGCGAGGTGCAGGCGGGCGATGAGTTCACGCTGGAACCCGGCGCCCGCGAGCTCAGTCTGACCGAGTGGTTCCGCGCCAAGATGGCCCGCTGACCCGTTGGGGCCCCTTGCCAGTGCCCAATGCCCGGGTGAATGGCGGGTCGCAGGCCCGCTTCTTCGCGCTTGTTGCCGTGATGCGCGGCGCTACGCTCCCGGTGGGATGACACGATCTTCCATGAGGGGCAGCAGGCCCGGCCACAGTCTGAAATTGTTGAGCGCACTGACCCGCTGGCCGCTGGCGTGGCGGTGCCTGTGCGCAGTGCTCGCCAGTTGGCTGGCGGGGATGGCAGGGCCCGCAGCCATGGCGCAGGCCCTGCCGCTGCAGTACATGCAGTCGGCGTCCGGCCTGGACAATCTCGTGATCACCGCCCTGGCACAAGACGGCAAAGGCCGACTCTGGATCGGCACCGAGAACGGTCTGTACCTGCATGACGGTTCGCGCATTGCGCGCGCCGACCCTGAAGCGCTGCCACTGGCAGATCGGCAGATCACAAAGCTCATGCCGGCAACCAGGGGCGGGCTCTGGGTGGGCACCGCGGAGGCCCTGTGGCTGCGCCAGGACGGACGGTTCACCGAGGTCACGGATCAGGGCCGACCGCTGCCAGTCGGCCTGGGGCAGACATTGGCGCTCACCGCCACGGGCGACCTGCTGGTGCTCTCCAGGGGGCGGGTCAAGCTGGTGCGGGCTGCAATGGTCGCCAGCGCAGCCACCACGCCAGCGCCCGTGAGTCTTCAAGCCGAACCTGCGCTGCCATCCGAGGTGGAAGCCGAGCTGACGAACCTGGGGCTGCAGTCCATCCTGATGGGCCGCGAAGGCACCTTGTGGATGGGTTGTGGCGAGGCCCTGTGCCAATGGCAGCAGGGCCGGCTGGCGCAATGGAAGGCGAAGCAGGGTCTGCCGCCGACGCTCTGGTCCAGCCTGCTGCAGGCGCGCGACGGCAGCATCTGGGCACGCTCGCGCGCCCGCATCATGCGGCTGCCGCCGGGCGGGCAGCATTTCGAAGCCCTCACGCCTGCGGAACTGAGCCTGGGCACCGTGCATCCGCAAATGCCCATGGCGGAAGACGGCCTTGGCCGCATCCTGACCTTGGAAGACGGCGGCCTGCTGCGCTGGGATGGCAGCCGCTGGGAGCGCTTTGGCCGCAGCAACGGCCTGGAAGTCGCCGGCGGCGTGCACGCCCTCCTGGTCGACCGCGACCGTGAGGTCTGGCTCGGCACGGCCGGTCGCGGCCTGGCGCGCTGGTCAGGCTACGACCACTGGTCGAACTGGACCATGAGCCAGGGCCTGCCAGACGCAGAAGTCTGGCGCTTCATGCGCGACAGCAGCGGCCGCTTCTGGTTGGGCACAGGCTCAGGCCTTGCACAGACCTCAGGGGGCGCAGGGACCGGGGACCGTCTGCAGATGCATCCGATCGCCGGCACCGCCCACCAGGTTGGCAGCGTGGTGGAAGACGATCAGCACCAGCTGTGGATGGCGACCTTCAAGGGCGAGGTGCTGCGGCGCGACGAACGCAGCGGCCAATGGCGCCGCGTCGTGGCGGGCCTGCCGGTGATCTACCAGTTGCTGCCCCGCCCGGATGGCACGCTGTGGGCGGCCACCCATGGCGGCCTGTACGAGATTCGGCGCGACCGCGCAGGCCGGGCGGTGGCCCAGCGGATCGAGGCTGAACGCTCAGTGCTGGGGGGAGATGCCGCCATTTCCAACATGTGTCACGACGACACGGGCCGCCTCTGGCTGGCGACCAGCGCAGGCCTGTTGCTGCAACTGCCCGGCCAAGGCTTCACAAGGCCCCGGGTGCACGGCCTGCCCAGCGAAGCCGCGGCTGTCTGGCCCCTGGCCTGCGGAAGGCACCAGCGCGTGTACTTCGCCACCCGTGACGGCGGCCTGTGGCGCATGGCGCCGGATGCCACAGGCGACTGGTACGCGGAGCGCGTGCGTGCCCAGGCGCTGGGCAGGCGCAACATCCAGAGCCTGCTGGAGGATCGCCGTGGCTGGTTGTGGGTGGCCACCGATGGGGGCTTGCTGGTTACCGACGGCGAACGCTGGCGCCGCTTCGATCCATCCGAGGGGCTGGTCTGGGGGGATTGCAACCAGAACGCACTCCATGAAGACCAGGACGGTGACATCTGGGTGGGCACCAGCCAGGGTGCCAGCAGGATTTCGCAACCCGAGGAGTTGCTGGCTCCGGCCAATCTGGCGCTTCACATCGCCAGCGTCCGGCGCGCCCAGGAAACGCCAGACCCTGCCCTGCCCTGGCAGGCGAACTGGTCGGAGCTGCCACTGGCGATCCACTGGCGGGTGCCCGTCTTTGCCAACCGGGAAGGCTTGCGCGTGTGGTACCGGTTGCGTGGGCAAAGCGACGAGTGGGCAGTCACCTCGAACCAGGAGGTGAGCTTTGCGGCCCTGCCCGAAGGCGAATACAGCTTCGAGGCCTGGGCAGAAAACCTGGACCTGGGCCAGCGCTCGGCCACGGTCAGCTTTTCATTTCAGATCCTGCCACCCTGGTGGCGCAGCCAGTGGGCTCGCCTGGGCTATGCGGCTTTGATGGCATGCCTGGTCATTGCGGCGCACCGATGGCGCGTGCGCCGCCTGATGCACCGGCAGACCGAGCTGGAGCGGCTGGTGCGTGAACGAACGCAGGCGCTGGAGGCCTCCCATGAGCAGATGCGGCAACTGGCACTCACCGACGGACTGACCGGCGCGCTCAACCGGCGAGCCATCATGGCCACGGCCGAGCGGGAACTGGCCAGGGCCAGGCGAAGCGGGCCGCCGGTGATGCTGGTGCTGCTTGACATCGACCACTTCAAGCGCGTGAACGACCGCCATGGCCACCCGGCAGGCGATGCCGTGCTGCAAGCCGTCGTGACCTGCCTGCAGGCCGACATCCGGGAGTACGACGCCCTGGGCCGCTACGGCGGCGAAGAGTTCCTGCTGGTGCTGCCCGGCCTGTCCTGTGCCACTGCGGCCGGCCGGCAGCGCGTCGAGCACCTGTGCTGCCTGATGGCGCAGCACCCGTTCGCGCTGGAGGACGGCACGCAACTGACCGTGACTTGCAGCATGGGCGCGGTCGACAGCACGCAGGCAGAGGGCTCTGCCGAGCTCAAGCCTTTGATCGACCTGGCCGACCAAGCCCTCTACCGTGCCAAGCAGCAAGGGCGCAATCGCGTGGTGTTCGTGAGCGCCGCGGAAGCTCAGCCCAGGCTCGGATAGTCCGTGTAGCCCTCCGGCCCGCTGCCGCCATAAAGGCGCTTCATGTCCGGCACGGCCAGTTCGGCGCCCTTTTCGAGGCGGTACGTCAGGTCCGGGTTGGCGATGGCGGGTTTGCCGAAGGCGACCAGGTCGGCCTTGCCGGTTTCGATGGCATCCATGGCCATTGCGCGGTCGTAGCCGTTGTTGACCATCCAGGCGCCGGGGAAGAGTTTCTTCAGCGCCGGGAAGTCGAAGGTGATGCCCTGGTCGCTCAGGTCGCGTGGACCGCCGGTGGCGCCTTCGACCACGTGCACGTAGGCCAGGCCGAGCCTGGCCAGGCCCTTGACGACGTATTCGAACAGCGCCTGCGGATTGCTGTCCTGGCCGATGTCGTTGGCCGGGGTGATGGGCGACAGGCGAATGCCGGTGCGGCCAGCGCCGATTTCTTCGACGATGACGGTGGCCACTTCCAGCGTCAGCCGGGCGCGGTTTTCCATCGAGCCGCCGTAGGCATCGGTCCGGTCGTTGCAGCTGTCGCGCAGGAACTGTTCGAGCAGGTAGCCGTTGGCGGCGTGGATCTCGACGCCATCGAAGCCGGCCTCGATCGCGTTGCGAGCGGCCTTGCGGTAGTCCTCGATCGTCTCGGCGATCTCGGGCAGCGTCAGCGCACGCGGGGCGGACACCGGTGCGAAACCTTCGGCAATGTAGGTCTTGGTGTTGGCCGCCTTCTCGGTCGACGAGACCGGCTGCGCGCCCTCGGGCAGCAGCGAGCTGTGCGAGATGCGGCCCACGTGCCAGAGCTGGATCACGATCTTGCCGCCTTCGGCGTGCACCGCGTCCGTCACCTTCTTCCAGCCTGCCACCTGCTCGGGGCTGTAGATGCCCGGTGTGTCCAGGTAGCCCTGGCCCATTGGGCTGATCTGGCTGGCCTCGGTGATGATCAGGCCCATGCCGGTGGCCGGCTTGGCGCGCTGGCGGTAGTACTCGACCATCAGGTCATTGGGCACGCGGCCGGCGCTGGCGCGGTTGCGGGTCAGCGGCGCCATCACGACGCGGTTTTCAAGTGCGATCTGGCCGACTTGAAGAGGGGAGAAGAGGTTGCTCATGCCGCAAGCCTAGTCGGCCCGGTACAGTCCGGTGTTGACCTGAGAGAAAGACCCCCGAGATGCTGGCCTATCGACACGCCTTCCATGCAGGCAACCACGCCGATGTGCTAAAGCACCTGGTGCTGGTCCAGGTGTTGCGCTACATGGCGGAAAAGGACAAGCCTTACCGCTACGTCGACACCCACGCCGGCGCCGGCGGCTACCTGCTCAAAGGCCAGCAGGCGCAGAAGACGGCAGAGTACCGCGAGGGCATCAACCGCCTGTGGAGCCGGCCCGACCTGCCGCCGCTGGTGGCCGACTACGTGCGGCTGGTGCAGGAGTTCAACCTGCAGCCCGGCGAGGATGGCGTGCAGCCGGTGCTGGAAAAAGGCATGACGCCGCCGCTGGCGCTCTACCCCGGCTCGCCGTCCATCGCCCGCCAGCTGCTGCGCCGCACCGACCAGATGCGCATGTTCGAGCTGCACCCGACCGACGCGCGCACGCTGGCCGCCCACTTCGGCGGCAACAAGCATGTGCAGATCTTCAACGAGGACGGTTTTGCCGGCCTCAAGGGCCAGGTGCCGCCGAACCCGCGCCGCGGCCTGGTGCTGATGGACCCTTCCTACGAGCTGGTGGGCGACTACGGCAAGGTCATTGCCGCGCTGCGCGAGGCGGTGGTGCGCTTTGCCGAAGGCGTCTACATGGTCTGGTATCCGCAGGTCAGCCGGGTCGAATCGGCGCAGCTGCCCAAGCGGCTGATGGCGCTGTCGCCCAAGGGCTGGCTGCATGTGCGGCTGACCGTGAGCCAGCCCGGCGAGCGCGGCTTCGGCCTGACCGGCTCGGGCATGTTCATCATCAACCCGCCGTGGACGCTGCACGCGCAGCTCAAGGAAGTGATGCCTTTCCTGGTCGAGACGCTGGCGCAGTTCGACGGCGCGAGCTACGTGATCGAAGAACAGCCGGCGTGAGCGCCAAGCCCAAGAATCCCCTGTGGCCACGTTCAACCGACGTGGCCACTTTTCCATCCGCATCCCACAAGGAGCTTGTGTCCGTGTCTGTTTCGCTTGCCCGTCTCCTGGCGGCCGCACTGAGCGTGGCCGTGCTGCCCGCCGCGCTGGCTGCATCCGCTGCGCCCTCCGGCTACAGCCAGCCGCCGAAGAACATCCTCGACGTGCTGCACGCCCCGTCGCCGCCGGTGCCCTTCGTGAGCCCGACGCGCCAGGCCATGTTGCTGGTCTCGTGGACCGAGTACCCGGCAATGTCGCGCGTGGCCACGCCCTTCCTGAAGCTGGCCGGCGCGCGGGTCGAGATCGCCAACCACAGCAAGCACGACACCCCCGGCGGCTACGGCATCGCGCCCTGCGCGCAGGCCATCAGCCTCGTCCGCCTGCCTGACGGCGCGAGTACGCCGCTCGCCCTGCCGGCCGGCGCTTGCCCGGGTGAGCCGGTGTGGGCGGCCGACGGCCAGCACTTCGCGTTTGCCAACACCACGCATGACGCGGTGGAGCTGTGGATCGGCAATGCCGCCACCGGCGCGCTGCGCCGCATGCCGGGCGTGCGCCTGAACCCGATGCTGGACAACGGCCTGCAGTGGCTGCCGGACCAGAAGACGTTGCTGGTACTGACCGTGCCGGCCGGCCTGGGCGCGCCGCCGCCCGAACCCGTGGTGCCCAGCGGCCCGAGCATCCAGCAGACCACCGGCGCACAGGGCGAGAGCAGCACCTACGAAAACCGCGACACGCTGAACAGCCCGCACGACGAGGACTTGTTCGACTACTACGCCAGCTCGCAGGTCACGCTGGTCAACACCGCCAGCGGCAGCGTCGTGCCGGTCGGCAAGCCGGCCAACCACGAATCGCTGGACGCTGCGCCCGACGGCCGGCATGTGCTGGTGACGCGCATCCACAAGCCGTATTCCTATGTCACGACCCACGAGCGCTTCCCGCGCGAGGTCGAGGTCTGGGACATCGCCAACCCGGCCAAGGTCGGCATCGCCAAGATCGCCTCCATCCCGCTGACCGACCGGGTGCCGGTGGCCGGCGTGCCAGTCGGCCCGCGCGAGTTCTCGTGGCGCCAGACCGAGCCGGCCACGCTGGTCTGGGCCGAGGCGCTGGACGGCGGCGACTGGAAGGTCGACGCGCCGCAGCGCGACAAGGTGATGCTGCTGAAAGCGCCGTTCACCGCCGCGCCGACCGAGGTCGTGCGGCTGGCGCAGCGCTACGTGGGCGTGCTGTGGGGCGAAAGGGCCGACACCGCGGTGATCGACGAATTCGACGAGAACCGCCACTGGCGGCGCGGCCTGCGGGTCGACTTCGACCAGGCCAAGCCTGAGGCCAAGGTGGTGTGGGACCTCTCCAGCGACGAGAAATACGCCAACCCCGGCCGCCCGGTGTTCCGCCGGCTGGCCAATGGTGCGCTGGTGATGCGCCAGGACGGCGATGCGATCTTCCTGTCCGGCCTGGGCTCGTCACCCGACGGCGACCGGCCCTTCCTCGACAGGCTGGACCTGAACACGCTGCAGAGCCAGCGCCTGTTTCGCAGTGACAAGACCGCCTTCGAGCGCTTCCTGGCTTTCACCGGCCCGGACAACACGCGCTTCCTGACCTGGCACCAGACGCCGGCCAGCCCGCCCAACGCCTTGCTGCGCACGCTGGGCGCGACTGTGGACGCGGCCACGGGCGAAGCGAAGTTCGCCACCAGCGCCGCCGCCATCACCCACCTGCCGGACCCGACGCCCGAGGTGCGGGCAATCCAGAAGCGGCTCGTGAAGTACAAGCGCGCCGACGGGCTGGACCTGTCGTTCACGCTCTACACGCCGCCCGGCTACGTCGAAGGCACGCGCGTGCCGACCATCCTCTACGCCTACCCGCTGGACTATGCCGACCCGGCCAAGGCTGGCCAGGTGACAGGCTCGCAGGCCACCTTCACGCGGCTGCGCCAGTACCGGCTGCTGCTGCTGGCCGGCTACGCGATCATCGACAACGCCTCGTTCCCCATCGTCGGCGACCCCAAGCGCGCGTACGACAGCTACATGGACCAGCTGGTGGCCGATGCCAAGGCCGCGGTCGACGAAGCCGTGCGCCTGGGCGTGGCCGACCCCGAACGCGTGGGCGTGACCGGCCACAGCCACGGCGCGCTGATGACGGTGAACCTGCTGGCGCACTCGGACCTGTTCCGCGCCGGCGTGGCCACCAGCGGCTCGTACAACAAGACCCTGACGCCGTTCGGCTTCCAGAGCGAACGCCGCTCGGTGTGGGACGCGCCGGACGTGTACATGAAGGTCTCGCCGTTCTTCTATGCCGACAAGCTCAAGACCCCGGTGCTGATCGTGCACGGCGCGGACGATGCCAACCCCGGCACCACACCGCTGCAGGCCAGCAAGCTCTACGAGGCCTTGCGCGGCAACGGCGGCACCGCCAGGCTGGTGATGCTGCCGCACGAGCCGCACTGGTACGCGGCAATGGAGTCGAACGAGCAGCTGATCGCCGAAATGGTCAGCTGGTTCGACCAGTACGTGAAGAACGCGCCGCCACACAAGCTGGCGGCGAAGTGAAGGACTGAAGGCCGGGTCAGTTGAGGCGCAGCATCGAGCGCAGCTGGCCCACCAGCCCGGGCGCAGCGGGCGCGCTGGCCGGCCGCGCAGGCGTTTCCTCGTCGAAACCGGACGGCAACTCGGATGGCAGCTCGGACGGCAGTTCCGACGGGAACTGCGTGTCCAGGATGCCTTCGGAGGCCATGTCCTCCAGGAAGGCCGAGCACTCGTCTTCGGCCACATTGCTCAGGCGGGACAGCTCGAACACGCTGAGGCTGCGCGTCGTCAGCAGGCTGGCCAACCGGGGCAGGTAGCGGTGCGTGGCCAGGCTGGTGGCGCTGGGCCAGCGGTTGAGCCGGAAGATCACCGCGGCATCGGTCGGATCCGATGCCAAGGACCGCATCGCAGCGGTGGCAGGCAAGGGCCTGGGTTCTGGCTGCGGCTCGTGCCGCGGCAACGGTTGGGTCAGGCTGGCATCGGCGATCAAATGGCCCGGGTCGGCCACCACGTCGGCGAAACCGGCCTCTTCCTGCCGCTCGATGCCCACCAGCAGCGCCAGCACCTGGTCCAGCTGCAGCGGGCGGGCCAGCGCATAGCGGCTGCCGGCCGGCACGCCGGCCTGCATCTCGCCCAGCCAGACGATGGTGACCGGCATGGCCAGCACCGGCAGCGGCTCGCCCAGCGGCTGCAGCAACAGGTCGGCCTCGCCCAGCGTGCCGAGCGACCATGCGTCGCGTGTGCTGTGCAGCGAGAAACTCAGGAAGATCTGCAGGGCCGAGAGGTCCACCTCGGTCAATCCGTGGCAGGCCACGACCCTGGTTCGGCGATTCGCGTTCATGCGCCCTCTTGTTGGGGGACGCTCACGCCGCACGGGGCCTTGCCCCCTGCCCGGCTGGGCGTCAATTTGCAGATGATGATGGCAGACAGCATGCAAACGCCGCGTCCCATGGATGTGTCAGTTGTCATCAATGGAAAGGGTAAAACATGCCACGGGCGCGGCGGGTGTGACGTATTCACGTAAGCCAGCACCCGCGGCCGGGTCAGAACACCAGGTTCTTGTCCACGTCCTGCAGCTTGCGGCGGGCCAGCGCCAGGTTGGAGCGCGCCTTGTCCAGCACGAAGTAGATGAACACGCCTTCCTTGCGGGCCGAGGGGCGGATCAGGTGGTACTGCTTGCCCAGCGTGATCAGGATGTCCTCGATCACGTCGTTCAGGCCCAGCTGTCGCATGGCCTTCATCTTCGCGCGCACCACCTCGGTATTGGCCGCCGCGGCGATTTCCAGGTCCAGGCCGCTGCCGGCCGAGCCCAGCATCATGCCGCTGTCGGTGTCGACGACGGCCGCGCACAGCGCGCCGTCGACGGCGAGGAGTTCATCCAGGGATTGTTTGATCGAGGCCATGGCAGTACTACCTTTCGGAGGTGAAAAATGCCCTCGGCACCCGCCGCTGGCACAGGGAAGAACCGACGCGCTGCCGCGTCAGATCAGGTCTTCGATCTCGAGCGCGAGCTTGCGCACGCGCCGCTGCCAGCCGCGCCAGTCCACCGCCTGGTGCTCGGCGCGGCAGACCATCAGCAGCTCGGTTTCATGCCGGCAGGGCAGCACCGCGAGCACGCCATGCTGGTGGTACATCACCGCCGCGCCCAGCTCGCCCAGCACCTCGAAGTGCCCACGCTGGCGGCCATAGAGCCGCCAGTAGTCGATGGCGGCCTCCCACAGGGTTTCGTCACCCGCGGACTCGGGGCCGCAGCGGTGCCAGACCAGGCCGCTGGTGGCATCGACCAGCGCACAGGCGACCACGCCTTCGGTGCTGTCCAGCATGCGCTGCAGGTGTTCGGCAATCCGGTGGGGCATCTTCAGAGTTCCAGCTCGCGGGCGGCCGCGTTGACCACGTGCATCGCCATGCCCAGCAAGGCCTGGCGCGTGGTCATGACATTGATGACCACGGCCGTGCCGCGGTACTGCGCGGAGCGCACCAGCAAAAAGCCGCGGCTGGCGTCCACGACCACGCACTGCGGCTCGCCCAGGTCCGAGGTCTGGCTGACCACCTGGCTGATGGCGGCGATGGCGCTGGTCATCGCAGCAAGCTGCGGCGTGTCGCGCGGCTCGCCTGCGCTGGCCAGCGCAAAGCCGTCGGCCGTGGCCAGCAGCACCGCGCGGGCGCCGTCGATGCGGGCCAGCAACTCGTCGGCCACCGTCTGGGCGCGCAGGCGCAGGGTCTCGTCCACTTCGGGGTTCATGATTGCGTGTCCTGCCATTGGCGGGCTTCCAGCTGCGCCAGCGCGGTGTCGACGAGCAGCAGCACGTCTTCGCGCTGCCGCACGTCCACCGCCAGCAGCGGAAAGACCCAGCCCAGTTGTTCGAGTTCATCGGCCAGCGCGTCCAGCGAGGGCTCGGGATGGGTGTCCAGCCGGCCCACGCCGATCACGCAAGGCGTGTCGCGCAGCAGTTCGCCAAAAGCCTGCAGGTACAGCCGCAGGTCGGCCCGCGGGTCGGCGCGCGAGTTGTCCAGCAGCAGCACCAGGCCCATCGCGTTGCGCGCCAGGATGCGCCACATGAAGGCAAAGCGCTCCTGCCCCGGCGTGCCGAACAGGCGCACCCGTTCGTCGCCAGCCAGCTTCACCTCGCCGTAGTCCATGCCCACGGTGGTGTGCGTCTTGGCCAGGCTGGCGTCGGAGTTGCGCACGTCGGTGACGATGGGCGGGATGTCGCTCAAGGCGGCGATGGCGGTGGTCTTGCCGGCGCCGGGCGGGCCGGTGAAGACGAGCTTGGGTTCTGTCATCTGGTGGCCTTGTTCACGACAGGCCCAGGCGGCTGCGCAGCCGCTGCATCAGTCCGCCCAGCGCGGTTTCGCGAGGGGCAGCCTGGGGTGGGCGTTCGGGCACGGTGTCGGCGCCGAAGTCGGATGGCGGCAAGGTCGAAGGCGGCAAGGTGGACGCATGCGTGGCAGGTGGTGGCGCCGGCGGCAGCACCAGCCCCGGGCTGCCAATGCGGTGCTCCAGGATGCCTTGCGCGGCCATGTCGTCCAGGAAGGCCTGGCACTCCTGGGCACTCACGTTGCTCAGCGCCGCCAGCTCCAGCACGCTGAGGTGGCGTGCCGACAGGAAACTGGCCAGGCGCGGCAGGTAGCGGTGGCGTGCCAGGCTGCGCGCGCTGGGCCAGCGCTTGAGGCGGAAGCGGGCACGCGGGTCGCGCGCTTGGCGCGGCGTGGGCACGGTCGGAGCCGCCGGTTTGGCCATGGGCGCCGACGCCGCGGTGGCCGGCAAGGCGGCAGGAGGAGGCGGCGCCGTCTTGCCGGCAACAGGTGCAGCGGGTGGGTCCGCACGTTCCACCTGCCGCAGCACCTCGATGAAGGCTTCCAGCTGCAGCGGTTGTGCCAGCCGTTTCACGGGCTCGAACTCGGCCGGCATCGTGCGCACATGCTCGGGCACGGGGCCGACCCACACGCCAATGGCAGCAACTGCCTCGGTTGGCACCGGCTCGCCCGCCGGCACGAACACCAGCTCTGCCGCAGGCAACTCGCCCAGCTGCCAGCTGTCGCGGGTCTGCTGGCTGGCGAAGTCCAGGAACAGGCGGATGGTCGAAGCATCGATGCTTCTCAACCCGTGGCTGGCCACGTGCCTTGTACGACGGGGGGGCGACATTGCCAGGGGTTCCTGTCCGCGCGCTGCCCTGGAGCCGGCGGCGGCAGTCTTCTCGAAGTGGAGCGGTGGATGATAGGCAGCGGCCTTCGTTGGGCGCTGCCTGTGGTTCGACCACGATGCCCAATACCGTGATTGAGTTGACGTTGTCGTGGCCCGAACGAAACGTGAACGGATTGTGTATTCCCGTGCTGCGCAACGCGCAGTAGGCAGCCCCTGCGGCATAGGGCTTGACGGATCGCTCCGCCGCAGCGTGGATACTTCGACGATGCAGCTACCGAAGACCTTGTCCGCAGACATGCGGGCCGCGCGGGCACCCATTCGCGGGTGGCTCGTGACCGGCCTGTGCCTGGGCGCCATCAGTGCCTTGATGACCTCGCCGGCCATGGGGGCCCCGCCACCGCCACCGCCCTCGCTTCCAGCCACCGCGCTTGCGCCAGCTGCGCCAGACGCCCAGACCTGGCCCGGCACCATCGCGCTGGAGGTGGACGCCACCGACCTTGCGCACCGCCTGCTGAAGGTGAGCCAGCGCCTGCCCATCGCGCCCGCCGCCCAAGGCGGCCCGCTGACGCTCTACTACGCCCGCTTCCTGCCCGGCGCGCATGGGCCTTATGGCGACGTGGCCCGCCTGGCCGGCCTCACGGTGCTGGCCGGCGACCGGCGCCTGCCCTGGCAGCGCGACGTGACCGACCCGTTTGCCTTCCACCTGAACGTGCCGGCGGGCGTCAGCGAGTTGCAGCTGGCGTTCCAGTACACCGCGCCGGTCAAGCACGGCGGCGACCGCATCAGCATCACCCGCGAGATGCTGGGCGTGGAATGGGAAACCGTGCTGCTGTACCCGGCCGGGCCGGCGGCTGCGGCCATCCGCGTCAAGCCGCGGCTGCGCCTGCCGGTGGGCTGGCAGCCGGCCACCGCGCTGCGCTCGCCCGCCGGCCAGCCCGCACGTGCTGGTGAGGACGGCTGGGTGGACTACGCCGAGGTTGGCCTGGAAACCCTGGTCGATTCACCGCTGTTCGCCGGCCGCTACACCAAACGAATCGAGCTGGACCCGCCCGGCACGCCGCACGCCGTGGTGCTGAACCTGCTGGCCGACGAGCCCGGCCAGCTCGTCGCCACGCCGGCGCAGATCGCCGCCCACAAGGCCCTGGTGCAGCAGGCCGACAAGCTGTTCGGCCACCGCCCGTACCGGCAATACGACTTCCTGCTGGCGCTGTCCGACGAGTTCGGCGGCATCGGCCTGGAGCACCACGAGTCCAGCGAAAACGGCCTGGAGGCCGACTACTTCAGCGACTGGGACAAGGCCATCCGCGGCCGCGAGCTGCTGCCGCACGAATACGTGCACGCCTGGAACGGCAAGTTCCGCCGCCCGGCCGACCTCTGGACGCCGCACTACAACACCCCCATGCGCAACTCGCTGCTGTGGGTCTACGAAGGGCTCACGCAGTACTGGGGCCACGTGCTGGCCGCGCGCAGCGGGCTGTCCACGCCCGAGCAGGCGCGCGACCGGCTGGCTGCGGTTGCGGCCGACGCGCAGGCCCGCAGCGGCCGGGTCTGGCGCAACCTGCAGGACACCACCAACGAAGCCACGCTGGGCCCCGGCCACACGGCCGAATGGGAAGACTGGCAGCGCAGCAGCGACTACTACGACGAAGGCCTGCTGCTGTGGCTGGACGCCGACACGCTGATCCGCGAGAAAAGCGGCGGCAAGAAGTCGCTGGACGACTTCGCGCGCAGCTTCTTCGGCCGCACACCGCAGCAGCGCGCAGATGGCTCGATCCAGCCGCTGACCTACACCTTCGACGAGCTGGTCACGGCACTGAACGCCTTGCAACCGCACGACTGGGCCGGTTTCTGGCGCGAGCGCCTGAACCGCACCGGCACCGTCGCCCCGCTGGACGGCGTGAGCCATGCCGGCTGGCAGCTGCGCTGGCGCACCGAAGAAAGCCGGTTCTCGGCCCAGGAACGTGGCTGGAGCGGCCCTGAAGGCGACGAGCGCCCGCAGGACATGGCCTATTCACTCGGCCTGCGCGTGACCAGCGACGGCAAGCTGGACCAGGTCTACTGGGACAGCCCGGCCTTCCAGGCGGGACTTGCCGCGGGCATGCAGGTGCTGGCCGTCAACGAACGCAGCTACCGGCCCGACCGGCTGACGGCCGCCGTCACCGCCAACATCGACGGCAAGGCGCCGATCCAGCTGCTGGTCAAGGACGGCGACCATTTCTTCAGCGCCCGCATCGACTGGCGCGGCGGCCTGCGCTACCCGTCGCTGGAGCGTGTCAGCGCCACGCCGGACCGGCTGGATGCGATTTACAAGGCGAAGTAGGTCTTCAGTCCACTGCCAGCGCCGGCTCGACGGCGGCCGCCGTCGAAATGCCGGCCAGCTCGCGCAGCAGCGCCGCCACTTCGAACACCGCCCGGTTGCGCACCTGCAGCACCCGTGAGCGGCGCTGCGGCAGCTGGTCCAGCAAACGCGCCACACCTTCGGGCACGGCCTTGACCGAGTCCACCACTTCGCCCAGGCCTTCGTTGCGCACCCAGTGCGCGTTGTAGCGCTCCTGCGGCATGGTCCAGCGGTTTTCGAAGGTGACCACCGGCAGGCCCATCTGCACCGCCTCGCTGAGGCTGCCGGGGCCGGGCTTGCCGATGAAAAAGTCGGCCAGCTGCATCAGCCCGGCCATGTCGGGCACAAAGCCCAGCACCGCGTGCGGACCACCGGGCGCGGCCGTGGCCAGCGCGCGCAGCCGCGTCGCCAGCCGGGCGTTGTGGCCGCAGACCAGCACCAGCTGCACCTCGGGCAGGCCACGCGCAATGCGCAGCATCTGCATCGAGCCCTGGCCGCCGAACATCACCAGGCCGATGGGCCGGCCGGACTGCAGGCCCAGCGCCTGCTGGCGCTCGGCGCGCTCGTCCGCAGCCAGCGGTGCCAGCCCATGAAACGCAGGCCGCAACACCATGCCCGAAACCCGCTTCACCTGCGCCGGCGCGTGGCCGGCGGCCAGCGCCTGCGCCGCCGCGCGAGGCGTGCCACACACCAGCACCTGCGCCGGCTGGCCGGGCTCGATCCAGAAGTGCGGCGGGTGGTCCGCCAGGTCCGTCATCACCGTCGCGCAGCGCCTGCCGGGCGAGGCCATCACCGACTCGTACAGCGCCCGGTTGAAGTTCGGGATCAGCGAGACCACCAGGTCCGGCGCGGTCGCGTCCCAGTGCGCGCGCAGCGTGCGCAGCAGCCATGGATGGGCCATGCGGATCATGCCCTGCAGCAGCTTCAGCTCCTGCGCCAGCCCCATGGTCCAGCCGCGCGCCAGGCGCAGGTTGTACAGGTCTTCCGGCGCCAGCCCGGTGGCACGCTTGAAGCGCTGCGGCGGGTCCAGCAGCTCGATCAGGTTGACCAGCCGGACCTCGCAGGGCGGCTGCTCCGGCGCCTGCAGCACCTGCTGCAAAGCCATGGCTGCCGCCCGGTGCCCGCCCCCGGCGTTGAAGTAGACCAACGCAATCGTCTTGATGCTCATGCAGGCCGGCAGCTTGCAGCCCACGCGTGACAGGCTTGTGAACCGCGGGTGCGCGCGTCCCGGCCAGCGCGGCGGACAATGCGCCATGTCTGCCGCTTCTTCCGCCCCCGTCTTCCCGGCCCCCGTGGCCGCCTTCGATCAACTGCCGCTGCCCGAAGCCCTGAAGGCCGGCGTGGCCGCGCTGGGCTTCACGCAGATGACGCCGGTGCAGGCCGCCAGCCTGCCCGCCGCGCTGGCCGGCGAGGATCTGATCGTGCAGGCGCCCACCGGCAGCGGCAAGACGGCGGCCTTCGGGCTGGCGCTGCTGGCCGCACTGGACAGCAGCCTCTGGCAGGTCCAGGCGCTGGTGCTGTGCCCCACGCGCGAGCTGGCCGACCAGGTCGCAGAAGAGCTGCGCCGGCTGGCACGCGCCGCCGGCAACGTGAAGATCCTCAGCCTGTGCGGCGGCACGCCGATGCGCCCGCAGCGCGAAAGCCTGGCGCATGGCGCGCACGTCGTCGTCGGCACGCCGGGCCGGCTGATGGACCTGCTGGACGTGGGCGCTCTGCAGCTCGGCGGCCTGCAGACGCTGGTTTTCGACGAAGCCGACCGCATGCTGGACATGGGCTTCATCGACGACATGGTCACTGTCGCCAGCCAGTGCCCGGCCGAGCGGCAAACCTTGCTGTTCTCCGCCACCTACCCCGAAGGCATTGCCAAGCTGGCCTCGCGTTTCTTGCGCAAGCCACGCCAGCTGACCGTCAGCGCGCCCACCGCCAAGACCGGTGGCCCCGCCACCGCACCCGCCGGCCAGATCCGTCAACTCGCGTTCGAAGTGGCCGACAGCGACCGGCTGCACGTCGTCGGCCAACTGCTGCGCCACTACCGGCCGGCCAGCACCATCGCCTTCTGCAACACCAAGCAGCAGTGCCGCGACCTGGTCGACGTGCTGGTGGCCGAAGGCTTCGTCGCGCTGGCGCTGCATGGTGACCTGGACCAGCGCGAGCGCGACCAGGTGCTGATCCGCTTCTCGCAGCGCAGCGTCTCGGTGCTGGTGGCCACCGACGTGGCCGCGCGCGGGCTGGACATCGAGCAGCTCGAAGCGGTGATCAATGTCGACGTCACGCAGGACATCGAGCAGCACGTGCACCGCATCGGCCGCACCGGCCGCGCCGGGCACGACGGCCTGGCGCTGAGCCTGGTCAGCATGGACGAGATGGGCCGCATCGGCCGCATCGAGCTGGCCCAGGGCAAGCCCTTCGACTGGGAAAAACTCAGTGCACTGAAAGACGCCCCCGGCGGTCCGCTGCGCCCGGCCATGGCCACGCTGCAGATCCTCGGCGGCAAGAAGGAAAAGATCCGCCCCGGCGACGTGCTGGGCGCGCTGACCGGCGACGCCGGCTTCGCCGGCAGCCAGATCGGCAAGATCAAGGTCGGCGACTTCCACACCTACGTGGCCGTCGAAGCCAGCATCGCCGACCAGGTCGTCGCCAAACTCTCCAGCGGCACCCTCAAAGGCCGCAAGGCCAAGCTCAGGAGGCTGGACGAGGTGATTCGCTGAGACGGTGGGTTCGTCCCATCACGCAGATTGCCTCCGCAACTCGTGGGCAGCCACCCGTTTCGGCCCTCGCCGAATGCCGTGCGCAATCCGAGAGCGTCCCCGCGCGCCACGTGCGCAAGGTTGCCACCCAGGCACATCCCACGTGGTTTGGACCGGTGTTTGAAGGCATGACATGAACCGCCAGCACCACCGCGCTCCTGCAGTAGCAGGAACTTGGCAATCGCCCAGCCCTGGTTCTCCTCGCTGATCGGCCCGCTCGCCGGCACGCGCACGTCGTCGAAGAACACCTGGTTCAGCTCCTGGTCGCCTGAGATGCTGATGATGGGCCGCACCGTGATGCCCGGCCGCTTCAGGTCCAGGCACAGGAAGCTGGGCGATGTTGTTGGAGTCATCGACTGATTGGACGAATATGGTGGCTCTGATCGCTGTTCGTCATATCCTAAATTTGTGGGGCGTTTTGGGCCTCAGGTCAGTCATCCAAGAGCCACATTCCAGTAAGCTGTAGCAATGAACCAAATCGAAGCAGAGAAGGAAATTCGCGGTCGTATCGAGGTTTCACCTCAACGGGTTGTAATAGCGAAGGCCATCATCCTGGAGGCCGCGAAAACCAAAACACGAACATCAGATTTGATCGACGCTGTTTTGCTTGCTAACGAGGCGCCACTTCCTAAGCAGGTCGTCTTGCACCCATCTGTCGACTCAATGGCGGGCATTGTTGCGACAGCAAAGGCGCTGAGTTGGGAGGCGTCCGCAAGGGAGGCCATTTGGTCTCTGATTCACTCAGGGCTGCTGTTTTCGTTGAGTCAAACTATCTCCGGTGATGCGATATCGATCGACTGGACGACTGTAGTTCCTGGCGGTGGCGGAGAATCATCGGGATGGCGCTTCGAAGAGACTAAATTGCCTATTCCTTCGGAGGTTCGACTTGCGCTTTCTAAAATCCGTGCGGGAAATCAATTCCTTAGCGAGCCTGATCTCTATCTACACTCGTTTGGCGTGACAAACATGCATTCGGACGTTGGTCAAGCCTTCACGGAGTCTGTGAAATGCTTTAGAGCGGAGCTGTTTACAGCTGCCTTCACGATGCTAGGAAAAGCTTCTGAAGGCGCTTGGCTTGAACTTGGCATGGCATTAATAAATCGAACGCCGCCAATTCAGGCTAAACGCATTGCGAAGCAACAGGCAACCTTGGAGGACTCTAACGCCGGTCCAATGAAGAAGGTAGAGGCTGTGATCACTATTTATGAGCACCACGACCTTTTTGGTGATGTTGTTGAAGCCAGTCGAATTCGCCCGCAGCGTCTAAAGGAAGTGGCCGTATGGAGTGATGCTGTTCGGGATTCGCGCAACACTATTCACTTCGGGGTGGATGCTGCAATTCCCAATACCTATGAGAAGCTTGCGGCGCTACTTATAGGTGCCGTGCCAAATATAAGAACCCTCTATGGAATTAAGGCGATCACGGAAATGATGCCAAAATAGCCTAAGGCGCTTGCGGATGGGCATGCATCCCAAGATGCTCAACGCGAATGACTTATTGAGCCACTTTGGATGCTGCAACGTCGGGGAAGAGCACGTGCTTCAAATTGCTACCGGTAAGTTATTCCATGGAAATATTCTTTTGGAGAATAGGCTCCGGGGGGTTCTATATTCCAATCTCTCACATTTACCAAAAGGAGGTCTTTCTACTAAAGCCGCCAAGGTGATTGCTGCAGATACTTTGGGACAAGCGCCAAGTCTCATCTTCGAGATGATTGAGAGAATCGAGGGGGACGAAGTTGCTCCGGGTGTAATTGTGTCCTATGGAGTAGATCGATATCAGGCCCAATTCGGGGCGCTAATGTCATTTTTCCTTGGCCTTACATGTGGTGCTGATCGAGATTTGGTACTGCGTCTCACCGGTGGGCGAAGCGGACTCGGCGTTCGTACTGCTCCAAACGCATTGCTTCGCCGTGTGTTTGATACTGAGGTATCAATTAACACACAGCAGGCCAATGATTTCTCCGATTTTATAGACGTGCTTTTGGCGCTTGAGCGGAAGTCCTTCCTGGGTGCCGTTAGAGCCATACAGACTTTTGTGACAGGTTTTCATCGCTTAGGCGACGATTTGGAGACTGCGTATACGTTGATGGTCGCCTCTCTTGAAGCACTCGCTATGGAATTCGATGGCCATGAGACAAGATGGGAAGATGTCGAGGATCGAAAACGACTGCCGGTGGAGGCGGCGTTGGAAAACGCCGCTCCGGAGATCATTGAAGGCGTAAAGGCGGCGATTGTCACTAGCGAGCATGTGCTTCTTAGAAGGCGATTTAAGGAATTCACGTTAGCGCATTTGCCGCCTGACTATTTCTTGGGAGGCGCGTTAGGGCAGGTTTCGCCATTGGGTCGACTGGACCTATCGGATGCGCTGGATTTCGCCTACGAGACACGCTCGAAGTACGTGCATGAGTTGCGCCAACTTCCGCACGAAATAGCCGACTCCCAAGGGTACGCCGAGCGCGTAACTACGGTAGATCGTCGAACCGCGATGACCTTCCAAGGGCTATATCGTGTGGCTCGTTCCGTGATTCTTGAATTCATTCGGCGGCAGCCGACCAAAGACAAGGAGCCATATCAATACATTCGTGAAACCGGGAGCGTGAGCCAAGTGCGGCTTGCTGCAAGCGCTTGGATGTGCCCTGCTGCAATAAGTCAGGACGGTGGAAGGCGCTGGTTTGAAGGGTTTGCTGAGACATTTTGCGACATGTTTACTACTGCGGGTCCACTAACGATGCCGGACCTGAAGGCCGCATTGGATAAGATCGCACCGTCTCTACCGAGCTTGGATGCGCACAATCGTCGAGCATATGTCGCTCTCGTCGCCGCCGTTAGCGTAACACTGCCTAAGATATTTCACGCATCCGATCAAGAAGATATTTTGAGGAAGTGGCATCATTTGCTGGACCCACCCAGTCCGGAATCCCTATTGGTTCACATGCTGTTCGGAATCCTCCCTACGTGGCCGATTGAAAGACACAAGGCGGCGCTCATTCAGCATTTGCGGCGCCGTTCGAAGCCGAGTGGTTTCGAGTTTCCCAGGCGTTTCGATGCGATGCTGATGATTCATCTTGCAGAGAGATATCGGCAGGAATGTCAATGGGAGCAGGCATTCGCCACGCTTGTCGAAGCGTGCGAGAATTTCCCGGAGTTTGAGGAGTTGCGGAATTTAGCGCTTCGCGCCAACTCAAGTACTGACCTGAGAGTTGGTGGAATTTTGCTTTCATCGCGAGGTACGGCCCCGAGTTCTTCGAATAGCTTGCTGGCAAACTAAGTAGTCGGCCCTGCAAAATCCATTTCAAGCGCAGCGACAGCAGTCATTTGATTCCTTGAGCCGCAGCGGTCACG